>JBOHVN010000155.1:0-8377 GCA_050735675.1 Binatia bacterium | reverse complement strand
ACAAGAGAGACGTTTGACTCGCTGATATGAACGAAAGCTTTTTTGAAGGGTTTTTTCTAACGTGAAGGGATTTTCCTAGACCCCGACTGAAGGCAGAAGACTTTGGGCTGGGTGAAAGGTGAAAAATTGCCCTTTTAAGCGATGGAAATGCGGGTAGTGGTTCATTCAAGTGCGCCACGAATTTCACATCGAGAAAGATTCCTCGCGAAGTTCATCCCGAGTCCCCACTGAAGGACTCGGAATGACAACTAAATTTGTCGTCTCGAACCCCTCGATAAAGATATTCAAGTAAACTCCGTGAGAGATCTTGGCCTAACTGAACCACTACCAAAACGCGATTACGAATACGGCTAATAAAGTGGCGCAATTGCGCTGGCCATCCGGTCGCGAAATCGCGAATCGGCTTGCATCCGGGTGCGCCCGGTGCGACAACTGAAAATATCGCTTTGCGCGCGACGCTGTCCAGAGTTAAATCGATGCGCCGGTTCCACTGCGGCAGTGTGCGCTTGCTCTTAGTTCTAAGACATCCGCCAAAAGGCTCTGATCATGTTTACGCCGTTTTTTAATATCGGCATCGCCGACGTCATCGATATCCTCGTTGTGGCGGTTTTGCTCTATACCGCCACGGCGTTTCTTAAGGAGACCCGCGCGGCATTTGTCATCCGCGGCATTTTTATCCTGGCCGCGATTTACATTCTCGCCAGATACCTCGACCTGCAATTGACCGCGTGGATATTCCAGGGCTTTTTCGCGATTTTTTTGATCATCATTGTGGTGATTTTCCAGGAGGAACTAAGACAGATCTTTGAACGCATCGCCGTCTGGAGCTTAGCGCCAAAGTGGGTCCGGCCGCTGCGTTCGGACATGGCGGACGTTCTGGTGAAAACCGTGGACGACCTGGCCAAGGACAAAATCGGCGCGCTAATCGTCATCGAAGGCAAAGATCCCACCGCCCGGCACATCATGGGTGGCATCGAGTTGGAAGCGAAGCTCAGCGAGCCGCTGCTCAAAAGCATTTTCGATCCGCATTCGCCGGGCCACGACGGCGCGGTTATAGTCGAAAACGACCGCGTCTCTCTTTTTGCCGCTCATTTGCCGCTCTCCAAGGATTTCCAGCAGCTAACCAATGTCGGGACGCGTCACAGCGCCGCTCTTGGGCTGGCCGAACTGAGCGACGCGCTCTGCATCGCGGTTTCGGAGGAGCGCGGCACAATCTCAGTCGCCAGAGCCGGCCGGCTGCGCCAGGTAGCCAATATTCAAGAGTTGAATTTGGCTTTGCAGGGATTTCTTCAAGAAAAGTACCCGTCGGCGGAGCGGCGCGCGATTTCGGTCTCGCTGGTGCGCCAAAACTGGCTCGCGAAGCTGTTGACTTTTTCCTTGGCGATCGGACTTTGGTACGTTTTGGTCCCGGGGTCGAGCACCGTCGAGGTCACCTACAAGCTGCCGGTGCAAGTGCAAAACCTGCCGCCGGAGTACCGCATCGAAGAAATTGAGCCGCCCGCAGTGACTGCGACGTTCACCGGGCCCAAACGGTCGTTTTATTTTTTCGATTCGAGCAGGTCCAGGCTCAGGATCGACATCGACCTTTCGTCGGTCGATGCGGCCGGGCGCAAGACCGTGCGCATCTCGGAACAAAACGTGCGACACCCGCAGAATATCACGTTGCAGCAGCTCAATCCGGCAACGGTTAGACTAACCGTGCGCAAGGTGCAACGGGAGCCGCCCGCCGCCGAGAAAGGCTAGCCCGGAGCAGACTAGTGGGCGGATTGTAAAATATCGAGAATGCCGCGAATCGGCACACCGACCCATTCGGGCCGATTGTTAAGCTCATAATTGAGTTCGTACACGCCTTTCTGCAGCAGGTACAGATCGAGCAACACTTTAAGTTCCTGTTTCGCGGCCGGCAAAAATCCGCCGCTGCGGCTGGCCTCGAGATAACTCTGCAGAAACACCACCGACACCCAGAACACCCAGCTATTTGACGCTGCGTTCAAATGGGGCAACCCTTCCGGCCGGAAATCGCTGCTTTTGAGCGCCGAAAGCGCCGCGTAGTCGAATGACCGCAGCATGCCCGCGACGTCGACCAGCGGCGAGCGCTTGCTGCGGCGCTCGGCGATCGGCTGCGCCGGTTCGCCCTCGAAATCGGTGATAACGAAATCCTTGCCGGTAAACAGCACCTGGCCCAGATGATAATCGCCATGACAGCGAATCCGCATGGCGGTGATTTTTTGGTCGACGATAAAGCGGAAGCGGTTAAAAATTTCATTCTTGAGACCAAGCACCCGCTCGGCTTCGCTGCGCCCTTCCTCAGGCAAGGTTTTCAGGCGCTCGCGCAGCGACCCCAGGGCGCGATCGGCAAGCGTGCGCATGCTTTGGTAAACGGCGCGGCGATAGAAGGGCGTGAAGGCCTCGGCGGCAAAGTCAGGATCCTGGCTATCGGAAGCGAGCGCGACGTGAAGCTCGCCGGTGCGCCGGCCGAGCAGCGCGACTGACGCCAGATAGGTTCCGATGAGCTCGCGCGCCGCCTCCGGCACTTCGCGATCGACGAAATCCACCATGTGGCTTACCTGACGACGCAGTTCGGCCGGCAACTCGGTGAGCGCCGAGCAAGCTTCGAAAAAGTCGGCGAGATGATCCAGCGTGTAGCGCCACGCATCGCCCTGGTTTCTAACATAGCTTTGCAGGATACCCACGGTCGCGAAGCCGTTGTTGCGGCGGCGCAACTGAAAGCTCCCAGCCAGCTTGGGAACGTGCTCGAAAGCAGTCTTTTCCGTGATGAAGCGGCCGATCTCCAAATCGGGATTCACGCCGTCCTGGAGCCGGCGGAATATTTTGAGGATGAAGCGGTCGCCATAGACGATCGACGTGTTGCTCTGCTCCCTTTTCATGAGCACCGGCTCCAAAGGCGTCTGCGACGGTCCCCGTAAAGTGCGAAAGTGTTTTGACGAGGAGGCGAAGACCTCGACGGACTTGCCGCGCAGGCTGCGCCGGCGCGCAATTGCACCGAGCAAGGTCTTGAGGAACTCGCGATCGTAAAGCGCGTCGACGACGATCCCCTCGGTGATCGCCCCGGCCTGCTTGCTCTTGAGCCGCATCACCACGGCCTGCGGCGAAGCTTGCTGCAGCTCGGCGGCGCGTTCGCCCGTGACAAAGGCCAGCGGCAAAAGGTAAATCTCCGGCTGGCCCTCGCCATAGGCCACTTCCAAGGCCGTAAAGCAGGCCTCCTGGCCATCGGCCGGCACCGCAATCGCTTCGATCACGCTGACCGATCGCATCTTGCGCGCCTTGCCGCCGAACCAGCGGCAATTTTTCAGATAGCGCGGGAGGATTTTTTCCAGCCCGGATTTGCCCGCCCGCGAGAAGATCTGCTCCCACGCGCCGGGCACTTCAAGCGCGGCAAGCGGCGTTTCCTCGGGCGCGCGCGGCGCCGCCGCTTGCACGTTTTCGAGCTTGAACCAATAAAAGCCATGCGGCCCCAAGGTGATGAAGTACGGCAGGTCGCCGATCGGCGGAAACTCGGTTTGACCGAAAAGCTCTACCGGCACCCGGCTTTTGAATTCCGACAGATCCAGCTCGGCGCACTGCACGAAGCGCGACAGATTCGCCACGGTCAGGATGATCTCATCTTCCAGGCGGCGGATAAAAACCAGCACGCGGCGATTTTCCGGATAAAGAAACTCGGTCGTGCCGCGGCCGAAGGCATGATAGCGCTTGCGCAACGTGATCAGCCGCTTCATCCACCACAGCGTCGAGCTTAAATTCTGCTGCTGGGCCTCGACGTTAGTGGCCTCGTAATGATGCTCCGGGTCGATGATGATGGGCAGAAACAGACGCTGTGGGTTGGCTTGGGAAAAGCCGGCGTTGCGGTCCGCGCTCCACTGCATCGGCGTGCGCACGCCATTGCGATCGCCGAGGTAAAAATTGTCGCCCATGCCGATCTCGTCGCCGTAGTAAACGACCGGCGTCCCCGGCAGAGAAAAGAGCAGGCAATTGAGCAATTCGATTTTTCTGCGGTTGTTTCCCAGCAGCGGCGCCAGGCGGCGGCGGATGCCGAGATTGATCCGAGCCTTCGGATCGCTGGCGTAGACCTTATACATGTAATCGCGGTCCTCATCGGTCACCATTTCGAGGGTCAGCTCGTCGTGGTTGCGCAGAAACAATGTCCACTGGCTATTGGCCGGGATCTCCGGCGTCTGGCCCAGGATGTCGACGATGGGGAAACGATCCTCCATGTGCACGGACATGAAAATGCGCGGCATCAACGGGAAGTGAAATGCCATGTGGCATTCGTCACCGGCGCCGAAATAAGTCACCGCCTCTTCGGGCCACTGGTTGGCCTCGGCGAGTAGCATGCGATTGTCATGCTTTTCGTCGACGTGGCGGCGCAGCTCTTTTAAAAAGATATGGGTTTCCGGCAAGTTTTCGCAGCTGGTGGCGTCCCGTTCAAAAAGGTAGGGCACCGCGTCCAGGCGCAAGCCGTCGACGCCCATCTCCAGCCAGAAATCGACCACGTCGAAAATCGCCCGCTTGACCGCCGGATTGGCGAAATTCAAATCGGGCTGGTGTGAATAAAAACGATGCCAGTAGTAGGCTTTCGCAACGGGATCCCATGCCCAGTTCGAGGTCTCAAAATCTTTGAAGATGATGCGCGCTTCTTTGTACGATTCCTGGTTGTCGCTCCAGACGTAGAAATCGCGCTCCTTGCTGCCCGGCGCCGCGCGCCGCGCGCGTTGAAACCACGGATGCTGGTCCGAGGTGTGATTGACGACCAGCTCGGTGATCACGCGCAGGGCGCGCCGGTGCGCTTCTCTTAAAAACACTTTGAAGTCCTTGAGCGTGCCGTAGTCGGGATGGATTTCGCTGTAGCTGGCGATGTCGTAGCCGTCGTCTTTTAACGGCGACGGATAGAACGGCAACAACCAAAGCGCGGTGACGCCGAGATCATGCAGATAGTCGAGCTTTTCCGTCAGTCCTTTGAAATCGCCGATGCCGTCGGCGTTGCCGTCGGCAAACGCCCGGACATGGAGTTCATAAATGACGGCGTCCTTGTACCAAAGCGGGTCGTCGCCGAGAGAAAGATCGCGCGCGCTTCTTTTTGCCGGTTTCATAGTCGTCACATAAAATAATCGAAGTCTTGTTCCCGCCGGACGCGTCGACGCAGGCGCAAAATATGGGCGGGGATCACCTGCGGGTTGAGCTCGACGTAATTTTTCGCGCCGTGCCAGAGGAAGCGCGCGCCGGTCAGTAGATCATGCGCCTGATAGGATTCCAGGGGATCGATCTCAAACGTCTCGATGGGGATTTTCACCCAACCGGACTGCACGTGGTGCGGATCCAGATTCACCACGACGGCGATCACGTTGTCGAGATCCTCCGACTGTTTGGTGTAACAGATGATCTGCTCGTTATCGGTTTCATGGAAGCGCAGGCGCCGATCGCTCTGCAGCGCCGGGTTCTCGCGGCGAATCCGGTTGACCCGCGTGATAAGTTCTTTGAGGCTGTCCGCGCTGTCTCGATTCCACTGTTTGATCTCGTATTTCTCCGAATCTAAATACTCTTCGCTGCCGGGCTCGCGCGGGCGCGCTTGGAGCAGCTCGAACGCCGGACCGTAGATCCCGTAGCTGGCGCCGAGCGTGGCGGCGAGCACGAGCCGCACCATAAATGCCGGGCGGCCGCCGAACTGCAGATACTCGCTCAGGATATCCGGCGTATTCGGCCATAAATTGGGACGAAAGTATTCGCGCACTTCGGTCTGGGTAAGCTCTTTGAAGTACTGCGCCAGCTCGGGCTTGGTGTTGCGCCAGGTGAAATAGGTATAGGACTGGCTGAAGCCCAGCTTGGCCAGGTTGTACATCAGTTTCGGACGCGTGAACGCCTCGGCGAGAAAAATTACGTCCGGATGATCCTTCTTCACGTCGTTGATCAGCCACTCCCAAAACGGCAGCGGCTTGGTATGCGGGTTGTCGACGCGAAAGATCTGCACCCCCTGCTCGATCCAATATTGCACCACGCTTCTTAATTCTTGCCAGAGCTCGCGCCACTGCTCCGAGGTAAAATCGAGCGGGTAGATATCCTGATATTTTTTTGGCGGGTTCTCAGCGTACTGCACGGTGCCATCCGGGCGCCAGCGAAACCACTGCGGATGTTCCTTGACGTAAGGATGATCGGGACTGCACTGGTATGCCAGATCGAGCGCGACCTCGACACCGAGCGACTCCGCTTTTTTGACGAGCCGTTTAAAATCTTCCACCGTGCCGAGCTGCGGATGAATGGCTTTATGACCGCCCTCCTCGGCGCCGATCGCCCACGGGCTGCCCGGGTCGTCGGCGCCGCTGGTCACCTCATTATTCTTCCCCTTGCGGAAGGTCCGCCCGATCGGATGAATGGGCGGCAGATAGAGAACATCGAAACCCATCGACGCCACGTCGGGAAGCAAACGTTCGCAATCTTCGAAAGTCCCGTGCGCGCCGGGTTTGGCCGCGCACGAGCGCGGAAACATCTCGTACCATGAGCCGAAACGCGCCTTCTCGCGGTCAACCACGACGGTCGATTCTTTCTTGTATCTCGTCGCGACATTTCTGTCAGGATAGTCTTCCACCACGGCGGCAAGCTCGTCGCTCAGCGCTTGGACCAGCTTGGCCGCCAAAGTTTGATTTTTCGCGCTTAAATTTTTCGCCCACTCGGCAAGCTTTTTCGCGTCGGCGGCGGTGGCGCGCTTGCTCGCTTCCTCGATCAGCAGAGCGCCAGTCAGCATATCCAGATCCGTGTGAGCGCCGGCGTCGGCTTTTTTGCGCAGATCCCGGCGCCACGACTTGAAACGATCGACCCACGCGCTTAGCGTGTAAACGTAACGCCCGGTCTCGGCGGCGACGAACACGCCGCGCCAACGGTCGTTAACCAGCGGCGTCATCGGCGCCTCGCGCCACTCTTTGTCCTGTTCGCGGCGAAACAGCAGCACGGCGGAGATCGCGTCATGGCCGTCGACGAAGACGTCGGCTTCGACCGTTACCGGTTCGCCGCGCGTGCGCTTGACCGGAAACCGCCCGCCGTCGATTTCCGGCGCCACCCCTTCGATAATGACGCGATCGGTCCCCTCATGCAGTATGCTGGACAATTGTTGCATGCGCGTTTTCCTCAACAGACTGGGACGGGCCCATGGTTTCTTCGTGATAGAGCAATGCCACTGGAAAATGCTTGAATACGTTTCCCAGCGATAGACGATTTGCTGCCGGCGGCGCTCCGTCGAGAGTCTCCCCGCTTATCAGGTCGAGCCAGCCGCGCGGAGCCTGGGCCGGCAGATCGAGCGCCGTCTCGCCCCACGTCTCCTCGCCCAGCGGCGCGTAGCCGCGATAAGCCGCTTGCCCGACCAGACGCGGCACGATCGCCAGCGCCCACACTTGACCTCGGTGTCTGGCAAAGGCGCAAACTCGCTTGCCGATCTCGCCGGCGGCCTTGAGCGGGACGTACTCGCCCGCGGCGAAGAGATCGGCATGGGCACGGCGAAAGCCCAGCAGCTTGGATATTAAATAAAGCTTGATGCGTCCGTCTTGCCAGTGAGAAAGCAGATCGTGCAGCAAGCCCAAGCGGTCCTTCGACTCGGCGGACTTGAGCTCTTCCAACCAACGCGCCCGTGAGACGTAATCCACCGGTCGGCGGTTGTCCGGATCGACGAAACTCAAGTCCCAAAGCTCGGTGCCCTGATAGATATCCGGAACCCCCGGCGCGGTCATTTTCACCAGCGTTTGCGCCAGCGAGTTGAACATGCCGCCATGGGCGATGCCGTTGACGAACGGCGTAAACTCGGCAAGGAAACGGTTGTCCTTCGACGGCGCCAGGATCGCTTCGGCAAAATTGACGAAAGCCTCTTCGTAAGCCCTGTCCGGCTTGAGCCACTCCGTATGAACTTTGGCTTCGCGCACCGCTTTGATCAAATACGATTTCAAGCGCTCTAAAAAGCTTCCATCCTCCGGGCCATCGACCGGATACGCGCCGATCAAGGTTTGGTAGAGAAAGTACTCGTCGTTGCGATCCGGCGCTTGGTCGCCTTTGATCATGCTTTTTTTCACGCGGTTGATTCTGCTCCACGATCTTAGCTGTTGTTCCCACTCGTCGGGCAGCTCCGAAAGCACGTTGATTCTCGCCCGCGCATCCTCGCCGCGCTTGGTGTCGTGCGTCGCCGTCGCGTTCATCGTGTGCGGCCAACGCTCGTGGCGACGCCGATTAAAGTCATGAAATTCATCGACCGAAACACCGAAATGATCGGGATCGCCGCCGACGTCGTTCAGCGACAGCAAGCGATTGTAGACGTAAAGGGCCGTATCCTCGAATCCCTTGGCCATCAGCGGCCCGGTCAACTGTTGGAACCGCATCACGAAGT
>JBOHVN010000154.1:0-5701 GCA_050735675.1 Binatia bacterium | reverse complement strand
ATCGTCATCTGGTACGGCGGCGTGCGCGTGCTGCGCGGCGACCTGCTGGTGGCCGACATCGTCGCCTTCATCGCCTATCTTAATGTGCTGGCTTGGCCCACGGCGGCCTTCGGCTGGATGCTGTCCTTAGTCGAGCGCGGCCGAGCGGCGATGCGCCGGCTCGAAGAAATTCTCGACAGCAAACCCGAGATCGTCGATGACGCAGCGCGCGCGCCCGCCGGCTCGCTCCGGCAGGGGATTGAATTCCGCGATGTTTCTTTCGCCTATGAGCGCCAGAGAAACGGTTATGCCGCGCTCGAAGGCGTCGACTTCAAACTTCCCGTCGGACGCTCTGTCGGTCTGGTGGGGCGGGTCGGCTCAGGCAAGAGCACGCTCGCCCAGTTGGTGCCGCGGCTCTTCGATGTTTCCAGCGGCGCTATTCTGATGGACGGGCAGGATATCCGCAAGCTTTCGCTCGGCGATTTGCGCAAGACGATCGGCTACGTGCCGCAGGATCCGTTTCTTTTTTCGACCTCGCTCAAAGGCAACCTGACTTTCGGCCGCGATGAATGTAGCGCCGAAGAGCTGGCGCGCGCCGTCAAGATCGCCAAGCTCGACCGCGACCTGGAAATCTTTCCTCAGGGTCTGGAGACAGTGGTCGGCGAGCGCGGCGTGACGCTTTCGGGCGGACAGAAGCAGCGCGCCACGCTGGCGCGGGCGCTGATCATGGATCCGCCGGTATTGATTCTCGACGACTGCCTGTCCAGCGTCGACGCGCAAACCGAAGCCGAAATTCTTCACGAGCTCCGGGCCATTCTCAAGGAAAAAACCTGCCTGATCATCTCGCACCGGATTTCGGCGGTCAAGGAAGCAGACGAGATTCTCGTGCTCGATGAAGGCAAGATCATCGAGCGCGGCAGTCATGACGAGTTGGCGCGGCGCGGCGGGGTTTACGCCGAGCTTTATCAGCAGCAGCGGCTGAGCGAGGAGCTGGAACAGATCTAGATGGCGCAAGCATCGCAGCAAGAAGAAATTCTCGGCAAGGCCTACGATTTCAGGCTGATCAAGCGTCTGTGGCGATTCATCCGTCCGTACAAGCGGTTGTTCCTACTAAGCCTGTTGCTGTTGCCGCTGCAGCAGGCCTTCGGTTTGGCGCAGCCGTATTTGATGAAGGTCGGCATCGATCAGTATATCGCGAGCAAGGACCTGTGGGGCCTGCAAAACGTCATGCTGATGTTTTTGGGGGCGCTGATCGGCGAGACGGCCGCGGCCTTCGCGCACTACTATCTGGCCATGCTCGTCGCCCAGCGCTGTCTCGCCGATCTCCGCGTGGCGATATTTTCGCACGTTCAGAAACTGCCGATGAGCTATTTCGATCGCAACCCGGTGGGCCGCCTGGTGACGCGCATGACCACCGATGTCGACGTGCTCCAGGAAATGTTTTCGTCCGGCGTGGTGACCCTCGTCGCCGACTTCATCATGGTGATTTGGATTATCGGCATTATGTTTTATCTGCACGTCGGGCTGGCGCTGGTGTCGCTGGCGTTGATCCCCCCGATGGCGCTGGCGATCAATTTTTTTCGCGTCAAGGCGCGCCGGACCTACCGCCAGATTCGCGAGCGGATCGCGCGCATTAACGCCTATTTGGGCGAGGCGATTTCCGGCATGGCGGTGATCCAGCTGTTCGCCCGCGAGACCAAGACTTATCGTCATTTCGACACGCTCAACGCCGATCACCGCGACGCCTATCAGTCGTCCAATCTTTATGAAGCGGCGCTTTACTCGATGGTCGAAGCTGCCGGGGCGGTGAGCGTCGGCTTGCTGCTCTGGTACGGCGGCGGCGAGGTCCTGCACGGCGCCATCGGCATCGGCACGCTGGTGGCGTTCAAGGAATACCTGCACCGCTTCTTCGTGCCGCTGCGCGACTTTAGCCAGAAGTATGCCGTCATGCAGTCGGCCATGGCCTCGGCGGAAAGGATCTTTCAGTTGCTCGATTCGCCGGTCGATATTCGCACTCCGCGAAACGCTCGGGTGCCGAAACCGTTCCGCGGCGAGGTAGTTTTTGACAACGTGTGGTTCCACTACAAAGCCGACGCGCCGGTGTTGAAGGGGGTGTCGTTCCGCATCGAGCCGGGCGAGAGAGTCGCCGTGGTCGGCGCTACCGGTTCGGGAAAGACCACGACGATCAAGCTGCTCAACCGTTTTTACGACATCGAGCGCGGCGCCATCAAAGTCAGCGGCGTCGACGTGCGCCAGTGGGATTTGCGCGCGCTGCGGCGCCGTCTCGGCGTCGTGTTGCAGGACGTCTTTTTGTTTTCCGGCGACGTGCGCGCCAACCTCGCTCTCGGCAATCCGTCGATTCCGCTCGAACGAATCGAAGAGGCGGCACGGATCGCCAACATTGACGAATTGATTCGCCGGCTGCCCGACGGTTATTCCGCGCATGTGCGCGAGCGCGGCAGCAATTTTTCCGGCGGCCAGCGCCAGCTCCTGGCGCTGGCGCGCGTTTTGGTTTACCAACCGGAAATTCTCGTCATGGATGAGGCGACTTCCAGCATCGATTCGGAGACCGAAGCGTTGATTCAAGACGCCCTGGAAAAAGTCATGCGCAACCGGACTTGTCTCTTGATCGCGCACCGGCTCTCGACTATCCGCAACGCCGACCGCATCATCGTGCTGCACCACGGCGAAGTTCGCGAAGTGGGCTCGCACGCCGAATTGATGGAAAGGCGCGGCATCTATCACCGCCTGTACCAATTGCAGTACGAGCGCGAAGAGTTAAAATTGGCGATTCATGAAAATTCGGCAAAAGTTCTTCCTTAATTCATTGTGCGGCGGATTGAGCCCGCTTGCTTTCCTGCGAAGCGGCTTGCCAAGCAACCGAATGAAACAATTCAGCGCGCTCGGTCTTGCCATGTTTTTCGGCGGCGCCATGCTGCCCGGGTGCTCGCCGGTTTACGTGATGCGGGCGGCTTACGAAGAAGGAAAAATTCTCTGGCGGCGCGAGCCGATCGCGGACTTGATTCAAAGCCCTAAAGTGACGCCGGACACGCAGGAAAAGTTGCGCCTGGTGCTGGCCGTGCGCGACTACGCGCGCGACGCGCTTAAATTCAACGTCGGCGGAAGCTATGCGAGCTACTCCTACGTCGACCGCCCCGACCTGACTTATGTCGTCGTGGCGGCGCCCAAGACCGAGCTGAGGCCGTACACCTGGTGGTTCTTGATCGTCGGCAGCGTGCCTTACAAGGGATTTTTCTCCAAAGACGAGGCGATGACGGAAATCGAGCGGCTCCAAGCCGAGGGTTACGACACTCATCTGCGCACTTCGCCCGCCTTCAGCACGCTCGGCTGGTTCGATGACCCGCTGCTCTCCCATCTGCTCAAGTACGACAAGGTGCTGCTGAGCGAGATTGTGTTTCACGAGTTGTTTCACAACACGCTCTACGTCAACGGCGCCGGCGCTTTCAACGAAAGCTCGGCAAACTTCGCCGGTCATCGCGCGGCCATCGATTTTTTTCAAGAGCGGTTTGGCGACGGCAGCGCCGAACACCAGCGCGCGCTGCTGTTGTGGCAGGAAGAACGGGAGTTCGGCGGCTTTATCGCCGAAGTCGCGCGAGAATTGGGCGGCCTTTACAAAAGCGACATGGCGCGCGACGACAAGCTCCGCCTGCGCGAAGAAGTCTTCGCGCGCAGCAAGGCCGAGTGGTCGCGCCGCATCGCCGATCGGCCGGCGCACCGTTTTCGCGGCTTCAGCCGGCAGCCGCTCAACAATGCGGTGCTGATGCACTACATCGTCTATCTCAAAGACCTCGATCTGTTCGAGTCGCTCTACGAAGCATGCGAGCGCAACTTGCTTCGGACCGTCGAAGCCTTGCGCCAAGCCGTTGCGACCAACGGCGAGCCGTTCCAGGCGGTGCGCGCGTGGCTCGACAAGCATGGGCGCGATGCCGCCACGGTGATGCGCTAGGTAAGCGTTTGGAGTGGTGGAGTGTTGGAGTCATGGATTGAAACCCAATACTCCTGTACTCCACTATCCCATTTTGCTCACTCGCCTCTGAGATCTTTTTGAGCAGCCTGCAATCAGAGTTTTCAGCAATCTGCTAGATTACCAGGAGCCGGCGGTGGCGGCCTGGAAGCGGCGAATGGCTTCGATATGCGCTGCCGGCGAAGCGAGGTCCGCTTTCATGGTGTTGAAGCTGACGTAGCCGGCGCCGAGATTTTTCCAAGCTTGCAAATCCTTCAGCCAACTTTCCGCCGATCCCTGGCCGTAACTGATTCTTCCTTCGATCGCGATCGCGCCGGGATCACGGCGGAACCCTTTCGCATAGTCGCGGATCTTGCCGATCATCGCGCGGCACTTATCGTCCGGGCCGAGCAGCGGAAACCAGCCGTCGCCAAGTTTTGCCAGGCGGCGCAGGACGCGATCGTCGCTGCCGCCGAACCAAATGGGAATCGGCCGCTGAACCGGCAGTGGTTTGAGGCCGGCATCGGTGATCTTGTGCCAGCGGCCGTTGAACGTGACCAGTTCCTCGGTCCAAAGCCTGCGCAGCACCTCGACCTGTTCTTCAGAGCGGCTCCCGCGGTTTTTGAAGTCGGAGCCGAGGGCTTCGTATTCCACCGGGTTCCAACCGATTCCAATACCCAAACGGAGCCGGCCGCCGCTTAGAACGTCGAGCGCCGCGGCCTGTTTCGCCACCAGAACCGTTTGGCGCTGAGGCAAGATCAGGATGCCGGTGACGAGCTCAAGCTGTTGGGTGACGCCGGCCAGATATCCGAACAGAACGAACGGCTCATGAAACGTGTCTAAGTAGGTGTAAGGCGGATGCCAGCCCGGACGGCTGGCGGGATTGGCGCCGATGACATGATCGTAAACAAGCAGGTGGCGAAAGCCCAATTGTTCGGCCGCTTCGGCGTAATCCTTGATCGCACCTGGATCGCTGCCGATTTCGGTTTGCGGAAAGACCACTCCGACGCGCATGTTCAGATCCTCCTCGCGGGCCCTAAAACGCGCTATTCTCGTACTTTACGCCTGCCCGATCGGGCCCTTGATTTTTGCAAAATCCGTACGCACATTGTTATTGATCAATTAGCGCAATATTGACATAAGCTTTTCTATACTTAGGATACCTCGAAAGGGAGGGGATTACATGAATGGTTTTCGTACCACGATTCTCCTGGCGGCCCTAACAGCGCTCGTCGTGTGGATCGGCCATATGTTCGGCGGCCCCAACGGCGCTGTGTTGGCGCTCGTCGTGGCCGGTGCGATGAATTTCTTTAGTTATTGGTTCAGCGACAAAATTGTTTTGAAAATGTATCGCGGACAGGAGATTACCGCTAACGACGATCCGGAGCTTTATGGGCTGGTGCAAGACTTGGCCGGCAGGGCCGGTTTGCCGATGCCCAAAGTATACGTGATACCCGAAGAGACGCCCAATGCCTTCGCCACCGGCCGCAACCCGGCTCATGCGGCGGTCGCGGTCACCTACGGTATCCGGCGCATCCTCAACAAACGGGAGCTCGCGGGAGTTTTGGGTCATGAGCTCAGCCACGTCAAAAACCGCGACATCCTGGTCAGCACCATCGCCGCCACACTCGCCGGCGCGATCAGCTATCTGGCGTATATGGCCCAGTGGGCCGCGATCTTCGGCGGCGGCCGCGACCGTGAAGGCGGCGGCAACAACATCTTCGGCCTGCTTTTCATGATGATCGTCGCGCCGTTGGC
>JBOHVN010000153.1:0-10817 GCA_050735675.1 Binatia bacterium | reverse complement strand
CTGCGATAAATTTCCTTCTGGGTCCTTTTTCCGAGGGCGCGATCAATCGCGCCCCTACCTTGTGACCCTTGTGATCTCTGTGGTTAATTCTTCTTATTCGGTTGCGGCTCTGCCGCGCTGGGGCTATCCAAGATCAATGCGCAAGCCCTTCGGCGGATCCGGGAACAACTCTGCCTATCGACCTTCCCGTATTTCGCCCGCCGCTTTTAGCGCGAAGCTGAAATCGGCGATTTCGCAAATTGCAACTTCCTTCGAGGTCTTAATCGGCGACGATGCCCTGCAGGAATTGGTCGCCAACTCGAAAAAAGTGCTTATGCCGGTGTCGGAGCGGCAGCCCGTTCACGCTTGCCCGGGCGCCGGAAGCAAGGACCGTCGAAAAATCTAGATCTCCACTTATCAAAGTCTGCAATGAGCTGGACGGCCCGCATCACGATGAGTTCGGCGAACAGTCCTTGCGATCGAAATAAACCGTAGGTCTGCGCCGCCATAAGGCCGAGGGTCGTCGCGCCGCGATTGGGCATGCCGATGCGAATTCTTTTAAGCCCGGCGCTCTCCTGGCCCCAAGTCGGCCGGACAACGCAGGCCAGCAGGAAGATTGAAAGCCATAGGGCAAGTTTCTTACCGCGCATGCTTCTGCCTGTTAGCTCAAGCACGCACGTTTTTTCAGCGCTTTTCCCTTTGACGCAACCCGCGGCCAAGTGCTAACTTCCGCCCCAACGAAAGGAGGAACGATCATGAGCTCACAGATTCGTTACCTCGCCATTGTCAGCGAGCAACCGGATACTCTTGCGAGTTTCTACTCCACTTTCTTTGCGATGCGTGAGCTTGGCCGCTCCGAGCGCGGCGACATCGCGCTCACCGATGGCTTTTACAATATCTCGGCGCTGAAACGCCGCGACAGCGCGGAGGAGCTCGGCATCAGCCACTTCGGCATCACCGTCGACGACATCGATCAGGTCGCCGCACGGCTCAAGACATTCGCTCCCAAAGCAGATCTCCGACGAGATGAGGGCGGCCTCTTTCACGGCGACTATCTGGTGACCGACCCGAGCGGCCAGACCGTGGCACTCTCGACTCACGAGTTTCATGCGCCGCGCATCGAGCGCACCTTCCCGTGCATCCGCCATCTCGCGGTGTGCGTGCCGAACAACGACGAGGTGCTCGACTTTTACGTCAACGTGTTCGGCTTTCGCGAGTCGACGACGAGCAAGAAAATACGCGCGCAAAACCGAGTGGTGCGCTGGGCCGCGGATGGCGAGACCGCGATGGCAATCTTGCCGGACCGTACACGCCGGGACATGAACGAAAGGGAAAGCCCGAAGGATGGCCTCAACCACTTCGGCTGGCTGGTCAATGATATTGGCCGATTTCTAAATTCCCTGCCGGAAGGCTGTCTCAGCCAGCGCCCGTCTAGCCGGCCCATGGCCGAGTACCGCGGCTTCGATCCGGACCGCAACCCATTCGACATCTCGCAGGACAAAGGCTACGAAATCGACGTCGACCATTGGGTCCACGGGTAATTCCGTCAGGTGATTGAAACCCATCGGAGGGAGAGCGGAAGCATGCTCAAGTGCAATGAACGCCAAGCAGCGGAATGGGTCGCAGAATTGGCGGAGAAGTGCGACAAGCGCTGGAAGGAAACCGTTGATAAGACTCGCTTCATGAACGAGCTGCGGGAAGGAAAGCTCAAGAAGGAAACCATCCAGCTTTTCTACAAGAACTGGGGATCCTTCGTGCCGGTGATCAACTCGGTTTATACCTCGGCCTTTTACAAACACCTTTGGTTCTTCGTCAAGAACGTCGACCTGATGGAAGTCTACACGCAAAAGGTTCTCGATGAGTTCGGCCATCCCTGCCCGCCGGGGCATATTCAGATCCTGATGAGCACGGGCAAGGCTTTGGGGCTCAGCAAGGAAGAAGTATTGCTCTCACCGATGCTGCCGGAATGCCGCGCTCTGCCGGACTTTCACCGGACGCTGATCAACGACGGCCAGATCCAGGAGTATTGGTTCTCGGTTCTCTGGGAACATCCGTTCGGCAACTCTTGCCTGGATTTTTTCAAGGCGCTGACCACGCACTACGGCCTTTCAACAGCCGATGCGAGTTATTTTTCCAAGCACCATGAAGCCGACACCATGGATCATTTGGATCGCAAGGCGCACGGCGCGGTGACCCAGGCCGTCTTAGTGCGGCTGCTGCAGGAAGGCATCAAAGAGCGCCCGGGCTATTCGGCTGAATACTGCGCGGTCACGCCGGCGGATTTAAACAAGATGTTCATGGACGGCTGCTATGGCGCAACGCATTAGCCTGAAACGGGCGTTTCAGGCATCTCAGATTTCAGATTCCAAAACGGGCTCCTGGGATTGTGAGATATGAAATTTGGAATCTAAAATTCCGAGCGCGGCGAGGACAAGATGTCGCTGGAAGAGCTGAACCGGAAACTCAAAGAACAGAACCTGATCGGCTACTGGACGATCCCCAACACCAGCACCGGTTTTCGCGAGCCGGAGGCAAACTTCCGGCCGTTCATGTGGAAGTGGAACGAGATCCGCAGCGCTCTCAATCAAGCCGCGGAATTCATTCGCCCCGAAGAAGCCTTTCGCCGATTTATCGGCTACCAGCATCCGGAGTTGAAACTAGGCACGGCGCACACATTGCTCATGGGCGCGCAAATGGTCCGTCCCGGCGAATTCGCCCCAGCGCACCGCCATACGATGGGCGCCATCCGCTTCGTCGTCGAAGGGCACGGCGCCGCCACGGTCGTCGAAGGCGAGCCGCTGCCGATGGAGCCCGGCGATCTGATCACGACACCGAGCTGGAGCTGGCACGATCACGTCAATAGCGGCGACACGCCGATCATCTGGCTCGACGGCGCCGACGGTCCGATGCTCCATTATTACCAAGCAGGCTTTGCCAATCCATTTCATGACCGGCAACAAGCAGTAACCAAACCGACCGGTTGGTCGCAGAGAACGTACAATGCCTTGCGGCCGCAGCCAGCGTCGGCGCCGACGCCGAATAATCACCGCCCTCCCTATCGCTACGCGTGGAAGGACACCGAGAAGGTTTTTGAGTCGATCGCCGAAGGGCCAAGCGATCCGTATGACGGAGTATTGCTGCGCTATTCCGATCCAATCAGCGGCGGCTCCACGTTGCCGACGATGAACTGCGAAGTGCAGATGCTTCGCCCCGGCGAAAAGCGCCGCGCGCACCGCCACACCTATACCGTCGTCTACCACGCCTTTCGCGGCTCCGGCACCACCTGGATCGGCGCTCAGAAATTCGACTGGGAACAGGGCGACTCCTTCGTCGTGCCGCTATGGAATTGGCACGCCCATGAAAGCAATTCGCGCGAGCCGGCAATATTGTTTTCGATCAACGATCGACCAGCCATCGAAGCACTGGGATATTTTCGGGAAGAGACAAGAACATAGCACTCCTGTTTCCTCGCCCACGAAGTGGCTGGATCGTAAAGAAATCATGCTGAGCGCGCAGCGAAGCATCTCGCATTTTCACTCAGGTCCGAAGACGAGATCCTTCGGCTATCGCCTCGGGATGACACTGCGACAGAATCTCAAAGTGGGAGAGAGCGGGAAACGTAAAATCGGTCCTTGTTCGTTTGAGCAAGCGAATGCCATTTGACGATCTAAGAACGTTCATCGACGGCGCCGCGCGCATCGGCGAGCTGAAGATCGTCGACGGCGCGCACTGGAATCTTGAAATCGGCTGCTTAACCGAATTGATGGCCGAGCAGGACGGCCCTCTTTTACTCTTCGACAACATCGCCGGTTATCCCAAAGGCTTCCGCATCGCCACCAACGTGCTTGCCAGCGCGCGCCGCTTCGCCCTCGCTCTGGACCTGCCGACCGACGCGCCGAAGCTGGAGATTCTCAAAACCTGGCGCAACAAGATCCGCGATCTCAAACCCTATGTGCCCATCGAAGTCTCGTCGGGGCCAATCAGCGAAAACATCCTCGAAGGCGAGGGCGTCGACTTAGGCATTTTCCCCACACCGAAATGGCACGAGCACGACGGTGGCCGCTATATCGGCACCGGTGATATGGTCATCACGAAAGACCCCGACGGCGGTTGGGTCAACGTCGGCACTTACCGCTCCTGCGTCGTCGGCAGGGACCGTGTCACCCTCTGGATCATCGAGCACAAGCACGGCAAACAGATCGCGCGCAAATATTGGCAAGCGGGACGCCTCTGCCCGGTCGCCATCGTGCTCGGCTGCGAACCCGCCACCTGGATGGCGGCGCCATCCGCGGCTAAAGCTGGGGTGAGTGAATATGAATACGCCGGCGCGCTGCGCGGCGCGCCATTGGAAGTGATTCGCGCGCCCTTCACCGGGCTGCCGGTGCCGGCGACTTCGGAGATCGTCATCGAAGGCGAGATGCCTTCGCCCGAGGAAGAGTCGCATGCCGAAGGCCCTTTCGGCGAGTGGCCGGGATATTACACCCACAGCGGCAACGAGTGTGTCGTGCGGATCAAGCGGATACTTTATCGCCACGATCCCATCCTGCTCGGCAACCCGCCGCTCTTGCCGATCACCGAGCGCTACGGCATCCCGCTCTTCGCCGCGCGCATCTGGGATCACCTCGAACAGTCCGGTATCTCCGACATCCAAGGCGTTTGGTGCCACTGCCACACGTTGATGGTCGTCGTGTCGTTGAAACAAAGACATGCCGGCCAGGCGCTGCAAGCGCTCACGGCCGTCGCCGGCATGCAGACCGGCGCGAGCATGTACCGTTATTACATCGCCGTCGACGACGACATCGATCCGGTGGATCTGAAACAAGTGATCTGGGCGATGTGCACGCGCGTCGACCCGGCGGAGTCGGTGCAGATTCTCAAATCTTGGACATCCGACCTTGATCCGCGCCTCGCGCCGGAAAAGCGCGAGAAAGGCGACTTTACCATGAGCCGGATGCTGATCGACGCGTGCAAGCCCTTTCCGTGGCGCGATCGCTTCGCGGTCGCCAACAAGTTCAGCGCCGAGAAGCGCGAGGAGATCTGGGAAAAGTGGGCCGCCAAGCTCAAGCTTAAATAAGATCCATGTTGACCAAGAGGCCCGCTTCGCATAGGACAGAGCCATAAAGGAGGGCCACACCATGGACAAAGTTAATTTCCCCTACCGCTCGGACAGCCACCTGCCGTTGCTCCACGTCGTCCACGATTCGGGCTCTTGGGCCAAGCATGGCTTGGACGTAAATTACGATTACGAAATCAGTTCGGAAGATTCGCACAAGAACGTAGCCAATGGCACGGTCGAATTCGTCGGCGGCAACCATCTCTCGCCCTACATCCGCCGCCCGGCGGGCGATAAATGGGTTTATCTTGGCCAGACCGTGAGTCTATTGAATCACCGCCTGGTCGTGCGCGCCGACTCTGGCATCAACAGGATCTCCGACTTAAAAGGTAAGAAGGTCGCGACCAAAGGCAAACATCCCGGACTTAACACCTGGCTCTTTATAAAGCAGGCCGGGCTGCTGAACGATTGTCAGGTCGAAAAAGCCAAAGGAAAGTTTCATTGGGAAGCGGTGCGCGACGGCGAAGCCGACGCCGCTTTCGTCACGCCGCCGGCGGATATCTTATCAAAGCGCGCCGGTTTGAAAGTCATCGATGTGCCGTTCCTGCCGATGGTATGGTTCACCACCGTTTCCAGTGGCTTGCCCTTCGTCGAGAAGCATCCCGACATCATCGACAAGATGCTGCGCGGCATTTGCGAAGGCATCGCGTACTTCAAGACCCATCGCGCCGAATCGATCAAGATCATCAAAGAGAAATACCAAGCCGAAGGCGATCTCGACGACGAAACCGCGACCCATCTGTATGACGATTTAAAAATGATCTTGCAGGCCAAGCCCTATGCGACCCTCCCGGCGATCAGCAACGTCTACGAGATCTCCATCGAGCAGGACAAGGCCGCCGAGAAGACCGATCCGATGGCGCTGTGGGATTTTCACTTTCTGAGACGCATCGACGACAGCGGCTTCATCGATAATCTTTACAAGCTGTAATTTTTTGACGGCTAAAGGAGGTCATCATGCGACATAAGGCGTTTTTATGGCGATCATGGATCGCGGTCTTGTTTGGCCTGATCCTCTCTAGCAGTACGGCAACCGCCGCAGGCGCCCCGGTGTCTTTCGAGGGAAAGACGCTGACGATCCTCATCTCGTCGAGTCCCGGCGGCGGCACAGACACCGCGGGTCGATTGATCTCACAGTTTTTGCCGAAATACTTATCCGGTAATCCGACTACCGTCGTGCAAAACATGCCCGGCGGCGGCGGCACCATCGCCAACAATCATTTTTATGCTAACGCCAAACCAGACGGCTTGACGCTGCTGCAAGATTCTTCGTCCGCGCTCGGCAACTTCAATCGCGGGGGTTCCCGTATCAAATACGATCCGCGTAAAAACCGGCCGATCGGTTCGCTGGCGCGCGGCGGCAGCGTGCTGATGGTCCGCAAGGAAGTCAAAGATGGATTGACCGACCCCAAGTCGAGAAAGCTGGTCGTCGGCGATACCGACGGCATCCGCACCTGGGTCGCCATGACCGTCTGGAGCGCGGAATTTCTAAACTGGAACCTGCGCTGGCTCTACGGCTACAAAGGCAGTCGCGAACTTTCTCTCGCCATGCGCCAGGGAGAAATAGACGTGTGGGCGACCCAGAATGCCAAGCTCATCAACGACCTGCGCAAAGAAGGCGTTGTCGATCTCGTCTATCAGCAAGATGAAGAGCGCCGCGCTGAGTTTCCCGACGTACCCACTTTCTTGGAATTTCTGGGCAAGAAAAAACCTGCCGGAGTCGCATGGGAGGCTTACGGGGCGTGGGCCAACGCCGAGGATGTCGATAAATTTATCATCGCGCCGCCGAAGACACCGGACAACATCGTCGCCGTGCTGCGCGAGGCGTTTAACAAGTTGAAAACGGACGAAGACTTCAAGGCCCAAGCTAACAAATTCTTTGGTGAATCCTGGACGCTCAATTCCGGAGAAAAAACCGAAGCGATGATCAAGAAGATCACCTCGGTGCCAAAAAATGCTCAGGATTATCTCACCCAGATGCGCAAAAAATACGGTTTACCGGTCGGAGCGCCCAAAGAATCTTGATTGATGTTTGAGGCGGCATTCGAGGGACTCTCTCAAGTCCTGACACCCAGTTCCCTGGTACTCATGTGCCTGGGAGTACTGCTGGGGAGCCTCGTCGGATTTCTGCCGGGCATCGGCGGGCCGAGCACGCTCGCCATCATGCTCCCGTTTGTGATGACGATGACGGATCCCTTTCTCGTCATCGCGTTGCTGGTCGGCTTCGATGCGGTGGGCAACACGGCGAGCGCCTTCACATCCGTTTTGATCTCCGTGCCCGGCAGCTCCGGATCGCAGGCCACCGTTCTCGACGGCTATCCGCTCGCTAAACAAGGCCAAGCCATGCGCGCCCTCAGCGCGTCGTTCATCGCCTCCCTGGTCGGCGGCCTGCTCGGCCCTTTGGTGTTGCTTGCTTCGCTGCCGTTTCTTCGGCCGCTGGTCTTATCGTTCGGATCGCCGGAATTCTTCGTTCTCACGCTCTGGGGCGTCACCATGGTGGGGGTGCTGAGCGGCAACGTGCCGCTGAAGGGGCTGCTCGCGGGCATTCTCGGCATTTTTATCTCTGCGATTGGCGCGGATGAAAAATCCGGCATCGAGCGTTTCACTTTCGACACCGCCTATTTGATCGAAGGAATCGATCTGGTCATCGTCGCTTTGGGCATGTTCGCGATTCCCGAGTGCATCGACCTCGCTGCGCGCAAAACCACGATTGCCGAAACTCAAGAGCTTGGCCATGGATTTTGGGAAGGCGCGAAGGATGTGTTCCGTCACTGGTGGCTGACGCTGCGCGCCTCCGCCATCGGCATCTGGGTCGGTTTTCTGCCTGGACTCGGCAGCTCGGTCGCCGATTGGTTCGCTTATGCGCACGCCTTGCAAACAGAGAAAGATCGGGAAAATTTTGGCAAGGGCGATATTCGCGGCGTGATCGCGGCGGAATCGTCGAACAACGCCAAAGAAGCCGGCGACTACATTCCGACGCTCGCCTTCGGCATACCGGGAGGAACTTCGACGGCGCTGATCCTGACGGCGCTGATCGCCGTCGGCGTCAATCCGGGACCGGAAATGTTGACGACCCAATTAAGCTTCACCTTCGCGGTCATCTGGACGTTGACGATCGCCAACATCGTCGCCGTGGCGATTTGCCTGCTTTTTATCAAACCGATTTCGCGCATGTGCTTCATGCCGTTTTACTCGCTCGTGCCGCTCATTTTGGTTTTTGTCTTCATCGGCGCTTTTGCCGCCAATCGCACTCATATCGATCTCGTCGCCTTGATGATTTTCTCATTTCTGGGTTTTGTTATGCGCCGCCATGGCTGGCCGCGTTCTCCGCTCGTGCTCGGCATGGTTCTGGGCGACAAAATGGAAAACTATCTCTGGCTTTCCTATGGTCGCTTCGGCTTCGAATGGCTCACCCGGCCAGGCGTCATGATTCTATTTGTCTTACTCGCGTTGTCGCTCTGCTATCCGATGCTGCAAGAGGACAGAAAAAGGAGCCGGGAGCCAGGTCCGTAGGTCGATCATTGAACACCCGGATGAAAGGCGAAGGACTAGCATTCACGGCGTTTGTCGGTTGCGTCATGGCCGGCGCATTGTGGGTCGCGCGGGATTGGCCCGTCCGCGCCTCCATCGGCGTGCTGACCCTGGGGAGCGTCGGCGTCATACTGGCCTTATGGCAATTTATGTTGGACTTACGTTCGAAGAAGACCACGCAAGAGCGTTCCGCCTTCGAGATTCCCACGGTGGAGACGGAAACCAAGTGGGGCAACGTCGAGATTTGGTCCTGGATCGTCGGTTTTTATTCGCTCATCTTGCTCGTCGGCTTTCCCGTTGCGGTCCCGCTGTTCGTCCTCGCCTATGGTAAAGCCTACGGCGCCAGTTGGAGGTTGGCGGCGTGCCTGAGCGTGCTCGCTTGGGGCTTTGTTTACGGCGTCTTCGAAAAGATCCTTCATGTCCCCTGGCCTACGCCGTTCATTCATTCTCTCTTTTGGGGCTGACGAATAGCTAAATCGTCATTCCGAGCATCAGACTGTGCGAAAACTCCACTCATGGGTTCGACTAAGCTCACCACGAACGGAGTCTTCATTACAAGTTAAGTATTTATCCGTTCGCCCTGAGCTTGGTCGAAGGGCTCCGATGAAGTTTTCACAAGTCTAGCCACAGCGGAGAATTTTTCTTGATATTACAGGAACAATCCGATTCTGTGCGGCGAGCCGCCGCTGCGGCCCGCGGCGAATTAAGGCTTTCACCGCTCGATTCAGCGCTCGGCGCTGATTTGGAACGCGCTCGAAGACGCCGCGTCCCGACGTCATAAGGTGTTTGGCTCCATCCGTCCGGGTACCGTTTTTCTCGATCATCAAAAACCTCCGCGCCTCGCCTTGAATCGCATAGCGCCCCAAGCACAACGGCCACGGAAGCTCTCTCCATTCGAATGAAGAATTTTATCCTTTCTGTGACAATTTTGTCTCCCCTCGCGCGCACCGCTTGACTGATCGATTCGCCAATAAGAGCGCTTATTCAAGCACTTGACTGGTTTAGAAGAATTGGCATGTCCTTTGCCGTTAAAGCGTCACAAAATTTCCAACCCCGTGGGCTCTGCAAACCAGGCCGGCGCAGAACGAATCTGTGGATAGTCCGAAAGCGTGAGTTGCCTCGAATGACACTTAGTCTCGAAAAATTCTCACACTCCTTTATCTCGAATTCGGTTTTTAATGCGCCGAAAAAGCCAACCATCATCCGTTTACGATGGCTGGTTGTGACCATTGCCTCCTATGTCCTGCTCTTTTCCCAGGAAACATTGCTTCCTCAGGAACTCGTCCACGGCTTTGTGCTTTTTTACATCCTGACCAATACCTGTCTTTTCGTCGTCGACCAAAGCCGGTTTGAGTCGCTACGGTTCGTCGCCCCCTTCGTCGTTTTCGACACCGCCGCCTTGAGCTTCTCGCTGATCGTGACCGGGCAGTTGGGCAGTGATTTTTATCTCTCCTATTTCCTGATGATTATCATTGCCGGTTTCTGGAAAGACTTTCGTTGGTCCTTGGGATTCGCCGTCCTCCTTTCGCTTCTTTACAGTTTTCTTCTTGTGATCTCTGAATCTTTGACGACCAGTTTGATGCTGCGGGCGCCTTTTATTTTGATCGCTTCAGTTTTCTACAGCTATTTTATTCAAATCGTAAACAATGAGCATGCTCTCCGGCAGAAAGCGGAAAAGGAAGCGCGCCACGATTTTCTGACCGGCTTGCCCAACCGGCAGTCTTACCAAGAAAGAATTGCGCTGGAGACGGAGCGAGCCCGACGATACGGCAGACCCTTATCGATTCTGATGGTCGATGTCGACAACTTTAAATTAGTCAACGATGCGTTTGGCCACGAGTGGGGCGACATCGTGCTGCGGAAGGTTGCAAGTACGCTACGGTATAGCCTCCGCAACTTGGATTTTGTCGCTCGTTTCGGCGGAGAAGAGTTCATCATTATCCTGCCGGAAACCGACCTCGCCGGCGCGCTTGAGACAGCCGATCGATTACGCCTGGCGATCAAAGAAACCCCGGTTGAGACGGCGAACGGCCTTCTAGCTGTCACGGTGAGCATTGGCGCCAGCTCGAACCTCATCAAAGACCTTGCCGATCACCTACGAATGACATCGGACGCCGATCAAGCGCTCTACCTCGCCAAAATAGCCGGCAAGGATCGCGTCGAAACGCTCCCCGCCGCGGATGGCCTAGGTCTG
>JBOHVN010000152.1:0-16800 GCA_050735675.1 Binatia bacterium | reverse complement strand
CTCTCCGAAGACATTCTCATCGACTAGGTGGATTTCCTCCACAGCAATTTTTCCAAGCATGAATCGGAGTGGTTGTGCTGTCTCTACGTACAGAAATTTCTCGGGGGTGATGAACACCAGCCGCCCATTGGGTTTCAGGCAATTTAACGCGCGTTCAAAGAAAAGTAGGTACAAGTCAAAACGGCCTTTCGCCGTGGCGTAGTTTTCTCGGAATGCGAATCGCTCTTGCTCGGAAAGTTTCGTAATCGACACGTAGGGAGGGTTGCCAATGACGTAGTCGTATTTACGATCGGGTGAGGCGAGAAAATCCTGTTCCTCAATCCTCACAGAAGGGATGTTAGAAAATCGCTCTTTCGTTTCCTTTATGAACTTCGGATCAGATTCTATGCCGACTATGCTCGGCAATGGAGTTTCGTGTTTTCTGCACCAACGAATAACCCCAGCGATGAATGCACCTCTGCCGCATCCAGGGTCGAGGACCGTATCTTTCCTTTGCGGTAGCCTTTTCAGAAATAGCTTTGCGACCATTCTATCGACGATTGGTTCGGGTGTAGGTACGAAGCCTTTCATTGAAGGTTATCCTTAAAACGCGTTGATACTCAATATCTAGTGTTGTGTCAAGAACAAATCACTACTTATTGTAGCAAAAATTTTCCGGACAAGATTAATAGCGGGCTCGGAAGTCGGCGCCGCTGGCACCATACTGCACAGCGTATTTTGAAGTTTTGGAATAGGAATCGTAGCTGGATGCGGCGCAGGTTGTTTGGGCACGCTGTCTTGTAAGATCTCCACTATTTTAGCCTGATATGGGGGGAATCCGAGTCGTATTCGAAGCGAAACAGGCCGCTCGACGTGAGTGGCCTGTTTGAAGAACGGACTTGTTTGAATGAGGAAAGGGACCCCAGTTTACCGGCCGGTTCTGCCAAGAACTTCCGCTTCGATGTCCGGGAGTGACTCAGTTATTGATCCCGTCGATCTTCAGATCGTAGAGCTTGATCACGTTCTCGCGCACGACTTTGCGCAGTACGTCCTTCGGCAAGTGGCCGAGCTCTTCGGCGATGACTTTGCGGGAGTGCGGCCAAGGCGAGGCGGCGTGGGGGTAGTCATTGGACCACATGAAGGTGTCCTGGCCGAAGCGACTCATCAACAAACCGCCGCATGGATCGGCGATTTGAAAACAGGCTTTCTGGCACTCGGCCTCTTCCATCGCGAACAAGCGAAGGCCGAGAGTGGGATACAGCACTTCGGCGGATACGCCGTCGGTTTCCATTTCGCCGATGCGGGCTTTGGGATCCCAGCCGCCGGGCTTTTCGCCGGGTGAGTTGCGCTTGGGAAAATCAGGATACTTGCTCTTTAGAGACGGCGGAAGATTTTTGATCCACAGATCTTCCGGCTCTTGAATGTGAGAATCCGCCGAGATGATTTTTTCCCCCGCCAATACGGTTTCCGGCGTGTACGCGGCAGTGGCTGTGCTCATGCATCTTCCTCCTCTTGATTGAGTTCTTCCATAGGTTCAGTTCGGAGATGGCTATTCACTATGAAACCCGCGTCCGGATGTCAATTCACTTGCTCGGCGCCGCTACTTTAGCGGCGCGCCAGGCGATCGGTTGTTTGCTCCCCGGCGTGACCGCTGTTCCTTCCATCTTGTTGTCGTTGACTGTCCCGGTGAACCGATACGGCCTGGCGCCGATCATCAAATCGAAACTGATCTCATTGCCGCGCAGCAGGCTGTTTTCGATCTTCATCGGCCCCAGAATGTTTTCCGCCGATGCGTCGAGGATTTGATATTGCTGGTCGAACGCCAAAGCAATCAACTGGCGCCGGCTGCCGCCGGCATCGAACTCCAGGCTCCAGCTGCCTCCCACCACGCTGGGCACGATCCATAGATACAGATAGGCCTTGTCAGTGCCGTTGGCTTCGACTTTCTCGGGCACGCTGAGCGCGGACTGGCGGTCGGGATACCATCCGCTCATGTAGTAATCGTGCGCAACGATGCGCGCTCCGGGTTTGAGTTCCGCAATCAGTTTGGGGCGCAGTTTTTCCATAAAATCGGGCATGACGTAGAGGGTCACGACCGTGGCCCGGCTGAGGTCGGTCTTGAACATATCCTGCTCGATAAATCGCGCGCGGTCTGCCACTCCATCGGCTTTGGCCTGTTTGTTGGCCAGCTCGACGAGCTTGGCATCGATGTCGACTCCAAGGCCGCTGGCTTTAAAACTGCGTGCAGCGGTGATGATTACGCGGCCGTCGCCCGAGCCGAGATCGACGACGTAGTCCTTGGCCGTCACGTTGGCCATCTTCAGCATTTCGTCGACGACGATTTGCGGCGTTGGAACGTAAGGAAGCGTGCTCAATTCCTGGGCGTGCGGTTGTCGCGTTGCGATAATAAGGCAGGCGGCCGCCAACAGACTGATTGCAAGCAGTTTGAGTCTCGGCGAACACTTCAGCGATCGTTTCATACGGATCTCCTTGAAGCATTTTTCATAATAGCCCTTTTTGTTCGTGAAAATGCAATCGATGTTTCCTCGAATCAGACCGTCGAGTTTCTGCTGAAAGCGCCGTGTCTGCCTGAGTGCGCGAGTGAAGGAACACAAACCCGCAGCGGCTCTCCGTTGCCATACTCGACGGTTCGGACCTCGACGTTAACCCCGTAAATGGCGCGCAGATTCTCCGACGTGATGACCTCCTGAGGCGGGCCGAGGTGCGCAAGCCGGCCCTTATGGATGATCGCCACCCGATGGGCGCAGAGAAAAGCCTGATCCGGGTCGTGGGTCGACAAGATCACCGCGATGCCGCGGCTAGCGAGAGCCTTGACCTCCGAGAGCACCCGCACTTGATTGCCGAAGTCGAGGCTAGCGGTGGGCTCGTCCATCACGAGAATTTTGGGCTCCTGAGCGAGCGCCCGGGCCACCAGTGTGATTTGTCGCTCGCCGCCGCTTACCTCGGTGTATGGCTGGTCCGCGAGGTGAGCAATGCCGAGCAGATCGAGCATCCGCTCGGCGACTTCGAGGTCTCGTGCGGCAGGCGTGGCAAAAAGATCGATGTGTGCCGTGCGCCCCATCAGGACGACATTGTGAACGGTGAACGGGAAAAGGCCGAGCTGGGCCTGCGGCACATAGCCGAAGACGCGGGCCAGCTGCCGGCGTGACCATCGGTCAATGGCCTCGGCGTCGATCGCGATCGTTCCAGCGAGGGGAGCGAGAAGCCGCAAGATGGTTTTGAACAACGTTGTCTTGCCGGCGCCGTTGGGGCCCAACAGGCACAGCACCTCTCCCGATTCGAGAGTGAAGCTCACGTCGCTTCCCACCGGCCTTCCACGGTAACCAAAGGCAAGATTGTCGACCTTGAGTCGCATCGCCGTCATTTCTCAGTACCAGCCTCTGCGTGAAGCGGCCAGCAACCAGATGAAGAACGGGGTGCCGATGAAGGCGGTGAGCACTCCGAGCGGCACCTCGATGTTGGCAATGGTCCGGGCCAGTGTGTCGACCGCGAGGAGATAGCCGGCGCCGAGGAGCATCGCCGCTGGCAAGAGGCGACCGAAGTCGGGGCCCACAAGCAGGCGGGCGAAATGGGGAATCAGCAGGCCGATCCAGCCGATGATGCCGCTCACCGAGACCGCCGCCGCGGTCATCAAGGTGGCGCCAGAGACTATCGCGAAACGTATCCGCCGAGTATCGACACCCAGCGCCTGCGCCTCTTCCTCGCCGAGGCTCATGAGATTCATGCGCCAGCGGAGCAGATAAAGCGGGATAAGGCCGATAGTGATCGCCGGTAAAATAGACCAGAGATCACCCGTCGTGATCGCGGTGAGACTGCCGAGCAACCAAAACGTGATAGCCGGAAGCTGGTTGTAGGGATCGGCCACATACTTGATGAGACCGACGACGGATCCTAGCAAGGTGCCGATTACGACGCCCGCCAAAACCAAAATGAGAATCGGATCGTGGTGGCGCAGCGAGGCGCCGATCACGTAGACCAGAGCCACGGCGCCGAGACCGACGGCAAAGGCCAGAACTTGAATTCCGACGACACCAAGCGAGAAGTAGATGCCGAGTACGGCTCCCAGGGCCGCGCCCGAAGAGACCCCGAGAATGTCGGGCGAAACGAGGGGATTGCGGAACAGCCCCTGATAAGCAGCGCCGGCTGCGGCCAAGGTCGCGCCTACAGCCATGGAAGCGAAAACCCTCGGGCCGCGCACTCTGAAGATCACGGTCTCGACTGTTTCCGACAGGCCGCTGGGCGCACCCGAGATCTTCGACCACAACAGACGGAGCAGGTCACCGAAGGTGATAGGAAACCGGCCGCTGGAGAACGCTACGATGAAAAGTACGACGAGGAAAGCGACCGCCAAGCCAAAACCAAGTGGTTCGCGGCGTCGGTGCGTAAGCCGAGCCGTGTTTTGATGACCTTGCATCATCGACCCGCTCGGCCGCTGCCCTTGAGTAGCGCATCGAGTTGGCGATCGTCTACGGGTTGATGATAAAATAGTCCGTAGAATCTCCGCGTCTCCTCCCGGAGATCTCCTGAAAACCGCTGCGGGTAGAGGATACGGCCCAACCATTTGAGACCGATCAGCCGGTTAACCGACGGGGGGAAATCGAGCCAGGGAAACGGCTCGGTTGGCGCAACATAGAGCCTGCTATCGCGAACGGCCTTTATGCTTTTCCAGACTTCGTCGGAACGCGCGGTATCGAAGAAATCCGACTCGATCGTGATGACAACTTCGGGGTTCCAGGCCAGGAGCTGTTCGGGCGACACTGTGACGATTCCGCCGGTACCCATGTGTTCAGCAGCGATGTTGCGCGCGCCGATCCGTTCGAGGCTCTCGACGTTGATCGAGCCTTTCAGTCCGGTCTGGAGTCCACGCGGGCCTCGAGCATAATAAACGAGCGGGCGCTTCGCGTGCGGTACTTGAGCGACGCGATCATCAATCTCCGCCAGCAGCCCTTCGGCGTAACGAGCCAGCTCTTTGGCCCGCTCGCCGGCGCCCAGCGTCTCTCCTGCCGCGATATAGGCACGGGCAACCTGGGAGAGGCTGCCGTCGAACAGCAGATAAGGAACACCGGTCTGTTGCTGCACCCGGTCCGCGAGCGATACATAGGTTGGGTTGACCGCACCATAATCGATGATCACATCGGGACGGGAGGCCAGCATGACCTCAACATTGGCCGTGTTGCCGCGGCCGGTTAGCCGCCCGAGAGTCGGCAGGTTGGCGTATCGGCTCGGAATGTAGGTTCGCTCTTCAGGAGTGAGCGGCCGATTCCAGCCGAGAAGCTTGTCGGGAGCGAGCGTATAAATGAAGACGCTGGCGGGACCACCGGCTGCGAAGACGCGGGCGATCTTCGCCGGCACTTCGACGCTCCGGCCGGCGGAGTCCACGATGACCCGCTTCTCGGCAGCGGCTGCCGATGCGAAGGAAATAAGCAGAGACGCCGCGCAGGCCGCGACCCGCGTCGCCCGAGCACAGACCATAGTCTAGTCTATTGCGACGATCACGTCCGACGCCTTGATCACCGCGTAGGCCGCATCTCCAGGTTTGAGCTTCAGCTCATCGACCGCTGTCATCGTTATCGAAGAGGTGATAACGATCCCGCCTCCGACATCGAGCTTGACGTGACCCGTCGTTTGCCCCCGTTTAACTTCCAGGATTTTACCTTTCAACACGTTGCGTGCGCTTAGCTTCACCGTTTGTCCTCCCGCGGGGAACCGCTAGAGTCGCTCCCCGCTCTAACTGAATTTTCTCAAGATGGCCCGACATTTGTCCGTTCGCATTTTTGACATGCATGTGGATGTTCGCGTCGGTCGGCGTAAAAATCCCCCGGTGCCGATTCGAATAGAAACCGATGACCTTCACCGGTTCGCGCTGGAGCACGAATCGTACTTTAGCTTTTTCGTGAAGCTCAGGGGTGTGCGTGAGCCCGTCGCGTTTATCGAGAACGTGGAACATCGAATGTTTCGTTGTTCCGTCGATCAGGAACGGAAAGGGCTGACTGACATCGACGCCGAGTTCCGACGCGACCTTCAATAGATGAGTCTCCAGCGCCGCCGGGTCTCCGATTGCCCTTTGGATAGTGGCCCGCTGCCAGGCGCTTACCTGCGCATAGACCACGAAGCATGCATTGATGTTGAAATGGTTCTCAACTCCCAGGACGCCGCCAGTGATTCTTGAGATCGAAGGCACGGAGTCGAAGATCGAGACTTCTCCTCGGAGGCCTTCCGCCGGTCCCACGGCGTATAGATTTTGCGCGCCCGATAGGGAGGCGAGAGCGATATGTCCGCTGATGTCGCCTTGCAGAACATTTCGCTGGGCCCCGACCCACTTTACTGTAAAGCCGGCATCCCGCGTCGAAACCAAGCCCTGAGAAGAATTACTCAATGCCATATTCGTATGTCAAATCCGCAAGCTGTATTGCAACCTATCACAAGCTCCTCGTAATCCTACACCCACAAATATCAGAGACCAGGGAGAAGTTTGCGCTAAGCTGTAATTACACCATCAAGCCTTGCCCCAGGTCGCCTGACGAAGCTCTCATGGTTGGCTTGACGGCTCGGAGAAATCCCCCTATTTTCTAGCTCAAAAAAACAATAGGATGGTTCAATTTGAACGGTTTTGCGTGGACGTGAGGACGTGAAGTTCGGATACTACATTCTCAACACCTACGTCCCGGAGCTCGACGGCGACAGCCGCTCGATCTACAGCCGCTGGCTCGAACAAATGGATGCGGCGGAGTCGCTCGGCTTCGACTCGCTGTGGGTGACCGAACACCACTTTCGCCATTTCGGCGGCATGTTGCCGAGTCCGTCGGTGATACTGGCGGCGGCCGCCCAGCGCACGAAAAAAATGCGCCTCGGCGCCGCGGTCTCGATCATCCCGATGCATAATCCGCTGCGCATCGCCGAGGAGTTCGCCATGGTCGACCAGCTTTCTGGCGGCCGAGTGAATTTCGGCGCCGGACGCGGCATGCATCCGACCGAATATGCCGTCTTCGGCTATGACTGGAACGACGCGCAAAAGCGGCTGCCCGAGGCGCTCGGCATCATCATGCGCGCCTGGAGCGGCGAGGAGTTCGAATGGCAGGGCGAGCACTACCGCTTTCCCAAGCTTCGAGTTTATCCACAGCCGTTGCAACAGCCGCATCCGCCGATTTACGTGACGGCGAATCGCGATCCGGAAAGCTTCAACATGATTGGACGCCGCGGCCATCATTTGATGACCTTGCCGTGGGTCGCGACCAATGAAGAGCAGCGCCTGCGCGTCGAAATGTACTGGAAAGCGTTGGGTGAAGGCGGACATAAGATCGAAGACAAGGAAGTTTTTACCATGTATCCGGTTTACGTCGGCGACAGCGATGCGCAGGCTCGGGCGGATGTCATCGAGCACTGGCACCGCTGGCGCGGCTTCGCCCTGGAAGCGCTCAATCTGGCGCCCGGCAATCCCGCTTATGAAAGAGTCTTTGGCCATTTAGATTACGACGCGATGGTGCGCGACAGCCGCGGCGTCTTTGGCGGCCCGGATACCTGCGCGCGTATCTTGAAACGCATCAGCGAAGTCGTCGGCACCATCCACATCGGTTTGACATTTCACTTCGGCGGGTTGAGCCAGGACAAAGTGCTGAAGTCGATGGAGCGCTGCGCCCGTTCGGTCCTTCCCGCGTTGCGTTAACGTTGGATCCCCACAACCTTTCTATTTGAATTTCAGTGGCGCGCGCGTTCACGATTGAAAATTGACCGGATGAAATCCGCGTGTTACGAACCCAAAGACATGAACAAAAGAAAATTGAAAGCACTGCAATTCGACGAGCTTAAGTCGCTCGATCTGCAAAAGTGCGACAGCGTCGGTGACATCGTCGCCGGGCTGCGCCAATGCGCCTTCGGCGCACGCATGCTTGGCGAAGTCGCCCATACGATTCACGAAATGGTGGCGGCGAAAGAAAAACCGGTGCTGATCTATGACGGCGTTGAGGATTCGCCGCTCGGAGCGCTTTTGCGGAAATTCATCGGCAATCGATGGTGCCGAAAAATCCTACGGCCCTCGCAGTACGCGACAAACAAGAGCAGCACGGAAAATATCGTCGTCGTCGGCGGCTTCTCCGAGCGGGACGCCGAGGCGATCTATCAAAAACCGGGGCGCGCGCTTTTTATCAATCCCTTCGACATGGCGCGACCCGGCCAGATTCGCGACGGCTATTTTCCCGACGCCGTATTCGCCGATCCGCGCTACGTGATGCCGGTGATTTACGCGGCGCTCGACGAATGGATCAACGGCAGGCCTAGTTTGGTCGCCTCTCTGATGTCGAAGCTTGCGCCGTTCGGCGGTCTCGCCGCGCAGGTGGCGAGTGGAGCCAAAGCGCTCGAGGCCATGACCAGCGACCAACAATGTACTCGCTTTTTGACGATCAGCGGCGCGATGACCGTGGCCAAGATGGATCTCGTGATCTGCGACATGATTGAACAGGGTATGATCCACGCGATCTCCTCCACTGGCGCCTTGATGGCGCATGGCTTGGTGTCATCCATCGGGCTTAAACATTACAAGTACAATCCCAAATACAACGATACCGAGCTGGCGCGCCGAAAGCTCAACCGGGTGACCGACACGCTGGAGCCCGAGACCAACCTCGACACCGTCGAAGAGGTGATTGGAAAAGTCATTGAGAAGATTGAAGGTCATCGGCCGATGAGCCCAACGGAGTTAAACAAGCTTATAGGCAAGCATTTGGCCGAGCATTATCCCAACGAGCGCGGCATTCTCAAGTCGGCGTATCTGCACAACGTGCCGGTGTTCGTCCCCGCTTTTGTCGACTCGGAGTTGGGCAACGACATTTACATCCACAACATGAAACGGCGCGACCGAGAGAAGAAACCGATTGTGATGGATCTGGAGCGCGACAGCAGCGAGTTGATCAAGCTCGTGACCGGTTCGAAGCGCTTCGGCATCTTTACGATCGGCGGCGGCGTGCCGCGCAACAATGTGCAGAACGTCGCGCCGCTGATCGAAATCATCAACGAGCGCCTCGGGCCGACCTTTCCCAATCGCCGCTTCAGTTATGGCGTGAGGATCTGTCCCGACAGGCCTCACTTCGGCCATCTTTCCGGCTGCACCTATTCGGAAAACGAGTCCTGGCGCAAAGCCGATAAGGACGGCATCTACGCCGAGATGATCGCGGACGCCACGCAAGTGTGGCCGTTTTTGGTGAAGTACATCATGGAGAAAAACTCCTCCCGTAAGACCAAGTAAGGTCTCGGCCATTGCGCGCCTGCCTTGTTTTGCCATAGGTTCAGATCAAGTAGCCTCGTTCCAATGGTTCCAGCCGTTCCAATCGTTCCAATCGTCAAAGGGTCAAAACCCCGGAGGAGATAAATGAAGCGGAGCTCGGATCGAATTCTCGTCACCCACGTCGGCAGCCTGGCGCGGCCGAAGGATTTGATGGAGATGCTGGTCGCGCGAAACGAAGGCGAATCGTACGACAGTGATGCTTTGGCCCAGCGCACGCGCGAAGCCGTCGCGGAAGTCGTGCAAAAGCAGATCGAATGCGGCGTCGATGTCGTTAATGACGGCGAATTGGGCAAATCAAATTTTTCCCGTTACACGCGCGAGCGATTGTCCGGTTTCGTGGAGCGCGAGGCGGCTGCCGATTTCAAGCCGACATCGATCTTCGGACGCGACATGGTCGAGTTTCCCGACTACTTCAACCGCGGCGGACGAACTTCCATCGGCCATCACGCGCGGGTGTTTTACTGCGTCGAGCCACTTAAATACGTCGGTCAGGACGAGGTGCGCTCCGATATCGACAATTTGCAGGCCGCGCTCAAAGGAAAGCGGGTAGAGGAGGCTTTTCTTCCCGCCATCGCTCCGGGCACTATGGAGCATTGGATGAAAAACGAGTTTTACCCGACCGATGAGGCGTACTTGTTTGCCATCGCCGACGCCATGCGCGAGGAATACAAAGCGATCATCGATGCGGGTTTTGTTTTACAAATTGACGATCCGGATCTCGCCGACGCCTGGCAAATGCATCCGGAAATGAGTGTGGCGGATTATCGCAAGTATCAGGAGATGCGCATCGACGCGCTCAATCACGGCCTGCGCGATCTACCGGTCGAGCGGATGCGTTTTCACATGTGCTGGGGCAGCTATCACGGCCCGCACAAGTACGATATTCCGCTGAAGGATATCGCCGATCTGATCCTCAAAGTTCGCGCCGGCGCCTATTCCATCGAGGCGTCGAATCCCTGTCACGATCACGAGTGGCGCGTGTGGGAAGAGGTCAAGGTTCCTGACGGTAAGATTTTCATTCCCGGCGTCGTCGGCCACTACAGCGACTTCATCGAGCATCCTCGGGCGATCGCCGATCGATTAGTGCGCTACGGGAAGATCGTCGGGCGCGAAAATGTCATTGCCGGCACCGACTGCGGCATTGGCTCCAGGGTCGGTCATCCGCAGGTCGGTTGGGCGAAGTTTCAGGCAATGGCCGAAGGCGCGCGAATCGCGACGAAGGAATTGTTTGGACGCTGATCCGTTGCTAGAGACTGGACCAAGTCATTTGGCGAGCCCCAAAACCTGTTTGCCGTACTCGTTGATCAGCTGTTCGCGCTCCTCGGACGGTTCGAGCTCTTTCAAGCGATTTTCGATGCGGCTGCGCTCTTCCTGTTTAAGCTCACGCCAGCGGGCTAGATCCTTCTGCAGTTTCTCTTGTTCTTCCGCTTTGAGCGCCGTCTTGGACGGCTCGTTCTTGGCGCTTTCCTCGCTCGCTTTAGCGGGAGCCGGTTGCGCGCTGAGCACGACCGCGCGGCTAGGCCGGCCGCTGGCGTCATAAAGCAACGCGAAGCTTTTATATCCGATCGTCAAGATCAGCGCCCGAATGGCGGGCTCCAGCGGCTGACGCTGGAGGCGCAGATTGACCATGCGAGCCTCGCTCGGCGACGGGATGACAATTTGGAAACCGGTCTTGGCATGAATGGCGTGGAGCGCAAACGGCACCGGCGTCTGCTCGAAGTCAACCGATATCTCGCCGTTTCGATAATCCACCCATTGTCGGTAGAAATCCTCCGCGCCGGTTTGTGCGCCGGCTGTTTCGCACGTTAATAGAAGGACGGTAACGACGAGGGCCAGGATCCGCGAATCGGTTTTCATGGGTTTGACCTCAGCTAGGGATTTGACTGAGCAAGCTCCGTACCTTCCGGTCCGGCGCCCGCAATATCCCCAAAGGGTCTCTTTAGGCCACCATTCTACTTTAGAGTTTCGAAGGCTGTGCGATTTAGGCCAAAACTGTGCTTTGGAACCGATGCTCTTGTTGGAATTAACGACGAGGGTGGTCCTAAAAATTGGACGGCCCAGGTCTCTCAGACCCGGGCCTGTTGCTTGGGCATGGCAAGATTTTAGAAGATGCTAAACGCCGCCGAATCCCTCGTCCTGTGCTTCGGCCAGGAGCCAGGGATCTTTGATCTCGGTGGTTGGGCCTTTGCCGTTGAGCACGTTGACGACTTCTCTTGCCGCGTGAGTTTGGCAGTCGATATAGGATTCGTCGGAGTTGGCGGCGGTGTGACAGGTGACGATGACATTGGGCAGCGTGAGCAGCTGGTGATCCACCGGCAGCGGTTCCGGCTCCGTGACATCCAAAGCAGCGCCGGCCAACTCGCCCGCGACCAAGGAATCGTAGAGCGCGTCGGAGTCGACTAGCCCGCCGCGGGCGCAATTGATCAGGTAGGCGGTGTTCTTCATCGCCTTGAACTGCGGCGCGCCGAACATATGGCGCGTTTGCTTGGTCAGAGGCGCATGCACGCTGATGAAATCGGACGTCGCGACCAGCTCGTCGAACTGAACCATCTTGACGCCCATGCTTTCGGCGATTTTCGGATCGAGATAAGGATCGTAGGTCTGCACGTTCAACCGCAAACCTTGAGCGCGCGGTGCGACCTGCTTTCCAACGTGGCCCAAGCCGACGATGCCCAGCGTGCGACCTTGAATGCGATAGACGCGCCCGCGATAGGCGTGCAGCTCGGCGGTATGACGCTTCCATTTGCCGTCGCGCACATACTGGTTCATGCGCATGAGCTTGCGCGAAATCGCGATCAGCAAACCGATCGCCTGTTCGGCGACTTCGATGGAATTGCAGCCGGCCGCGTTACAGATGATCAGGCCGTGGTCTTTGGCTGCTTTGAGATCCATGCGGTCGACGCCGACGCCGGTGCGGCAAACGACTTTGGTGCGCTTAAACTGCGAAATGATCTCGCGCGACAGCGGCACCGAGCCGTGCATGATGATGCCGTCGGCGTCCTTGGCCATCTCGACGACTTCGGCGTCATTGGTCGGCCGGCGGATCGTCATGTCGGCGTCGATTTCGGCGAGGATTGGCTTGATCAGATCCACCGGCACGTCGTTGCTGCCAAAATACACTACGTGAAACTTACCCATGTGACTCAAACCTCCAGTCCATACAGGCGCACCGGATTGTCCCAGAGAATTTTCCGCCGCGCTTCGGTTGAGATGTGATCGTTTCGGGTAAGATCGCCGACCGTGCGATCGGGAAATTTGCCGATGCAATCGCTGTGCGGGTAATCGGTGGCGATGGTCAAATAATCGTCGCCGACGTGCTCGATGAATACCGGAGCGAGATCTTCGCCCGCTTCGCAGCTCGCCCAGCACTGCCGTTTGAAGTAATGGCTCGGTTTTTCCTTGGTCATTTTGGCTTGGCCGTGGCCTTCATGCTCCCAGTGCTCATCCATGCGCTCGAGCCAGAACGGCACCCAACCGCAGCCGGATTCGAGATAAGCGACTTTGAGCTTGAGAAATTTTTCCAGGACGCCGTCGGCGCACAGGTTCAAGCAGGCGAGCATCTGCTCCAGCGGATGGCAGGCGATGTGCCGGCCGAATTCGCTGTAGCGGTCCGAGCCGGCCTGTGGAAGCACCGTACGCGCGCCTTCGTGCACGCACATGGCGACGCCGAGATCCGCGGCCGCTTCGTAGATCGGAAAATAATCCGGGCTCGAAAGCGTCCGATCGCGCAGCTTGTTCGGCCGCCAGAAAATGCCCACGAGACCGAGTTTTTCCTTGGCGTGGCGCAGCTCTTCGACCGCCCGCGCCGGATCTTGCAGCGGGATCAGGCAAACGCCGTGGAGCCGCTTGGGGTCATAGCTGCAATAATCAGCGAGCCAGGTATTGTAGGCGCGGCAGATGGCGGCGCTCAACTCCGGGTCAAGATCGTCGCGCCACATGATGTAGAGGCCGAGAGTTGGAAAGAGCACGGAGACGTCGACGCCTTCACGGTCCATGTCGCGCACGTTGGAGGCGGCGTCGAACTTGGCCGCCAAGGCGTCGGCAAAAGTCTCGCGCCAGCGCTTGGAGGCGGCGAAAGTAAAGCCGAAATCCTCCTGCTTGGCCGTCTCGCGCATCTTGTCGGCATCCGAGATCGGTTGGCCGTCGATTGAGCGGCGCGACTGGTTGGGACCTTCGACCTTCACTCGGCCGCGAAATTTGGCGGGCAAATAGTTATCGAACAGATCGCTCGGCTCCAGCACATGGCGGTCAGCGTCAATGACCTTGAATCCATCTCGCATAATCAACTCCTCGTCTGTGATCGTCTCGAATAGAAGGGACGCGGGGCCTTCGTGCGCAATCGTTTTTCATAAATAGGACGAGTTCATGGAACGAGTCAACAGCGGCATTCGCCAGCCGGCAGAGCAGTCGTGGACTGCCGGTAGCGGCTCGTAGTAAGTTGCAAATAAGCTATGAACATCCGTCGCACGCGGCTAGTCACGGGTTTCATTCTACTGACGTATCTATCGACTCATCTGTTGAATCACAGTCTCGGTCTGATCTCACTCGACGCCATGGAGGCGGGGCGCGTCTGGTTCTTGGCACTGTGGCGTAACCCGGCCAGCACGACGGCGCTTTACAGCTCGTTGCTCGTGCACTTCGGGCTTGCGCTCTGGGCGCTTTATCAGCGTCATCATCTGCGCCTACCCCTCTGGGAAGCGCTCCAGCTTGCGCTCGGACTATGCATTCCGCCGTTGTTGGCCGTCCATTTTGTCGGCACCCGTCTGGCGTACGAATGGCACGGCGTCGAAGATTCGTACGCCAAGACGGTGATGACTCTGTGGTATACAAGCCCCGTTCACGGCGTCAGGCAGGCGCTGCTGATCGCGATCGCCTGGACCCACGGTTGCATCGGCTTTCATTTCTGGCTGCGCTTGCGCCGCTGGTATCCGCGCTATGCTGTGCTGTTTTTTGCAACTGCCTTGCTGTTACCGGTTCTGGCGCTGCTAGGTTTTGCCCAGGCGGGGCGCGAAATTGAGTTCATGATCGCCCGCGATCCGGGTTGGATCGAGCACATCAAGCAAACGACCAACGCGCTCGGCGCCGGTGAGGGCCAGGATCTTGTTCAGGTGCACGACGGCATCATCTTCGGATTTTGGGCTTGTCTGGCCGGCGGGTTGCTCGCCAGGCTCATTCGCCAGCTCCATCAGCGCCGCAGCCGAGTTCGCATTACCTATCCACAAGGGCGCGAAGTGCAGGTGCCGCGCGGCTTTTCCGTATTGGAAGCCAGCCGTTTCGCGGGCATTCCGCACGCGTCGGTTTGCGGCGGGCGCGGCCGCTGCTCGACCTGCAGGATACGGGTCAGCCAAGGCTTGTCCAGACAGCCGCCGCCCAGCGCCGCCGAACAAAAAGTACTGCAGCGCATCGGCGCCCCGCCCAACGTCCGCTTGGCCTGCCAGCTCAGACCGGCGGGGCATATTGCCGTCGTGCCGCTGCTGCCCGCCAACGCGCAGGCGCGTGATGGTTTCGGACAACCGTCGTATCTGGCCGGCCAGGAACGGACGATCGCGGTTTTGTTCGCGGACCTGCGCACCTTTACCGGAATCGCCGAGCACAAGTTGCCCTACGATCTTGTTTTTCTGTTGAACAATTACTTTGAAACAGTCGGTGAATGCATCACCGGCGCGGGCGGCATGGTGGATAAGTTTATCGGCGACGGCGTCATGGCTTTATTTGGTGTCGAGGCTGGTCCGCAAGAAGGCTGCCGCCAAGCGCTGGTCGCGGCCAAAGGCATGGTCGAGCAGGTTAACCGGTTGAGCGAATCGCTGGCCGACGAACTAGCTCAACCGCTTAAGATCGGCATTGGCATTCACTGCGGTCCAGCGGTGGTCGGACGCATGGGTTATGGTACGACAGTTCATGTCACGGCGATAGGCGATACTGTCAACGTGGCGAGCCGGCTGCAGGATTCGACCAAGGAATATAACTGCCAGCTAGTCGTCTCCGAAGAAGTCGCGCAGCAATCTGGCTTGAATACGGCGTTGCTTCAGCGCCATGAACTGACCGTTAGAAATCGACGCGAAGCACTGACGATCTTCGTCGTGGATGACGTCGCAGCGCTGGCGACCGATCGAAACGCTGCGATCCGGTGATCACGCTGCATGCTCAAACTCCCTCTCTTTTGGAGAGAAGCGAAGTGAGACTGTCGAATTCTGACCCTCACCCGCCGGGGCGGCGGCCTCTCCCAGAGGGAGAGGCTCAAAAAGCGGCAGCGCTCCGTCGTATGCGACTCTAACGATTTACAAAGAAACCGGGGTTCTATCAATCCGCGCTGGCTGCCCGTGCAAGGCCTGCGGTGGTATCGCCGAGCACGGCGCCATGGTCGATGCCGAGGGTTTTGATCCAACGCTGCTGGCCTAGGGTCAACGCAATGAAAAAGCCAAGCTCGACCAGCTCGGGGATGGTGAAGTGCCGATGAAGTGTTTCCCATAATGCGTCGTCAGCGATAGCGGAATTCCACGCGATCGCGCTGGTGTAGGTCAGCGCGACTTTTTCCCGCTCGGTGAACTTATCCGAATCGGCAAAGTTGAGCAGCTCGTCGTACTTTTTCTTCGGTGAGCCCTTGCCGTCCAGCCTGGACGGAGCGCTGCACGCCTCAATATTCGCACTGAATCGATTTGGAGACGTAAACACGGCATAGCTCTTTCAGTGCGTGATCGGCGACGCCGTTACGAAAGGTGAGATCCCAGGCTTGCGAGAAGGCGCGAATGACGTTGGGGACGTGAGCGCGCACCGCCTGGCTCTCCGGCCGCGGCGTGCCTTCGCGCCTGGCGCGCTCGAGGTAGCCTTTGATTTCCGGGTCCGCGGCCGTCTCAGGATCTACGTAAGGAATATGCGGCATAGTTTGCCTCCGTTTCTACTTCGCGCCTTGTGACACATCGATGGACCGCCGAACAAGGTCCGCCTAGGCCGGCGAGCCGCTTTGATCTTACTTCCTCTCCCTCTGGGAGAGGATTGAGGTGAGGGCGTCTCACCAGGGACTCTCACGCTAAGCGTTCTCCTAGGGAGACTGGGCCTTATGCAGACTCTTCCCACTCTTTCAAAATCCGGTTCAATTGCTCGCGGATCTCTGCGTCACTTTTCGTGAGGTCCATCGGCTTGCCGAACGGTTGCGGCACGTCGACGCCGCTCGGCCAGTAGACTTCCACCGAATTGCCGTCGGGATCCTGGGCGTAAATGCTCACGGTGTTGCCGTGGCTGACGACGCGATTGATCGGCACGTTGTTGTCGGCGAACACGCGATAGAAATCCTTGACGTCTTTCAGCGTAGAGCAGCGAAACGAAATCTGCTGAATCACGTTGACGTTGCCTTCGTCGTTGCGGCCGGGCGCCAAAAGAAGCTCGTGGTGTTCCGCCGTTCGATCCTGCGCGGTCATGAACACCGCGCCGCGCGGGCTGCGGTCGCTTACTTGCATGCCGAGGATGTCCCGATAAAAGGCGACCGAACGCTCCAGGTCGCGAACGTAAACACCCACGTGACCGAG
>JBOHVN010000151.1:0-33395 GCA_050735675.1 Binatia bacterium | reverse complement strand
GTGCCGCGATGAGGATGCTTTATTAGACAATTTGGCGCGCCAGCGGCATGCCGCGATGTTTGTTGCCAATGGGCTTGCGCGGCAGGCTTTTCTCACCCAACCAAGGGCGTTACAAAGGCGAATTTTGCGTCTTTGGATCGAGCAGACACGGGGCGACCTGCGCGGCTTGGAATTCGTTCACATCGAGGAAATCTTACGTCTAATCCATGAGGGGCCGCCGCAAGGCCGAGCGTCGATTCCGGGCGGATGGGAGTTCGTCCGCCAGTATGAAACGCTGAAGCTTGCAAAGCGGTATCGAAGCTCACGCCGGGTCTGTTATAATTATTACTTGGAGATCGGCGCAGTCCTGGCCATTCCAGAAGCGGGTCTTGAACTGCACAGCAAACGCATGCCGGCGCCGCTACAGCAGCTGCCCGGTGATCCGAGCGAAGCTATTCTTGACTTGGCTGCCGTGACGGAACCCTTGGCGGTGCGCAACTTCCGCCCCGGTGACCGGTTTCAACCGTTGGGAATGAGCGGGCACAAGAAAGTCAAGGATCTGTTCATTGAAAAGCGGGTGCCGCTGTCGGTCAGAGGCCGATGGCCGCTGTTGGCAAGCGGTGGTGAGATCCTTTGGATCCCGTGCTACGGCCGCAGCGCGATGGGCCGTGTGTCGGAAAAAACCACGTCCATCTTGCACGTAAAAGCGCAATGGGTTTCAAGTTAGTGTATCTAAAATTCGTAAAGAATTCCGTGACCATTTCAGCGTCATACCGGCGAAAGCCGGTATCCAGTAGTGGCGAGTTTGAAAACCCGCCCTTACCGCTCTCTTATATTGATCCAAGTGGTCTCGTATGTTAAGCTTTTTGCGTTCATAACTTTTGGAGGATCGGTTGAGTCAATCATCTAAACATATCGCTCTTTGGTTTGTTCTGGCGTTGATAATTCTCGCCGTGTTCAGCGTGTTCAACAAGCAGCAGGGCCGCGAACCGGAAATTGTATTTAGCGAGTTCATGACCGCGGTGGATCGCGGCGACGTGCAGAAGGTAACTATCCAGGGTCACAATATCCAAGGTGAGTACAAGAACGGCGAGCGCTTTAGAACCTTCGCGCCAGACGACCCGGAATTGGTAAAATCGTTGCGCGAGAAAAAGGTCAAGATCGCCGCGAAACCGGAAGAAGATTCGCCGTGGTACATGGTCCTTTTGCTCAATTGGTTTCCCATGCTGCTGCTGATCGGGGTCTGGATCTTTTTCATGCGTCAGATGCAGGTGGGCGGCGGCAAGGCGATGTCGTTCGGCAAGAGCCGGGCGAAATTGCTGACCGAGAATCAACATCGGGTCACGTTCAGCGACGTCGCCGGCGTGGATGAAGCCAAGGACGATCTTCAAGAAATAATCTCATTTCTAAAGGACCCTAAGAAATTTACCAAACTCGGCGGCCGGATTCCCAAGGGCTGCTTGTTGGTCGGCCCGCCGGGAACCGGAAAAACTTTGTTGGCCCGCGCCATCGCGGGCGAGGCCGGCGTGCCGTTTTTCAGCATCAGCGGATCGGATTTCGTCGAGATGTTCGTCGGTGTCGGCGCTTCGCGCGTGCGCGACCTGTTCGTGCAAGGCAAAAAGAACGCGCCGTGCATCATCTTCATCGATGAAATCGATGCCGTAGGACGGCACCGGGGCGCGGGATTGGGTGGCGGCCACGACGAGCGCGAACAAACGCTCAATCAGTTGCTGGTTGAAATGGACGGTTTCGAAGCCAACGAAGGCGTTATTCTGATCGCCGCGACCAACCGCCCGGATGTGTTGGACCCGGCGCTGCTTCGTCCCGGCCGATTCGACCGCCGCGTAGTCGTGCCGCGGCCCGACGTGAAGGGCCGCGAGGGAATCTTGCAAGTGCACACTCGTAAGGTCCCGGTGGGCTCGGATGTCGACATCAGCGTGCTGGCGCGGTCAACGCCGGGATTCGCCGGCGCCGATCTGGAGAATCTGGTCAATGAGGCGGCGCTTCTGGCGGCGCGCAATAATAAAGAAAAAGTTGACATGCACGACTTCGAGCTGGCCAAGGACAAGGTCATGATGGGCGCCGAGCGGCGCAGCATGATCATCAGCGAGGAAGAAAAGCGCAATACCGCCTTTCACGAAGCGGGGCACGCGCTCGTGGCCAAGCTTCTGCCCGGCGCTGATCCGATTCACAAAGTGACGATTATCCCGCGCGGCATGGCTCTGGGTCTGACCCAACAGCTCCCGATCGACGAAAAGCACACTTATCCGCGCGAATACCTGCTCAACAATCTGGTGATCCTGTTCGGCGGCCGGGTCGCCGAGGAACTGGTGCTCAACCACATGACCACGGGCGCCGGCAACGACATTGAGAAGGCCACCGATCTTGCCCGCCGCATGGTGTGCGAGTGGGGCATGAGCGAGAAGCTCGGTCCGATGACCTTCGGCAAGAAAGAGGAAGAGATTTTTTTGGGAAGAGATTTCACGCAGAAAGTGGATTACTCCGAGAGCACCGCGATCGAGATCGATGCCGAGGTCAGACGAATTATTCAAGACAGTTATCTCAAAGCCAAAGACCTCCTGAAGTCGAATCTCAGGCTCCTCCATAAAGTTGCCGAAACGCTGCTGGAGAAGGAAGTTTTGGACGGATCCGAGATCGACGCCATTGTCCGGGAATTCGGCGGGAACGGTGGCGCGCCGCTTACTCCGTCGGCCGCCGCGGCTGTCGCCTAGGCTATTTTTCGCCGGGGGCATGAGCTCCCCAATCTCTCCGTTCGAATCAAGGCTCACCACTCTCTCGAAAGTCGCGCTACTTCGGTTCGGGAGGGAGTGTCTCCGCGAGTTGAGCTACTCCGTCCGCCGCGGTTTGATTAACCTTTTCGGGATGGGCTGCTATGGCTGAGCGAAAGCCGCAAGAATTGAGCCCTGAATCGAAGCCATTCGCGCCGTTGCCGCCGATTAGGCGGGGCGAACATCGATATTTGCAGACTCGCCACGGTAATCTCGATTTCATCCGGCGCACGTTGATCATGGGCATTCTAAACGTGACGCCGGATTCATTTTTCGACGGCGGCCGACGCGATTCCGCAGCCAAGGCGATCGCCGATGGCGTCGCAATGGCGGCAAGCGGCGCCGATATCGTCGATATCGGCGGCGAATCGACCCGTCCAGGCGCGCAGCCGGTCGCGGAAGAAGAAGAGCTTGCGCGTGTGCTGCCGGTGGTGCGCGGCCTGCGTCGCGAAGCCGGCGTGCCGATTTCCATCGACACTTACAAATCAAATATCGCCCGAGCAGCTTTGGACGCGGGGGCGGATATCGTCAACGATATCAGCGCGCTGCGTTTCGATCCGGCGATGGCGCCGCTGGTGGCGGCGGAAAAGGTGCCGGTGGTGCTGATGCACATGCAGGGCACGCCGCGCACCATGCAAGTCGAGCCCCGCTACGGCGACGTGACACGCGAAGTGAGGAATTTTCTGGCGGCGCAGCTTTACGAGGGCATGGATGCCGGCATCGCGCCTGAGGCGATTATCCTCGATCCGGGCATAGGCTTTGGCAAAGCCATGGATCACAACCTGCAACTGCTGAGGACGCTTCCGGTGCTTGCCGCCTTGGGACAGCCGCTTCTGGTCGGTGTCTCGCGCAAAGCCTTTATCGGCAAAATTTTGAATCTCGAAGCCGCCGATCGTTTGGAGGGAAGCCTCGCGGCGGCGGCGGCGGCCGTTCTCGCGGGCGCGAATATCCTGCGCGTGCACGACGTGGCAGAGACTTCCAAGGCCGTGCGTGTGGCCGACGCTATCCGCTTCGGATCTCACTGAGCGACAAGAAACGCTTCATGTTGGAACTGATCCAGCCAATTCGTTGGCAAGATCTTCTCGATATCGGGATTATTACGTTTCTCGTTTACCGTTCGTTGCAGATCGTGCGCGGCAGCCGCGCTATGCAGATGATCATCGGGTTGGCGGTGATCCTGGTGGCTTATGTGTCGTCGCGGGCGTTGGGTCTGTTGACGCTCAACTGGATACTCGACAACTTTTTGGGGTCGATTATCTTGGTCATCATCGTAATATTCCAAAGTGATATCCGCCGTGCTCTTACTCAAGTCGGCAGCGCGCCGCTGTTTGCCGCCGCCGAGCGCATGGTGCAACATAGCGAGGATATCATCGATGAAGTTGTTCAGGCGGCCATGGCGCTCGCCGAAAAGAAAGTCGGCGCGCTGATCGCGATTGAGCGCGAAGTGGGTCTCAACGAATACATGGAGATCGGCACGCGGCTCGACGCCCGGGTCAGCCGGGAGCTGGTCGAGAGCGTTTTTCTGCCCCATTCACCGATTCACGACGGCGCACTGGTGATTCAAAAGGGCCGGGTCTCGGCGGTGCGTTGTCTGCTGCCGCTGAGCAGCAATCCGAGCCTGCGCAAGACCTGGGGCACGCGTCATCGCGCCGCACTCGGCGTCACCGAAGAAACCGACGCGGTTGCCATCGTCGTTTCCGAGCAAGAAGGAACGGCGGCGCTGGTGGTCGGCGGTAACGTGACCGAAAACATCGACGGAGTCAGACTGCGCTCGGCGCTGCGCGATCTGCTGAAGGGATGAAACCGCTCTGGGAAAAGATCGTCTCGCTGGCGGGCAGCAACTTTGGTCTGAAGGCGCTCGCGCTGATCATCGCCGTGGGACTGTGGGTGGCGGGCCATCGCGATACCGAGCGGGCTATCGAGGTTCCGCTCGAGTTCCGCAACATCCCATCGGATCTGATGGTCATGGACAACCGCATCGATTACGTGGTTTTGCGCCTCATGGGGCCGCGCACGCTGGTTTCGACTCTCGACTCCGATAACCTGAAACTATCATTGGATCTTGACGGCGCCAAATCCGGTTCGTTGAGTTATCCGTTGACGCCCAATGATTTCACTGTCCCGCGCGGTGTCACGGTCGCGCGCATCACGCCGCCGGTGATACATTTAAGACTCGAACCGGTGGCCAAACGCACATTGCCGGTGTCGGTGCGGGTTTCGGGTAAGCCGATGGCGGGTTTCCGAATCGCGCACATCAACGTGCAACCGGAGAATGTTTCGGTGCAGGGTCCGGCCGAAGAGGTGCGGCGCTTAGCCGCCATCGAGACTGTGGCGGTCGACGTGGAAGAAAGCCGGAGTGGTATCAAGCGCAGAGTGCGTTTGTCCAACGACGGCAAACCGCTGTCGATCTTTCCCGACCAGGTAGAGGTCGCGATCACGATCGAAGAAGAGCAGGTCACCCGCGAATTTGAGCGCATCGAGGTTCACGCGAAAGATTTTAAGGGCGCCTATACCGTGACGCCGCAGTCGGCTTATCTGCGGGTGACCGGACCAAAGAGCGCCGTCGAGAAATTGCATTTGACTTCGGCAGAAGTCTATTTGAGTCTGAGAGGGTTGCCGGCCGGCGAGCATCAAGTGGCGCTCGATTTGATCTTGCCGGCGGAGATCCAGGTTGTCGAGCAAAAGCCGCAGCACTTTCGCGTGCGGATTACCAAGCCGGCCGAGTGAATCTGCTTTTCGAAGGAGAGTCCCGCAATGAGTCAGCCGCAAGCGAAGAACAAACCGCCCACCCGCCATCTGTTCGGCACCGACGGCGTGCGCGGCGTCGCCAATCAGGAACCGATGACCTCGGAGATAGCGTTGAAGCTCGGCCGCGCCATCGCAAAGGTGCTGCACGAGTTGAATTTCGCCGATCCCCCAGGTCGCGGCCGCGTGCCGTCATTCTCGCGCAAAAATGACGAAAATGGCAAACACCGCTACAAGATCCTGTTCGGCTAGGATACGCGCCTTTCCGGTTATATGCTGGAAACCGCGTTAGCCTCCGGGATTGTCTCGATGGGGGCGGATGTTTTGCTAGTGGGGCCGCTGCCAACGCCCGGCGTGGCTTTCTTGACCCGCAGCATGCGCGCGGACGCGGGCGTTGTCATTTCGGCGTCGCACAATCCCTATCAAGACAACGGCATTAAGTTTTTTTCCTGGGATGGATTCAAGCTGCCGGACGACATCGAAGCGCGCATGGAAGAAATGATTGTCAGCGGCGAGACCGAGGAGGCCAGACCGACTGCTTCGGAGATCGGCAAGGCCTTTCGCGTTTCCGACGCCGTCGGCAGGTACAATGTTTTTCTGAAAAACAGCTTTCCGCGCCATCTGACTTTGGAGGGTTTGAAAATCGTCGTCGATTGCGGTCATGGCGCGGCGTATAAAGTCGTTCCCGAGGTTTTGTCCGAGTTGGGCGCGGACGTTCTGCCGATCGGCGTGCAACCGGATGGCGAGAACATCAACCGGCGCTGCGGCGCGCTTTATCCGGAAACGGCGCGTGAGATCCTGCTCCATGAAGCGGCCGATTTCGCCGTATCGTTGGATGGCGATGCCGACCGGGCGGTTTTCATCGATGAAACCGGCGAGATTCTTGACGGCGATCAAGTCATGGCGATTTCGGCTCTGGACATGCAGCGCAAGGGCACTCTCAAGGGTTCCGGGGTGGTCGCTACCGTGATGAGTAATTTGGGTTTGGAGTTGGCGATGCGACAGGCAGGTCTGGATGTCGTACGCACGCAGGTGGGCGACCGCTACGTCGTCGAGAAGATGCTCGCCGACAGCTACAATCTCGGCGGCGAGCAGTCCGGCCATATTTTGTTTTTGGACCACAATACCACCGGCGACGGCGGAATTACCTGTCTGCAAATGCTCGCTCTGATGGTCGAGCAGCACAAGCGGCTGAGTGAGCTTAAAAACGTCATGACGCGGCTGCCCCAGGTGTTGCTCAACGTTACCGTCAAAGAAAAAAGGGAGTTTTCCGAGATGCCAAAAGTGGCGCGGAAAATCTCCCAAGTGGAGCGCGCTCTCGGCGACCGCGGCCGTTTGCTGGTGCGTTATTCCGGCACCGAATTACTGGCGCGGATCATGTTGGAAGGCGAAGAAGAAAAAAAGATCCGCGCCATGGCGGAAGAGATCGCCAACGAAATCCGCGCGGAGGTCGGCAAGTAGGCGATGCTGCGTCTCGGAGTTAACGTCGATCACATCGCGACCGTGCGCCAGGCGCGGCGCGCCGCAGTTCCCGATCCGGTCCAAGCCGCGTTGCTGGCGGAACGAGCCGGCGCCGACGGCATCACCGTGCACCTGCGCGAGGACCGCCGCCATATTCAAGAACGCGACGTCGAACGGCTGCGCGAGCGCGCCCGTACCAAAATAAATCTTGAAATGGCCGTGACCCCGGCGATGTTGGCGTACGGAGAGAAAATTCAGCCGGCTGACGCCTGCTTCGTACCGGAAAAGCGCGAGGAGCTGACGACCGAGGGTGGTCTCGACGTGGTCGCCCATCGGGTGAAGATCAAAGAAGCGGTCGCGAGACTGCAAGATCGCGGCATTCACGTGAGTCTGTTCATCGATCCCGACGCGGCGCAGATCGAGGCTGCGCATGAAGCCGGCGCCCACGCCATTGAGATTCATACCGGCACTTACTGCAATGCCGCCGGCGCCGGCCCCGAGAAAGAACGGCAAGCGATCGCCAAGGCAGCGACACTGGCGCGCAGCCTGGGACTCGAAGTTCACGGCGGCCACGGCCTCGACTACGAAAATGTCTTGCCGATTGCAGCAATCCCGGAAATCGTCGAGCTCAACATCGGCCATAGCATCATCGCCCGCGCCGTCATGGTCGGAATCGACCAAGCCGTACGCGAGATGAAAGAATTACTGGCGAAAGCAAGACCATAAGAGTTCAAATCGTTCAACCACTCGCTTTGCTCGTTCCGTTCAACCGCTGCGCTCCGTTCAAACTGATGGAACGGCTTAAACGTTCTGAACTGCTTGAACCATGCTAGTTGTCACCGCCGAACAGATGCGCGAGATGGATCGGCTGACCATCCAAACGTACGGCGTTTCGAGCCTGACGTTGATGGAGCGCGCCGGCGAAGCGGTCACGCAGGCGATTCTCGAACGTTACCCGCGCAACGCGAAAAACGGCGTATTGATCGTGGCCGGCAAAGGCAACAACGGCGGCGACGGCCTCGTCACGGCGCGCCTGCTCAAAAAAAAACGTATTCCCTGCGAGGTTGCGCTTCTTGCGCGCAAAGATGAGCTATCAAGCGACGCGGCTCATAATCTGCGCGCTTATTTAAAACTCAAGGGAAAAGTGACTGAGATCGGCGCCGATGGCTTGGCGTTGCTGCAACGGCGCATCGGCAAAAGCGGCCTGATCGTCGACGCGATTCTCGGCACGGGAATCAAGAGCGAGGTGCGCGGTCTCTTCGCGGAGGCGATGACGCTGATCAACGCCGCGGGCTTGCCGTCGCTTGCCGTCGATATTCCCTCGGGACTCCACACCGACAAAGGCATTGCTCTCGGCGCGGCCGTTCAAGCCGCGATGACGGTCGCCTTGGGATTTCCGAAGTTAGGCGAAGTCATTTATCCGGGCGTTAAATGTTGCGGCGAGCTGGTTGTCGCCGATATCGGAATCGACGAACGAGCCGTTGCGCAAGTGGCACCGCAGATCGGGCTGCTGGAGAACGAGATGATTCGTCAATTGATCCCGCGGCGCGAGCCCGATACGCACAAGGGCACCTACGGTCATGTGCTGGCGATCGCGGGCTCGCGCGGAAAGACCGGCGCCGCGATTCTCGCGTGCCGCGCGGCTATGCGAGCAGGCGCCGGATTGACCACGCTGGCCGCGCCACGGGCGCTGAATAATATTTTTGCCGCCACGCTCATCGAAGTGATGACGGAACCCTTGCACGGCAATGAAGCCGAAGAGATCGAACCGCTGGGCGACGATGACTGGCGCCGCTTGCTCGAACGAAAAAACAGCGTGCTCTTCGGGCCCGGTATCGGCGTCAACGACGCGACCCGAAGCGGTTTGCGCTGGCTGCTCAGAAATTTGGACAAGCCCTGGGTGATCGACGCCGACGGTCTCAATAATCTGGCGCTGGAAATAGACCGCCTTCGCCATGCCAAGTTTCCGCCCGTGCTCACGCCCCATCCGGGCGAGATGGCGCGGCTCATCGGCCGAACTATTGGGGAAGTCAACGCTGATCGCATCGAAATCGCGCGAGCGTTCTCCGTGGAGCGGCGCTGTTATCTGGTATTGAAAGGCGCGCGCACGGTGATCGCCACGCCGGAAGGAAAAATCTTCATCAATCCGACCGGCAATCCCGGCATGGCGAGCGGCGGCATGGGCGACGTACTGGCGGGAATGCTCGCAGCCTTGTTGGGCCAGGGACTCACTCCCGAGGATGCCATGAGGCTCGGTGTTTATTTGCACGGCTTTGTCGGCGACCGAGTCGCCGAGGCCAAAGGCGAAGTCGGACTGATCGCGTCGGATATCATCGAAGGATTGCCCGGGGGGATGAAGGCGCTTACGGCGCCGGCCCCTTAGTCTCGAATTTTCCACGAAAATATACTAGTTCTACATGGAGGCCCGTCGGCGATGGGTTCATGGACAGTTATTTCTAGATCTTCCCGCGCCACTATGGGATTCGGGAAAAGTCTCGGAAAGTTAGTTCAAGGGAGCGAAATTATTGGGTTAGTCGGTGAGTTGGGAGCGGGTAAAACCTGTTTCGTGCGCGGCTTTGCGGCCGGCGCCGGGGTCGGTCCAGAGGCCTGGGTTCGCAGCCCCACGTTCACACTGATCAATGAATACCAGGGCCGCTTGCCGGTCTACCACATCGATCTTTACCGTGTCGGCAGGCAGGAAGAGATCGAAGCGCTCAATCTGCGCGAGTATCTGTACGCCGACGGCGTGAGCCTCATCGAATGGTTCGAATATCTGCCCGCGGCTGAGGTCGACGATTATCTCGAAGTGAGAGTCGTTCACGGCGGCGGCGCGCGGCGGCAGATTACGTTTACCGCGCATGGCGATCGCTATGAGCAACTGATCGAGAAGTTGAAAGAGAGCGCGAGCGGCAAGACCCTTTAGATTTTGTATTGCTGATTGTCAGGATCGGCAGCGCGAAATCTAAATAGCGGCGTCGGGAAGAAAGGGTTAGTCAGCAGTGCCGTTACTGGTACAAAAATACGGCGGAACATCCGTCAGCTCGATCGATCGCATCAAGCAAGTTGCGGCCAAGGTCGCCGCCGCCCGTGTCGCGGGTCACGAGTTGGTGGTGGTCGTTTCGGCCATGGCGGGCGAGACCAATCGTTTGCTCGCGCTTGCCCATGAGATTTCGGAGATCCCCGACGAGCGCGAAAACGATGTGCTGCTTGCGTCGGGAGAGCAGGTTTCCGTGGCGTTGCTGGCGCTTGCGCTGAAAGAGGCGGGACAGCCGGCGCGCTCGTTCCTCGGACATCAGGTGCGGATCGCCACCGATAACGCCTACGGCAAAGCGCGCATTTTGAGCATCGATTCGACCAAGATCTTGCGCTCGCTAAAAGCGGGTGAAGTGGTGGTGATCGCCGGTTTTCAAGGCGTCGACGAAGACGACAATATCACCACGCTCGGGCGCGGCGGGTCGGATACCAGCGCGGTGGCGCTGGCGGCTTTTCTGAGCGCTCAGGCGTGTGAAATCTACACCGACGTGGAAGGCGTTTTCACCACCGACCCGGGCATCTGCCCGGACGCGCGCAAGCTCGCGCGCATTGCCTACGACGAGATGATTGAGCTGGCGAGCACCGGCGCCAAGGTCTTGGAAATCCGTTCCGTTGAGTTTGCCAAAAAATTTTCCGTCCCGGTGCACGTCCGTTCGACCTTTTCGGATCTCGAAGGGACGTGGCTGGTGAACGAGGAGGAGAGTATGAACGACGTGTTGGTCTCAGGCGTAGCGTACGACAGAAACGAAGCCAAGATCACGTTGCTGGGGGTGCCGGATCGGCCGGGTTTGGCGGCGCAGATTTTTGGTCCGATCGCCGAGGCGCACATCGTCGTCGACATGATTATTCAGAACGCCAGCGAGGACGGCACCACCGATTTGACTTTCACGGTGCCCAAGGCGGATCATAAAAAGGCGCTGGCGATCGTGGAAAGAACCGCGCCGGCGGTCAACGCCAAGGGCGTTAAAGTGGACACCGACATGACGAAGATTTCCGTAGTCGGTGTCGGCATGCGCACGCACGCCGGCGTGGCCGCGAAAATGTTCGAGGTGCTCGGGCGCGAGGGGATCAATATCGAGATGATTTCCACTTCGGAAATTAAAATTTCCGTCGTCGTCGACGCGAAATATACGGAGCTCGCCGTGCGCGTGCTGCACGAGGCATTTATCGGGAAGCAGGGGACGGTATGAAGGACGTTTTGCTCTACGACACGACACTGAGGGACGGTTGCCAGGCGGAAGATGTTTCTTTCACGCTCGAGGACAAGCTGCGCATCGCGGAAAAGCTCGAAGAGTTGGGCATCGATTACATCGAAGGAGGCTACCCCGGCTCCAATCCGCGCGACGCCGATTTTTTCAAGCAGATAAAAAGGCTCAAGCTAAAGCACGCAAAAATCGCGTCGTTCGGCACGACTAGAAAATTCGGCGCCAAACCGTCGCAGGACATCAATCTCAAAGTGCTTCTCGCCGCGCAGACGCCGGTGGTGACCTTGGTTGGCAAGACCTGGGACCTGCACGTGCGCGACGATCTGCGGATCAGCCAGAAAGCCAATTTGGAGATTATCGCCGATTCGATTGCGTTCATGAAAAAGCGCGTCGACGAGGTGATTTTCGACGCCGAGCATTTTTTCGACGGCTTTTGCGCCAACCCGGAATATGCGCTGGAATGCCTCAAGGCGGCCGAGGAAGGAGGCGCGGACTGGATCGTGCTCTGCGAGACCAACGGCGGCCGGCTGCCCGGCGACGTGCGCGACGCGCTGCAACAGGTGAGCCGCGTGATCACAACGCCGATCGGCATTCACTGCCACAATGACGGCGAGCTGGCGGTGGCCAACACGCTCGCGGGCGTGGAGACCGGCGCGACCCAAGTGCAGGGCACGATCAACGGTTTCGGCGAGCGCTGCGGCAACGTGAATTTGATTTCGGTGATCGCCAATCTGCAACTGAAGATGGGAAAAAAGTGCGTGACGCCGGCGCAGTTAAAAAAGCTGCGCGAGGTCTCGCAGCTTTTCTACGAGCTCGCCAATATCCATCCGAACAAGCGCCAGGCTTTCGTCGGCGACAGCGCCTTTGCGCATAAGGGCGGGCTGCATGTCTCCGGCGTGCTCAAGAACCGCGAGACCTACGAGCATATCGATCCGAAGCTGGTCGGCAACCGCCAGCGCGTGTTGGTCTCCGATCTCTCGGGCCGCAGCAATATCGTTTACAAAGGCAAAGAGTACGGCATCGACATGAAAGACCAGAACGACGCCGTGCGCGAAATTCTCCGCCGCACCAAAGAGCTCGAGGGCCAGGGCTACGAATTCCAGGCCGCGGAAGCTTCTTTCGAATTGCTGATTCATGAAGCGTTGGGAAAGAAGCGAAAAAACTTTAACCTGATCGGCTTTCGTGTGATCGACGAGAAGCGCAAGGAAAGCGAGGCGCCGATCTCCGAAGCAACGATCATGGTGCAAGTCGACGGTATCATGGAGCATGCCGCGGCGATGGGCAACGGGCCGGTCAACGCTCTAGATCAGGCGCTGCGCCGCGCGCTCACCAAGTTCTATCCCGCGCTCGAGCAGGTGCAGCTACTCGATTACAAAGTTCGCGTGCTCTCGTCGGGCGAAGGAACCGGCGCGGTGGTGCGCGTGTTGATCGAATCCGGCGACGGCAAGGACCGCTGGGGCACCGTCGGCGTTTCGCACAACGTCATCGAAGCGAGCTGGCAAGCACTGGTCGATAGTATTGATTACAAGCTCTACAAGGATTCGCGGCGCCGGCAAGTGAATTGATAGGATTGGAGTAATGGAGTGATGGAGTATTGGATTTCGGACGATAACCCAGTACTCCAGTACTCCAACACTCCATCACCCCGGGTCTTCCACCATGTGGCAAACGCTTAAAGAAGATATTCAAGCGGTCTTCGAGCGCGATCCGGCGGCGCGGTCGGTCTGGGAGGTGGCGATTGCCTACCCGGGCTTCCACGCGATCCTGATCCACCGATTGTCGCACTGGTTATGGCAGCGCCAGCTTACCACTCTGGCGCGCTTCATCAGCCACCTGGGGCGATTTTTCACCGGAATCGAGATCCATCCTGGAGCGAAAATCGGCCGGCGCTGTTTTATCGATCACGGCATGGGTGTCGTGATCGGCGAGACCAGTGAAATCGGCGACGACGTGACGATCTACCAGGGCGTCACCCTGGGCGGCACGTCGACGGCGCCGGTCAAGCGCCACCCCACGATCGAGGACTCGGTGACGATTTTCAGCGGCGCGGCGGTCCTCGGCCCGGTGACCGTCGGACGCCACAGCCGGGTGGGCGCCGGCTCCGTGCTCGTGAGCTCGGTGCCGCAGCATTCTACGGTAGTCGGCATCCCTGGCAGAGTGGTGCAGATCGAGGCGAGGCACACGCCGACGGGCAAGGCGGTTATCGATCTCAATTCGGCCGATCTGCCCGACCCCATCGCCAAGGCGATCGGCGCGCTCGCCGACTATGTTGAAAAACTGGAGAAGAAGGTCGACGAGCTGAGTGCCCGCCAAGGCGGCCTCGAAGAAAAGACCGCCGAAGAGAGCGAAGTTTTGAACAAGGTTAAAGAGCTGCTGAAGAATACCGGAAGTTGAAGAACGGCAACAGACATAGGGCAACAGGCGATCAATGGGCAATGGACGCGTTCAAAACGTTCAAATCGGTACAAGAGAGTCAATGAAGACGCAGGGTAAGAAGATTGTCGTCGCCATGAGCGGCGGCGTCGATAGCTCGGTTGCGGCGGCGCTGCTTGCCGAGCAGGGCCATGATGTCCAGGGTGTGTCCTTGCGCATGTGGGAAGAAAATCACGGCCCGCGGGTGTGCTCGGATCATCGCGGCGCCGCCGAAGTTGCCAAGCTGCTCGGCATTTCCCATACGCTGCTCGATCTGCGCGGGCAATTCGTTGAAACCGTGGTGAAGCCTTTCGCGCGCGATTATCTACAGGGCCGCACGCCCAATCCTTGCGTTGCGTGCAATCGCGATTTCAAGCTCGGGACCTTGCTCAAGTGGGCGCGGGCGCAAGGCGCCGATTGCGTGGCCACCGGCCACTACGCGCGCGTCGCGCGCGATCCATCGGGGTTCCAAGTCGCGCTCTTTCGCGGCGCCGATCGCGGCAAGGATCAGTCGTATTTTCTTTTTTCACTGTCGCACGATCAGCTGGCGCACACGCTCTTTCCTCTCGGTGAAATGCATAAGAGCCAAGTGCGTGAACAGGCGCGCCGGCTGGGGCTGCCGGCGGCCGAGCGCCCGGAGAGTCAAGATATCTGCTTTGGCGATTACAAGGCGCTGGTAAAATCCTATGCTCAAGAGCGCGAAGCCTCAGGCGGCGATGTGGTCGATCGGACCGGCAAGATCTTGGGCCGCCACGGCGGTATTCACAGCGTGACCGTCGGCCAGAGACGGGGTTTGGGAATTTCGGCGGCCGAGCCGCTCTACGTCGTCGAGATCGAAGAGCAGACCAAGCGCGTCGTGGTGGGAAAAAGAAATGAACTGGCATTCACCGGGCTGGTTGCGCGGTCGGTTGATTGGCTCGAAGCTCCGGGCGCGGGTGAGATCGAAGCCGAGGTGCAGATCCGCTACCGCGCGCCGGCAATGGCCTGCGTGATTCGCCGGCGTGGTGACCAAGCTTGCGAAGTCCGGTTCAAAGAAGCCATCGCGGCAGTGACGCCGGGACAGGCAGCGGTTTTCTATCGCGGCGAACAGGTGCTCGGCGGCGGATGGATTGAACGCGCGCTGCGCTGAGCGCGAAGCGCGATGGCAGATCTCATATTTCATATTTCAGATCGATGGCGCCGACTGGTGAGATCTGAGATTTGACAATAACTGAGCGAAGCGAAGAGACATGCGTATCGCGATCACCACACTCGGTTGCAAGATCAACCAATACGATTCCGCGGTGATTCAAAGCCGGTTGGAGGAAAAGCATTCATTCGTCCCGTTCGAGGAAGCGGCGGATTGCTACGTGATCAACACTTGCACGGTGACCAACCGGGCGGACTGGGAAGCGCGCCAGTGGGTGCGTAGAGCCAAGCGACTCAATCCGGCGGCCAGGGTGCTGGTCACGGGCTGTTATGCGCAAGTGAATCCGCAAGAAGTGGCCGAGGTCCCCGATGTCGATTTCGTCGTCGGGCTGAACCGCCTCGACGACTTATTGCGTTTCGTTGAGGCCGCGCCGCCGGAGCGAGCGCAGATCGCCGTGAGCGACGTCAAACGGGAGCGCGGCGTGGCCGTGCTCGGCACGCGCGCGCTGCCGGGGCACACACGCGCTTTTTTGAAAATTCAGGAAGGCTGCAACTATTCCTGCACCTATTGCATCATCCCGGCGGCGCGCGGGCTGAGCCGCAGCGTTCAACCGCGGGAAGTTCTCGAACAAGTGCGGCAGCTGGCCGGCGCGGGATATAGAGAAATCGTTCTCACCGGCATTCATCTCGGCGGCTACGGGCAGGATCTAAGTCCGAAGCTCGATTTGACGGCATTGGTGGAAATGATCGCCGCGAGCGGCTTGATTGCACGGCTGCGCCTTAGCTCTCTCGATCCGCGCGAAGTGCCCGATCGATTGCTCGACTTGATCGCCCGCTCGGGCATCATCTGCCCGCATTTGCATATTTGCGCGCAAGCCGGCGACGACGAGATTCTCAAACAAATGCGGCGAAACTATAACGCCGGTAACTACCGCGATTTGCTCCAGCGCGTGCGCGAGCGCTTGCCCGAGGCCGCTTTGGGGAGCGACATCATCGTTGGCTTTCCCGGCGAAAGTGACGCGCAGTTCGAACAATCACTGGAATATTTCGACTCCTTGCCGCTCACCTACTTTCATGTTTTTCCGTATTCGCCACGGCGCGGCACACCGGCAGTGTCACTGGCGAACCACGTGCCGGGGCAAGTCAAAAAAGCGCGCGCGCGGCGCATGCGCGAGCTTGGCGCGCGCAAGAAGCGCGATTTTTACGCCGGCTTTATCGGTACACGCGTTGCTGTGCTGATCGAAGAAAAAATCGATAGGGCCTGCGGTCTGCGGCGCGGGTTCAGCCGGAATTATCTGCCCGTTGTGGTGGCTGGAGCCGATGATTTCTTGAACCGGGAAATGGATGTGCGGATCGACGGCTGGCACAACGGCTGGCTTACCGGCAGCCGCGCCGATGAACAGCCGGGCGCGACCGCGCGCGGGGATACCACAAGTCTGCACCCGCAATAGGGCCGGCTTGAATAACGACGCTCAACTCAATCGGTTACAGAAAGAGCTGGGATATAGCTTCAATGATCCCGCCTTGCTCGTGCGTTGTCTTACCCACGTCTCATACGATCGGCAGAAGAGCGAAGGCCACAATGAAGTTCTCGAGTTTCTTGGCGACGCCGTGCTCGATCTGGCGGTGAGCGATTTGTTGATCCGCCGAAATCCCGATAAGCCTGAAGGCATGCTCTCGAAAATGCGGGCGGCGCTGGTGAATTCGGTCGTGCTCGCGGAGAAAGCGGCGATGCTCAACCTCGGCCCGTTGTTGCGCATCGGCAAGGGTGAAGAGCTCAGCGGCGGCCGCAGCAAAGCGTCGATTCTGGCCGGCGCCTTCGAAGCGCTGCTCGGCGGCATTTATCGGGACGGCGGTTACGAGGCGGCGCAACGCGTGGTCGAGCGTTACTTCGGCGCCGACGTGACGGCGGAGAAACTTGGCGAGCACGACTACAAAACGCGGCTCCAGGAAATCAGCCAGATGTTATTTCATGCCCCGCCGGTCTATCGCATTGTTTCCGAGAGCGGGCCGGACCACGAAAAATTGTTCATTACGGAAATCACCGTCGGCGGCAAGATTTTGGGAAGCGGCGAAGGCCGAAGCAAGAAACAGTCCGAGCAGCAAGCGGCCAAGAAAGCGCTTCACGAACTGCAAAAAGACGGCGCGCGCGCCGGGCGCGACTGAAATCTCGTCGCGCACCGACCGGCGAGGTGCAAATCCACTATGGTCCATCTCTCCACCGACGTGCTCGTTGTCGGCGCCGGCGGCGCCGGCATGTATGCGGCGATTGCCGCGGGGCAGCGCGGCAGTTCCGTGATCCTCCTCGACAAAGGCCAGGTCGGCCGCGGTGGCGCGACGATCATGGCGCAGATGACCGTGGCGGTGGCGTTGGGCCAGCAAGAGCCGGATTCCATCGCGCTGCATCTCGAAGACACGTTGAGGGCCGGGCGCGGGTTGTGCAATGAAGAGCTTTCGGCGCTGCTCTGCGAGGACGGACCGAAGCGCATTCTCGAGATGGAGAATTGGGGCACGCGCTGGGCGCGCGAGAACGATCACATCAAACAGGAAATGGCGCCCGGTCACAGCGTCAAGCGCTGCTGCTACGTTGATTTTCTCAACACCGGTCCAGCCGTCGCAGCAACGCTGCGGCGCAAAGTGAGCGAGATCCCGGCCATTCGCCGCGTCAGCAATCTTGCCGTGATCGATATTCTGACCCATGACGGCCAGGCGATTGGCGCAGTCGCGCTCAACCTCGTCGACGGTGCCCTCATCACGATTGAGGCCGAGGCTGTCATTCTCGCCGCCGGCGGGCTGACGAAACTTTACGAACGCAACAGTGCTTCAGCGAACATGGGCGGCGAGGCCTATGCTCTGGCGCTGTGGGCCGGAGCGGAGCTGATCGATATGGAGTTCGTGCAATTCTTTCCGATCGGTCATCTGGCGCCGCGTCTGGTCGGCATGGACCCGATCATGTGGGACCCGTTTCGTTACAAGCTCGGCGGCAAATTGCTCAACGGCCAATTCGAAGAGTTTATCGACCGCTACGGCAGCACGGATTTCGGCCAATACAACGCGACACGAGATATCGCGGCCTACGCGATCTTGAAAGAAGTCGAAGCCGGCCGGGGCACGCCGCACGGCGGCGCCTATCTCGACTTCCGCCACATTGCTGAATCAGAGCTTCGAAGCGCGTTCGGTCCGGTGATTGATCGCCTGGCGGCCAACGGCATCGACCTGACAAAGACGGCGGTGGAGGTCGGCCCGACGGCGCATTACCACATGGGCGGAGTGCGCGTCGATGTGAACATGCAAACGCGCATCAAAGGACTCTATGCCGCAGGTGAAGCGGTCGGCGGCGCAAATGGCGCCAACCGCTTGTCCGGTAACGCGATCACCGAAGCTTTCGTGTTTGGCGCGCGCGCGGGCTCGGCGGCCGCGGAGAAGGCGAAGCGGACGTCCGGCGGATGGGAAGAAAAACTGGCAGACGCATCCGGGCAGCAGCTGGATGGCTTTCGCGCAAATTCTCAAAAAAACGGCGTCGCGCCGATCGCGCTTCAAGCTGAACTGCAAAAACTTATGTGGAAGCAAGCGGGGCCGTTTCGAAGCGGCGACAAACTCGCGGCGGCGCTTGCGCGCATCGAACAGATGCGCAAAGAAGATCTGCAGCGTCTTCGTATCGGCGTCGCGCGGAAATTCAATCTCGATTTGCATGATGCATTCGAGTTGCGGGCAATGCTTACGACCGCCGAGGCGGTCGTGCGATCGGCGCTGGCGCGCAACGAAAGCCGCGGCGCCCATCAGCGCGAAGATTTTCCCAATACTGACTCTCGCTGCCTCAAGAACCAAGTGGTGGAGCTAAAAGACGGCGAATCACTGATTCGGTGGGTCGCGCCGGTCCGGCTCAACCGGAGCGAGCCGAGTCATGGTTAACCAAACGAACAAGACGGCCCATCTTCGTATCCGCCGCGGCCTGCCGGGTGGGGAAGGCCATTACGATGACTTCGAGGTGCCGTACGAAGAAGGCATGTCAGTGCTCGACGCCCTGCGTTGGATTCGCACTCACTTAGATAGCAGTCTGGCGATTCGCTACAGCTGCATCAACGCCAACGCCTGCAAGACCTGCATGGCGCTGGTCAACGGCGCAGTTGAATACACCTGCACCGCCAAACTCACGCCCGGAATAATCACGGTCGAGCCGCTGCCCAAACGGCCGCTGATTCGGGATTTGGTCACGGACGTGGTGCCGGAGGACGAGAAGCTTTAAGAATAAAGTGTTAAGGCGTGCTTACGTGGACTCGGGATGATCATGAGTTGGAAGGATTACTTTGTCGTAGGGCTAAAATTAATCGGTGTTTACTGTGTGCTGCACGCATTCGAGGGCATCTTTCGTGATTTTCCAGGGCAACTAAAAACTCTTCGAGAGTGGGGACAACTTCATGGCGTTTTCAAGCTATCGGCGCTGATGTCGATGATGATTCCTGTGATCATGGCCGCGCTGGGTCTCTACCTGATCCGAGATGCAAGGCGGCTGCACGGTATTCCGAACTTCGACGATGGCATGGCTGAAAGTCGGGGATGGATCGCGCTTGGGATCGTGCTGTTCGGCTTTTATCTATTGGCCAGCGCCGTTCCGGATGCCCTCGTGCTTCAGGCGCCGGCGTACGTGAGTAGGGATGGACCGATGAGTTGGCTGAAATCGACGTCTATTCCGACTTTAGTGACGGTATTGCTCGGCATGCTTTGTGTCTTTTGCGGCCAAGCCGTCGCGGCTTCGGCTTTTAAACAAGTGCTCTCAAAACAAAAGGATGTTCGATGACTCCGCCACAACTCCTCGAGGTCGGCAGTAGGCTCATCGGGCTCTATCTTCTCGCTGCATCGGTGCCGATTCTGCTAAGTGTGACTGTCGGTTTGCTGTTCTCCAATAACTGGGAACAAATGGACGGCTCGCCGCTAAAGATCTATATCGCTATTTCTATCTTTGGCCTGATCGTTTACATGCTCATTGGGTGGGCGCTGATTCGGAAGTCAGGCTTTGGTCTGCGATTTGTATTCAAGGAGAGCGGCGAGCTTTCGGGGTCCCATATCAAAGATACGTTTACGATCGGCGTAAAATTGTTCGGCGCTTTCGTGGCGATGGCGGAATTTTTGAGCTTTATCAGGCTACTCTCGAACTCTTCAATGGTTTCCAGCCTGGTAGGTGAGCACGCGAACATGGCAGAGTCGATCGGAGTAGCTACAAACTTTATACCTTCGATGGTCTTAGTGTTGGCGGGGTTCCTGCTGTTTTTTCGCGGCGAATTGCTTTCCAATTGGGCCTTTGCAGAGCGCAATCCCATTGCCGGCGCCGATGAAAATGGTTGACGATTTCGGCTCTCGATTTCTTACCGCGGAGTGGCGCCATCTTGCGATGCTCAACTATGCAATCGAGCCTGGGACGTTAATGCCGCTCGTACCGAAGGGCACCGAGTTGGATGTTTGGGACGGAAAAACCTTTGTCAGCATGGTCGCCTTTCTTTTTCTCAGCACGCGGGTGATGGGCTTCGCGATTCCGTTTCACCAAAATTTCGAAGAGATCAATTTACGCTTCTACGTGCGTCGAAAAGCGGAGGATGGCTGGCGCCGCGGTGTGGTGTTCGTCAAGGAGATTGTTCCCCGAACTGCGATCGCTCTGACGGCGCGATGGCTATACAACGAGAATTATGTGGCTTTGCCGACGGGAAATGTCATTGTTCAATCGCCAGCGAACGGCGGGAATATTGAGACTGTCAAATATTACTGGAAGTTTCGTAACCAGGCTCATTCGATCGAGCTGACGACCGCCGGTGAGCCGAGTCACTTTGTTGAGGGGTCCGAAGAAGAGTTCATTGTGCAGCATCATTGGGGCTACACTTTGCAAAAAGACGGCGGTACCCTAGAGTATCAGGTTGAGCACCCACCATGGCGAATTTGGCAGGCTCACAGTTGCCGACTGGACTGCGACGTTAAGGATCTTTACGGCCAACGCTTCGTCAGGCCCCTTAGCGCAAACCCTTCATCGGCGTTTCTCGCCGAAGGATCCGAGATCACAGTTTACAAAGGGCAACGGATTACCTGAGTCGCTAGTGCTCGGCCTCTTCGCCGTCATGCCGGCGAAGGGCCGGCATCCAGAAGCGTTTGAAATCCTGGATTCCGGGTCGCGCTAGCCATGGCCAGCTTGCCCGGAATGACGATTTAATTGTGTCGCCAATTTCTGAGACACCACGCTAAATGGAAGAAAAAATAAAAGGCTGGGTGCTCTATGATGGCGCCTGCGGGTTTTGCAGCCGGTGGGTTCCGTTCTGGAAAAAGACACTCAATAAGCGCGGCTTTCGCATCGCGCCTCTGCAGGCCGATTGGGTCCCAGAGAAATTGAATTTAGACGAACACGAATTGACGTCCGACTTTCGTTTGTTGCTTGCCGGTGGTGAAAAACTTGCAGGCGCGGAGGTGTACCGTTACTTAATGCGGCGCATCTGGTGGGCGACACCGCTCTGGTTTTTTTCGACTCTGCCGATCTTGCGCGGATTGTTCGACGCCGGTTATCGCGCCTTTGCCGATAACCGCTACTGGATTTCGCGCACCTGCCATGTGCCGGTTCGGCGCGATTCGAATTAAAACTTCCGAAAAGATCCCTCACGTTGTTCGGGATGACATGGTTGTCATTCCGAGTGAAACGAGGAATCTTTCTTTCTCTTCTATCGATTTTACACCAAACCCATTAATCGCGCGGGGTTGATCGAGGCGACTTGGTTGACTTCTCCTCGGCTCAAGCCGCCTTCGTGCAGCATGCCGAGATACATGCGAAACAGCTCAGCGGGATTGGGGCTGTAGGGTCGGAAGTAGTCCGTGCTGGCGATGATTTGGCGCAGGCCGACTTCGCGGAATTGTTTGACCAGCTCCGGCGAGTCCATGCGGCCCGGGGCCAAAGCATTCCAGCACGCTTCGAGAAAGGCGCCCATTGCGGCCGCGCGCTTCATGGCGTCGATAGGCATGGCGATGATGTGGCTCTGGACGTGATTGACGACGATCCTGTGGCTATAGCCCATATCGCGCGCCGCGGCGATGAACGCCATCGACTCCTGCCACGACACGTGGCCCATTCCGAGGGTCAGATCGTGCGCCTTGCACGTCTCGATGATCTCGTAACCGCGCGCTATCAGCTTGCCCCTTTCATCTAGAAAGTAATAATTCGGGTTCTCCAATTTTGCGTGGTTCTTGTAGTACGAATTGATGCGGTTGCTGAAGCCTTTGCGTTCGACGTCGTTGCGCGCGCTCCAGGTCGGCAGGAAGACCATTTTGCCGCCCAGCTCGGCGCATGCGTCGATGATGCAAGGGTTCGGTCCGCCCGCCGTGCTGTTCATCGCGACGCTCGACCACAGCGCGACTTTGGTGTCGACGGATGAGAGAATGTACGGCACGACGTTCACCGTCGGCCACCAGTGGGATTTCAAGACCACGCCGCGCATGCCCAGCGCCTCGGCTTTCGGCAGCCAGAGAAATTCCGGCTCGCGCTTGCGCTCTTTGGCGGAGAATTCGAAGTCGATGTGGCAGTGCACGTCGATCGCGCCTTCCATCATGTCATCGTAGAGAGTCATGTTGTCTCCTAAAAAGAATTCACCACAAAGAACCCAGTGCGGCAGAGCCGCAACCAAAACTCAAAGTATCTCCCGCAAAGCATGTCCTGAGTGAAACCGAAGGGACGCAAAGGCCGCAAAGAAAAGACACGATTCCGAACTTGGCGTTCTTGGCGCCTTGGCGCGAGGAGACTCTTGTTTCCCAAACCGACGGGCGCAAAAGTTTGCGCGACCCGCGAAAACTCTCAACTATAGTAATACATAGGCCACAAAGCAGGAAGAGTCGGAGCGAAACGTTAGCGCAAAGGAACGCAAAGCACGCAAAATGAAGACCGGTGGTGGACTTTGCAGGTTGCTCAAAAAGACCTTAGAGGCGAGGCGCGCGAAGAATCGATCCTTCGACTTGGCTCAGGACAGGCTGAGCGGAGGCGTACATCGGCAGTACGTTATAGCGAGGCGATTGAGCGCACCCTTCGACCATGCTCAGGGCGATCGGCATATGAGCCTCTTTCAGCAGCCGTTAAGCGCCGGGGCGCGCGCCGCCGCAGCAGCGTTTATATTTCTTGCCGCTGCCGCAAGGGCAGGGGTCGTTGCGGCCGGCTTGGCGCACGGAAGCTTTGGCGTCGGCGGCGCGAACGATTTCCATCAGTTTCTCGGCCGGCTCGCCCGCTTTGACGAGCTCCGAGAAGCGCTTGAAGTACGGCTTGCTGTGCGAGAAAAACGATTTCAACCCGGCGCAGAGATAGTTGAGGCCTTCTTCGCCATCGGGGGTTTTGATGATGCGGTCCTTGGGGCAGCCGCCGTTGCACATGCTCAGGACTTCGCACTCGCGGCAGTACTTCGGCAGGCTCGTCCACTTGGCCTGGCCGAACTCGCGCTGTTTCGGGTCTTCGACCATTTCCGCCAGCGGGCGCTCATGGATGTTGCCGATTTTATATTCGGGTAAAACGTAATGGTCGCAGGAGTAGAAATCGCCGTTGTGCTCGACCACGGGGACATCGCCGCAGGTCTCGCGGTAAATGCACAGCGCGTGCTCCATGCCGAGAAATGGGCGAACCGACTCGTCGAACAGCTGGATGAAAATCTTACCGATATCGTGGCGCATCCATTCATCAAAAATCGTGTTCAAAAACTTGCCGTAGGCGGCGGCCGGCACCGAGCGTTGGTGCACCGGATTATTGGGATCGCCGGTTTTTTCGACCAGCGGCAAGAATTGCAGATACTGCCCGCCGATCTCTTTCAAGTAGCGGTAAACTTGCGTGGGATACTTGACATTGACGTCGTGCACCACGGTGAGCAGGTCGACGTGGACCTTGGCTTTCTCCAGCATGTGAAACGCCTGAACGACCTGTTTGTGCGTCGGCTTCTGGCCTTTGGTGACGCGGTAGTGATCGTGCAGCTCGCGCGGACCGTCAAGACTGAGACCGATATAAAAACCTTCCTTGGCGAGAAACTCGCACCATTCGTCATCGATCGTCGTGCCGTTGGTTTGAATGCCGTTGATGATTTTCTTGCCGGCGGGCAGGTGTTGTTTTTGCAACGCCACCGCTTTGCGGAAAAAATCGACGCCGAGCAATGTCGGCTCGCCGCCATGCCACGAGAAACTGACGATCTCTCCGGGCGTCGCCTGAATATGTTGGATGACGTAGCGCTCCAGGGTTTCGTCATCGAGGCGGAAGTTGGTGCCCTTGGGATAAAGATTTTCTTTATCGAGGTAGTAGCAGTAGTGGCAATCGAGGTTGCAGATCGCCCCGATCGTCTTCACCATGATCTGAAATTCACGCGCCGCGGTTTCCAAAAACATGACCTCCGGTCATTGAGCAGACTGGCTGGCTCTAGTGGAACCAAATGCCCGCCATGACTCTACTCAAAAAGGCCGGCGATGTCACGCCGCATGTCTTGACAGGTGGCCAAAAAAGAATGAGGTTCATCGGGGTAACCAAGCAGCAAGGTTTTGTTATTTTCACGGTGTTTTGTAGCGAAAGCACATAGAAAATCTATGGAACTCGATCATGACAAAATAGACCGTGCCGTTTTAGCGCTGCTCTACCTCGGACTTCACGATGGAGCACGGGCGTGGAAAGGCTTTGATTGGGACTCCCTGAACCGTTTGCACGAACAGGGGTTTATCAGCAATCCACGTGGTAAGACGAAATCTGTGGTGCTTACAGAGGAAGGACTCGTTGAAGCGCGCCGGCTCCTCGAACAGTTGTTTTCTGTTAAAACGTGAGAGGGCGGAAATCCTGCCGATTTGACGGCAGCAGTGTTCTTGGCGCCCGGAAGTTGGCCGGATCGTTATTCCGAATCGCCGTTGGCCGCGGCCTTGGCGCGGCGTTGGCGCACCGCATCGGCCAGCATGTCGATCAAGCTGCGCGTGTCTTCCCAGCCGACACAGGCATCCGTGATGCTCTGGCCATAGACCAGCGCTTTGCCGGGGATCAGATCCTGGCGTCCGGCTTTGAGATGGCTCTCCACCATGATACCGATGATTCGCGCGTCGCCGGCGGCGACCTGTGTCGCGACATCCTGGCCCACGGCGATCTGTTTGGCGGGATCTTTACCGCTGTTGCCGTGACTGCAATCGATCATAATGCGCCCCGGTATGCCGGCTTCGGCGAGACTTTTCGCCGCTAGGTCGACGTTGGCGGCGTCGTAATTGGGCTGTTTCCCGCCGCGCAAGATGATGTGGCAGTCTTCGTTGCCGGTCGTCGATACGATTGCCGAGTGGCCGTCCTTCGTCACCGAATGAAAATGATGCGGCGCTTGCGCGGCGCGGATCGCGTCCATCGCGATGCGCACGTTGCCGTCGGTGCCGTTCTTGAAACCGACCGGGCAGGAGAGGCCCGAAGCGAGCTCTCGGTGCACCTGGCTTTCGGTAGTGCGCGCGCCGATGGCGCCCCAGGAGACCAGGTCGGCGACGTACTGGGGCGTGATCATGTCGAGAAATTCGCATCCCGCCGGCAAGCCAATCTCATTAAGCTCGAGCAGCAGCTGGCGGCTGACGCGCAGGCCGTCGTTGATGCGAAAGCTGCCATCGAGATTGGGATCGTTGATCAAACCCTTCCAGCCGACCGTCGTGCGCGGTTTTTCGAAATAGACTCGCATCACGATCAGAAGATCGTCGGCGCAGCGATCCTTGGCTTCCTTGAGCCTGCCGGCGTATTCCATTGCCGCTTTGACGTCATGGATCGAGCATGGGCCCATAATCACCAAAAGCCGGTCATCGGCGCCGTGCAGAATGCGGTGAATCGCTTGGCGCGCGTAGTAAGTGGTTTGTGCCGCTTTCTCGCTGATGGGAAAATCACCCAATACTTGCGCCGGTGGAGCTAACTCTTTAATTTCCTGAATTCTTAGATCGTCCGTTCGGTATTTCATAGGGCTTTCAGTCGCGCAGTATAGACGAAAATTTGCCGAAACCGAAACCGCCCCTCGCGGTCGCGAATCGCGCGGTTATCTTCTCAAGGTCTCGTGAGCGACCACCGATAGTAGCAAAGCCGACATCACGAGCAGCGGCGCGTAGGCTAGAAAAGGCACGCCGGGATTGAATTTATCGGCGAGCACGCCGCCGAGCAGGGGCGCAGCAACGCCACCGATTTCGGCTATGGTCCGGCGCGCCGCTTGCAACCTGCCGCGGGCGCTTGCCGGAACGACGTCGAAGGTGGATGTCGCCAGGGAGCCGAGCGATAAGCCATTGGCGATACCGAGAAATGAAATCAGCACGGCGAGTTGAAAAAAATTCTGCGCGAATGGGATGAGCAAAAAGGCGATCGCGGGAATTCCCGTGCTCGGCACCGTGGCCCATTTTCTGCCGATTTTGTCGATGACGAAGCCGGCCGGCAGAATCATGGCGAAGACAGAAAATCCCGAGATCGTAAACAGCATGCCGACTTCCTTCGGCGACAGTCCGAGCTGCGCGGTTGCGAGCAGCGGCAGCATGCTTTGTGTCGTCACGCGGTGCATGAAGCTCGTGAGCGTGGCGAACACCAGCACGGCGTAGGTCGCGCGCAGGTCGGGATCGATCTGCTCGAATAATTCCTTCAAGCCGCGCAGCCGGCGGCCGAGCGCGCCAAAGCTCCAGTCCCATTTAATAGAAGTTTGTTGGAGCGCGGGCGCATGCGAGTCGGTGACCAAAGCCCCGAGTAGGACCGACGCGATGGCGCACGCCGCGTAGCCGAAAAAAACCGCTCGGAAACCCACGGCCTCGGTAAGCAAGCCGCCGAAGAGCGGGCCGAGGGCAAGACCGAGATTATTGATGCCGTGAAAGCCGCTGAGGACTCGGCCGCGTTGATCCTGGCGCGCGAGATCGATGCCGGCGACTTCGCGCGCAATGACCCAGATACTCTCGCCGATACCGATCAGGAATACCAAAACCAAGATCAGGCTAAACCAGGGCGTGATTCCGGCCAAGAACGCGGCGGCGCACGCTATCGCCGGGCCCGAGGTCAATGCCGCGCGGGTGCCGAGGCGGTCGAGCACGGTGCCGCTAAGCGGCATGCCGGCAAAGCGGCCGAGGGCGAGCGCGGTAATGATTTGGGCCGCCGCGCCGGGACTGATGTCGAACGCTTTTGCAATCACCGGAATGGCCGGAACGATCATCGACCACATACCGGCGAGCAGCGCGCTGGTGTAAAGCGTCGTCAGGCCGCGGGCCATGGGGTTGAGTTTGAGCAACGATGCCATTGACAAGTTTCTGAACAATCGACCAACCCGCCAGTCAGTCAATTTCTTGTTTCACGCTCGCCTTTCTCGGCGAACGCATACACATCCGAGCTTCGGCGCATTTGGCCGGCCGGTAAAGTTATCGCGCAATCATCGGATCCGAAGAAAGGGCGAGGAAAAATCAAAATTCGGCGTTGCCCGGCGTGCGCGGAAAAGGAATCACGTCGCGGATGTTTTTAAGTCCGGTGAGGTACATCATCATGCGCTCCAGGCCGAGGCCGAAGCCGGAATGGGGAACGGAACCGTAGCGGCGCAGATCGAGATACCACCAATAAGCTTTTTCATCCAAGCCCGCGTCACGGAGCCGGGTTAGAAGCACGTCATGGCGCTCTTCCCGCTGGCTGCCGCCGATGATTTCGCCGACTCGCGGCACCAGCACGTCCATGGCTCGCACGGTCTTGTCATCGTCGTTGACGCGCATGTAAAAAGGTTTAATCTCCTTCGGATAGTCGGTGACGATCACGGGTTTCTTGAATACTTCTTCGGACAGAAAGCGTTCGTGCTCCGTCTGTAGATCGTTACCCCATTCGACCGGAAACTCCCAAGTCTTGCCGGATTTTTTTAGCTCCTCAACCGCGTCGGTGTAGGTGATGTGACCGAAGCTCGCTTGCGCGACCTGCTGCAAAGTTGCGAGCACCGACTTCTCGATGAATTGATTGAAAAAATCGAGATCCTCCCGGCAGTGTTCGAGCACATAACGGATGATGTATTTGAGAAACTCTTCCGCCAGCCGCATGTTGTCTGCAAGCTCGTAAAAGGCCATCTCCGGCTCGATCATCCAAAACTCGGCGAGATGGCGCGGCGTATTGCTGTTCTCAGCGCGAAACGTCGGCCCGAACGTATAGACCTTCGAAAAGGCAGCGGCGAAGATCTCGCCTTCGAGCTGGCCGCTCACCGTCAGGTAAGCCGGCTTGGCGAAAAAATCCTGTTGCCAATCGATCTTGCCGTCCGCCGCCCGCGGCGGTTGTTGTAAATTCACCGTCGTCACACCGAACATCTGTCCCGCTCCTTCGCAGTCGGAAGTCGTGATGATCGGCGTCTGCACGTAGAGAAAATCGCGTTCCTGAAAAAAAGTATGAATTGCATGGGTGAGCGCGTTGCGCACGCGGAACGCCGCGCCGAAGGTGTTACTGCGCACGCGCAGGTGGGAAATCTCCCGGAGAAATTCCAGAGTGTGCCCCTTTTTTTGCAGCGGGTAAGTCGCGGCATCCGCGGTGCCGTAAAGATGAATCGCAGCGACTTTGAGCTCGACCGCTTGGCCCTTCGCGGGCGACTCGACCAATGACCCCGTTGCCGCGATGCTGCTGCCGGTGGTGACTTGCCGCAAGATGTCCTCGGGAACTGCGCCGGCGTCGACGACAAGCTGCATGCTCTTGAAGCGCGATCCGTCGTTGAGCTCGATGAAAGTGATTCCCTTGGAGTCGCGCCGCGAGCGCACCCAGCCGCGCAGGGTGATTTCGCTGCCGACGGATAAATTAAACGCTTGCTTGACGGAAACAAATTGTGCGGCCATATGCGCCAAGTATCGGATAAATCGACGCGGTGTCAACCGTGGCTTTGACTCGCAGTAGCACCAGCTTAGTGCCGGACTTTTTGCTATAGAAGCTCGTGAGCGCTGCTCCAACAATTTGCAATTAGATTAAACATCCGAGGATACGTACGTTAACCTATTGGGAACTTCCGAACTGCCCTAATAACCCCGTCAGCGTCATGTTATCCGCTATGGCGTCGTGGGGAATCAGCACATATTTCCACGGCTTGCCGCCGTTGCTGAGGTTGTGATCGGTCGCGTGGGCGCACCACTTCATCGCAGCATCCTTCTTGGCGAGCACTTCGCCGTCCGTCATCTCGTTTCGTGCCTTGGGTTCGAGCATATAGATGCTCGTGTCTGTTTCCGCGACGAAGTCGGGGATATATTCCGGCAGCTCGTTCCCCGCCTTGTAGAATATCTGAAATTGTCCTTTCGCCGGCTTGAACCACTTCTGTGACTCACGATCCAGAACCACCGCTAATTTTCGTTCCGGATCGGACTGAAATTTCTGGATTTGGAAAAGGCAACGCTTGAAACCGCCAAATAGCATTTGCGGAATCCTGCTTTTTTCCGCCACCGTTTGGCGAAAGTCGTTCGCTTGCTCACCTTGCTTTTGGGTAAAAGCGGGTTCCTTCAGATCGGTAAAGCCTTTGCTCACGACCACGTCGTAGCCAACGGCTTTTTCCCACTGGTGATCCTGCATCTGCGCGTGGACAAACGACGCAAGCTGCTTTTGATAATAGACGAGCACGTTACGCGCCTCGTCCTCGGAAAGGTACGATTTCAAATACTTAACGAGTTGCCCCGCCAGTTCGTACAACAAGTCGGCATGTTCATCGTAAGCAATATCGTCAAAGTCAATGAGAGCCCGAACCACGTAGTCTTCCAGGCGAAACTCTTCCTGCATGTTTGCACCGGACGTTAACTTCTCCTGGACATTGGTTCGCATATACTGAATCAAGATGTCGCGCTCCACGGGCTGATAATGAATCCCTGAGCAATCCAATGTGAACGGTTGAAAGCCTGTCGTGACCTCGCCTTTCGGCACCACCAGTATGCGCGGAATGTCGATCGTCTGTTTGATCAGTAGATCGACTGTTTTCGCCACAACGCCGGCGATGTTTAGCTTTTGCGTGACGCCGGCAAGCTCCTGCTGGACCGGAGTCATATACGCCTCAGTCTCTTTGGCTATGGCATCCTGAACCTGTGGATTAAGCAGATGACTCGACGCCGGTAGGTTCTGGTATTTCTGTATGACCTTGTGCACCGCCTGCGCGATTTCTTTCTCTGCCTCGTTCGCAAACACTGACGGAGCAGCGGAGACACCGGCAGGCAGGTCTCCGGCGATGGGTGGTGCGCCGATACCGAGTTGCTGAGCGAGATTTGATTGAGCGACCACAGTTTGGGTCTTTTGCAGATCGGTAGCCGGATCGAGGATCAGCTTCGTCACATGGATTGCCGAGTCAGGCCGGTTCGCTTCGTCGATGATCTCCTGAAACCTGTCGTGCGCGATTATATTCAGACGATCGACAGTGCTTACGCCGGTTCGCTTGCCGTAGGGCAGGCGTAACCCGCGCCCGATGGACTGCTCGATAAGAATGCGGGCATTGGCCGCCCGCAATGGAACGATGGTGTAAAGGTTGGTCACGTCCCAGCCTTCCTTAAGCATGTTGACGTGAATGACGATCTCGGTCGGCTCCTCAGAACTTTCGACGGCCAGAAGTTTTTGAATCATTTCGTCTTCTTCCGCGCCGGTCTTGCTGGAGTCCACCTGAATGACTTTGTCCCTGTAACGACCCTCGAAGAACTTATCCGACTTGATGAACTCCATGAGCTGCGCCGCGTGCGTCGTGTCCCGCGCGATGATCAGCATGAACGGCTTCACCGCTTGAGTTCCGGTTTGCCGGGCGTAGGTTTGCAGCTCGACTTTCGTGTTCTCGTGCAGCCGCACGCCGTCCTGCAGCTTGATTTCCTCGATTTGACCCGGTGTAAACTGACTCGGATCGAAATTCTTTTGCGTCACGACCGCCGGCTCTTTGACGAAACCATCCGCCATCGCCTTCCCTAGCGGGTAGTCATAGATGACGTTCTTGAACTGCACCGGCCCCTTGTTCGTTTCCACAAAAGGAGTTGCGGTCAATTCCAAGCCCAAGACAGGCTTCAGCTCGTTAATCGCGCGTACGCCGGCGGACGCGCGGTAGCGGTGCGACTCGTCCATGATCAACACGAGGTCTTTCAGATTAGCCAGATACTCGAAATAGCTCTCGCCGATGTATTCAGACAAACGCTTGATCCGCGGTGCCTTGCCGCCGCGCACCTCGGAGTTGATCTTAGAAATATTGAAGACGTTCACCTTGCAGCGGAGTATCTGGTCGAACAGGCTGCCGGCTTTCCCCTCGTAATTGTCGCCGGTGATGATGTCCGGAGGCTCGGTGGCGAACTCGGCGATACCTGTAAAAACGTATTTCGGTGTGTTCGGTGTGAAGTCCATGACGAGCTTGTTGTAGATCGTCAGGTTCGGCGCCAGGACAAAAAAGTTGTCGATGCCATGCGCCAAGTGCAGGTAGCTGATGAACGCGCCCATGAGCCGCGTCTTGCCGACGCCAGTTGCGAGCGCGAAGCAAAGCGAGGGAAACTCGCGCTCAAAATCCGTGACGGTCGGGAACTCGCTACGAATGGCCGCTAGCGCCGCGGCGACATCCGTTTCTTTCTTCGGCGGAACAATCTCCGTGATCCGGTCAAGGATCTCCAGGGAACTGCGTTGCGGCGGGCGCAGGCTTAAACGTCCGGCAATGGCGTTGACGTGACGGTTCATAAAAGTTTTGAAACGACGCTGTCGGTCGTTTTTCTTCCGAGGCTTTGCTTCGTCATCCTAGACCCGGCTCTCCGCTTGAATCTTCAAAGCGTCATCTACCTGGATGTGCCCGTCTCGTACGGCCATGCAAGCTCTTAACGTATGGAGCTCGGCCATCATTGGATCATGCGGAAACTCTTGTCTGGCGAGCTTGACAAGTTTCCGCACTTCTTTTTCGGGAATTTTAGCCTCGCGCTACAGACTCGTAGTCAAAATACTTCATAGCACTTTCCCCTAAATTTCCGGTGGCGCTATGATTCGACGGTCGGTAGCCCTTGAGAACGCTAGCTCAGGGCTTTGTTTCCAGCTCGCGCAACATCCGCTCGATCTTACCATTTAACGCTGGCAGGTCTCGTTCAACCGCATCCCAAACAATGTCGATGTCAATCACAAAATAGTCGTGAACAAGGATATGCCGCATGCCTATGATCTCTGTCCATGGGATGTCCGGCCGCTGATCGCGCAGTTCTTTGGGGAGCGCGTACGCTGCTTCACCGATAATCTGAAGATGACGCACGAACCAATTCTGGATAAGCTCATCGCTCTCAAATGCCTGCCTGCCGCGCGCGGCATAGCGTTCGATATTCGCTATGGCCTCTAAAATATCGCGGAGGCGTTCTTTGGGGTCCCTCATAACCTCTCAGCCTCTTTTAGGACGCGGTCGCGGATACGCGGCTTAAGACCTTGCTCGGTCACAACATCCACTTCCAGCCCGAGCAAATCCCGCAGATCCATCAGCAAGCCGCCCATGTCGAATAACGTGCGGCCCGGCTCCATATCGACGAGGAAGTCCACGTCGCTGTCCGATCTAGCTTCGCCACGAGCCACTGAGCCAAAAATCCGAATGTTGCGCGCCCCGTGCTTAGCCGCGATTTTAAGGATGTCTTTCTTTTTTGCGAAAACTGCAGCCGTATACATAGTCTTACCTTTTTACGTTTTCTATTTTATCCCCTTGGCGTCCTAGATAGCCACTCTAAGAATCACGCACCTCTATCTTTGACTCCGTTCGTTGATTTCTGTTGAGGAGATGTTCCCTTTCATACGACGCGCACCGCGTCGCGCTCAACCGCTTTACGGAAAGTTGATCCACTTTGCCTTCGGCTTTCCCACTCCTCTTCGGTATGGGCGAGAATAGACGGTAACACGTCGGTTTTTGCCGCGAGCAGATAACCGATCCATCGCAGATCTCTCTTCAGCCCGGCGGCATCATTCTTCACGATCAAGAGTAAGTCGAGGTCACTATCGGCATGAGCCTGGCCTCTGGCCTTCGACCCATAGATCACCATTTCTTTAATAGCTTCCGGATGCTGCTTGTTTAGAGCCTCTCTATACGCCTCAAGCCAAGCCTGTTCTTCCTTAGTAAGGTCAAGCATGGGCTATCTCACCTCCGGTCGTGCGTCGTTCCCGTTCGCCGTTTGCGACAGTTTCGTTTGATCGCCGTCCGTCGGAATCAACTCCATCTGTCCTTTCGGCGGCGGCGCTTTCGGCAGGTTTTCCACCTTCAGGCTGTAGTCGTCCTTGCCCCACTCGCAACGCGAGAGCACGGCTTTTGGAATCTTCTTCACCGTAAGATTGCCGTAACCGTCCTTACGCCCGCGGAAGGCGCTGCACACCACCAGGAGCGAGCGCTCGCTACCGACTTCGTCGCTCAATTGTTGAAGTTGAGCGTGGCTCAGATTAGCGGTGGTGACGTAAATGAAATCCCGCTCCGTCGAATGACCGTGCTGCCAATACACTGTGTCGCTCGGCGCATAGGTGAAGCCCTCCAACTTACACACCGCCTCGGCCAACATCGTAGCGTTGAACTTTTCGCTGATGACCCAGTTGCCCCACTTGTCTTTTTCCAACAGCGACGGCGCAAGCCGGTAGTAACGAAAGCCGCCGCCGCCTTTCCATCTTATCGCCTCGCTGATGCCACCTTGATCCGTTCCATCAATGACTTTCCTCAAGCGCGGAATAATGTGC
>JBOHVN010000150.1:0-5368 GCA_050735675.1 Binatia bacterium | reverse complement strand
CAGGATTTGGCGCACACCCCAGCGTGGAGCAGCAAGGGGCCGTGGAATGTTTGCCACACCCCTGGGGTGCGGATCGCCTTACCCAACCGCTTCTTTGACTCGATCGGACTGACGAGATTAGCCCAAGTTCCGCTTCGGGCGGCCAATGCGAAGATATTGATCGAGCAGTCGATCGGGCGAGGTTTGCGATTGCCTTACGGCCGGCGCACCGGAGTAACGGCCGTCGATCGACTAAACATCGTAGCTCATGACCGCTTTCAGGAAATCATCGACGAAGCTAACAAGTCAGACTCGGTTCTCCGTCTTAAGGGGGTTGAGCTATCCGCTGAGCAACTCGGCTCCAAAACGGTCACTTACGTCTCGCAGCCAACGTTGGCGAGTAAGCTGGGGCTACAAGCTGAGCAGGCGACGAATAACACGGTCATGGGCGGTGCGAACGAAACGCCGCTCTTCAGCGATCCCGAAGAACAGAAGGTCGCGCAGCTCGTCCATCAGGCGGTGCGCAAGCTCGAAACGCAGCCAACAAAGGTCCCGTCCTTAGCGTACCTGCAAAAGCCAGAGATCCAGGCAATTATTGCCAAAGAAGTGGAAGAAAAATATCAGCCGACCCAGCTGAAGCTGGAAGGAGTGACGCAGAAGCCAAATATCGCGGAAATAGTGGCGAAGACGACTGCCGAGTGGTCCGACCGCATGATCGCAATCCCGCGCATTCAACTCCTCCCCAGGAGCGAGGTCAAATCAGGATTCAAACCGTTTCAGTTGAAGCTCGATACGCTGAACTATCCAGCCGTTTCCGACGAGCTTTGGGCGCAGCATCTGCGCACGAATCAGATAGATGTCTGCCCTGACGGAGCTTTGCATCCCCGAGCTTTCTTTCCGGTTCATCAAACCCGGCCAAGACCACGACGCGGCAGAGCCATGCCTGCTTCAAGCGGCTATCCGCGGCAGTCGGGGCCAAGTTTTCGAAGTACTCAGTCATTCAGTTGTTTTACCGTCAAAGTGTTCCTCGTGCGCAAGTGCATCGGCTTTGGTCTTGTGGACTGTTCCGTCGCGATGCTCGGGCGGAGAATAGAGCGTATAGAGCTTCAGTTCCTCGCTATCTGAATTATTGATGATGTTGTGTTTCGTACCCGCCGGGATGACGACGGCGCTGCCATCGGAAATGCGATGCTGCTTCACACCGTCGAGAATCGCAACGCCATCGCCGGCCTCTATTCGGATGAACTGGTCCAACGTGTGAGTTTCCTCGCCAATCTCCTCTTTTGGGCGAAGGCTCATCAGAACCAGCCGGCTGTGTTTTTCCTGTGTACAACACGCGCCTGAAATCCTGGTTTTTCAGCGTATCGTTTTCAATGTCTGTAACGTAACCCTTCATATCCGTGTCCCTCCTTTGAGCTTATAACCCTAAAGCCGCCGATCAAGGTGCGTTGGGAAAATCTCTCTCGACAATGTGCAAACAGCGAGGTGTTTAGTGACAACCTGTCCTGAGCGCGACGTTCGTCGACCTGCGCTGAGTGCCAAGCCGGAACGATATTCCGGTACGGGGCTGTTCGGGCGGCAAAATTGATAGTGAATCTTGTTGTGACTGGTTGTGGATGATAGTCGTCAATCATTACTCGTTGTTGCCAGAATCTTTGGCTGCAATTAACCGGATACGCGCGAGGAGGTTGACCATGGGCTTGACGGATCAACAAGCACGGCGCAACAGCGGTGCCGCGCTGGATGGACGCGGCCAACCGGCCGACAGTAGACCAGGAGCCACGAAGGGTTCCGCGCTGGGGAAGATGCCGCCGAGCAGAACCTGGCTCTGGTTCGTGCTCGTCTTGCTCGCGAACTATTTGCTGGTGAGGCTCCTCATGCCAAGCCCGGAGGCGCCGGTCACAGTGCCCTATACCCTTTTCAAAGAGCAGGTCGGCAAGGGCAACGTCGAGGCGATCTACAGCCAGGGCGAGTCCATTACCGGCCGCTTCGCGGCGCCGGTCACCTATTCACCGGCAGGCAAAAAAAGTACGGCGCCCAGCAGCGAGCCCAAAAAACCGAGCGAAAAAAGTACGGCGCCCACTGGCGACACACCCCAAACCGCGAGCGAGCGCAGTGCGTCCCACGGCGGCGAGTCCAAAGCGGTGAGTAACTTTACGACCACCTTGCCCTCCTTCGTAGATCCCGGCTTGGAAGCATTTTTGATTGAAAACGGGGTCGAGATCAGTGCCAAACCGATCCAAGAAGGCGGCAACCCATTGTTCACTTTCCTTTTCGGGTTTGGTCCGGCTCTGCTCTTTATCGGTTTTTACGTCTGGATGTTTCGGCGGATGGCGAAACAGGCTGGTGGCATAGGGGGCGGCATCATGGGCATCGGCAAAAGCAAGGCGCGCCGCTACGATCAAGAAAAGGATACCAAGGTTACCTTCGACGACGTCGCCGGCATCGATGAAGCCGAGAATGAGCTGGTCGAGATCGTGGATTTTCTCAAGGACCCCAGGAAATACACCCGACTGGGCGGGACCGCTCCGAAAGGCGTGCTGCTGGTGGGCGCGCCGGGCACAGGAAAGACGCTGCTCGCGAAGGCAGTCGCTGGAGAGGCGGGGGTGCCGTTCTTCTCGATGAGCGCCGCGGAGTTCGTCGAGATGATCGTGGGCGTGGGCGCGGCGAGGGTGCGGGATCTCTTCAAGCAAGCGCGCGAGCACGCGCCGGCGATCGTCTTCATCGACGAGCTGGACGCCATCGGCCGCGCGCGCGGGCAGGTGGCGATCGGCGGGTCGAGCGAGCAGGAGCAGACCTTGAACCAGATCCTCACCGAGATGGACGGCTTCTCAAGCCGCGAAGGCATCATCGTGCTGGCAGCGACCAACCAGCCCGATGTGCTCGACAAAGCGCTGCTGCGGCCCGGACGCTTCGACCGGCGCGTGGTGGTGAATCTCCCGGACAAAACCGGACGCGAGGCGATCCTCAAAGTTCACACCCGCGGCGTGCCGCTGGCGAAGGACGCAAGCCTGGGGGAAGTTGCCGCCACCACGCCGGGGTTCTCGGGGGCGGATCTGAAAAATCTGGTCAACGAAGCGGCGCTGCTGGCGGCGCGGCGCGAGCAGAACGAGGTCGGTCACAAAGACTTCCTCGATGCGTTGGAGAAGATCGTGCTTGGACCCGAGCGCCCACTCCTCTTGAGCCGCGCCGACAAGGAGCGCATCGCCTACCACGAGGGCGGGCATGCCATCCTCGGTTTAGTCGTGCCCGGCGCGGATCCGGTGAACCGCGTGACCATCGTGCCGCGCGGGCAGGCCCTAGGCGTAACCTATCAGCGCCCCGACAGCGACCGCTACAACTATCCGGAAGCCTACCTGCGCGCGCGCATTGTCGGAATGCTCGGAGGCCGCGCGGCCGAAGAGATTGTGTACGGCACAAAGACGACCGGCGCCGAAAGCGATATCGAGCAAGCCACCGGCCTGGCCCGCCGCATGGTCACGCGCTGGGGCATGAGCGACCGCCTCGGGTTAGTGCAGCTCGCGCCGCGGGATAACCCTTACCTTGGCGGCCCCGGCGGTTATGGAGGCTCGAAGCCATTTAGCGAGGATACTGCTGAAGCCATCGATGCCGAGATGCTCAAGATCATCGGCGAGAGCCACGAGGAGGCCAAGCGTCTGCTGACCATGCACCGCAAACAACTCGACGCGCTCGCCGAAGCTTTGGTGGCACGCGAGACTCTCAACGAGCAGGAGATTCTGGAGGTCACGGGGCTGCCGCGTGCGCCGGCCCTGGAGACCGCGATGTTGCCGGTTACTAATGGCCGCAGCAGGAGCGCTGGCCATCTCTCGTGAAAGATCCCGGCGTGGCGAATATTTCACAAAGCATGACCCTGCCGCTGAGGTTCGAGAAAAATCAGTGTACGAACCTAAGCTCCAAACGTATCACTGAGGAGGTCAGTCATGGAAAAAGCACTTGCTCCGTTTGCATCGTATGCCTACGCCATTCTGCGAATCATTGCCGGGCTCTTGTTCGTTTCTCACGGCGGGCAAAAAGTCTTTGGCTGGTTCGGCGGCCAGCCGGTTCCGCTCGGTTCGCTGTTCGGTCTGGCAGGAATAATCGAAATAGTTCTCGACCTGCTAATTATTATCGGTCTCTTCACCGCCGTTGCGGCATTCATCGCCAGCGGTGAAATGGCTGTCGCTTATTTCACGAGCCATTATCCGAAAAGTTTTTGGCCTCTTGAAAACCAAGGCGAGCCGGCGGTGCTATTCTGCTTCATTTTTTTGTTCATGGCGACCCAGGGTTCGGGAATCTGGAGTGTCGATGCAGCACGAGGCCGAGCGAGAGATTGAGGTTTCCGTAACGAAGTTTTTTAGCGGTGGCGGCCGCGAAAAATCTCTGCTCCTCGGCGCTGGCGGGCGGCGCAGGATTGATCGCCAAGTCGAAGCACCAAATCCGAAGCTCGAAAACAATATCAAATGACAAAAATACCAAATGTTTCAAACACACTGATCTGCGCTTGCGTTTTCGTTTGATATTTCGAACTTTGAAATTGTTTCGGATTTCGATATTCGGATTTCGGATTTTGTTTCGCGCCAGCGAGTGAATCATGACCAGCATAGCTCCCGTCGTCACGCTCTCGCCTCGGGACTACGACGCCGTTTTATTCGACCTCGACGGGGTTCTGACCAAGACGGCGAGCGTGCATGCGGCGGCGTGGAAAAGGCTGTTCGGTTTCTCGAGCAGCGGGCCGCCGACACAGGCGAAGCGTTCGTCCCCTTTGACATCGATGCCGACTACCGGCGCTACGTCGACGGCAAACCGCGTTACGACGGCGTGGCAGACTTTATCGCGTCGCGCGGGATTGAATTGCCTTTCGGCGCACCCGAAGACGGCCCCGGCGCGCAAACCGTGCATGCCTTGGGCAACCTGAAGGACCAGTATTTCACCCAACAGCTCGAGCAGCACGGCGTCGAGGTCTATGAAGCGGCGATCGCGCTCGTTGAAACACTCCGAGGGCAGGAGATAAAGACTGCGGTTGTCTCTTCCAGCAACAATTGCGTGTTGGTGCTGGAGGCTGCCGGTATATCGCAGCTCTTCGACGCGCGAGTGGATGGGATCGATATCACGCGCCTGAATCTCAACGGCAAGCCGGCGCCCGATGCTTTCCTGGAAGCTTCCCAGCGGGTCAATGCCGAGCCGGCGCGCGCGGTGGTCGTGGAGGACGCGATCGCTGCGCCATTTGACCCAACTGCGTGACGCCTTGGTCAGCTAGGTGGTGGCGATGAAGCAGCGCATCAAATCGCTGTTGCTGATGGAGGGGCTGGAATTTCCCCCCGCTCCGGCCGGCAGCCAGTGGTCGTTTCTGGTCAAAGACAAACTGAGAAAGCTTCTCTGCTCTTCGGGG
>JBOHVN010000149.1:0-4437 GCA_050735675.1 Binatia bacterium | reverse complement strand
GTTCTGGCCTTCCACATAGCCTAGCTCCCGCAGACCCATCCGGAACGCCTCGAAGCTTGGCGCGTGAGTAGCACGACCGCTGGCCGACAAATAGCCGATACGCGGAACTTTTGCCTGCTGGGCGTTAACTGGAAAGCAAAGCGCAAAGAGCAAAGCGCTAAGCGTAAGACTTATGACTCGCCTCTTCATATCTTTTCCTTTGTCCCTCCACTCGACACTTCATTTTATGACTCTGTCCGCCCGCGCCAGCACGTTGGGCGGAATCTTCCGATTTTAGATTTTGGATTTTCGATGGTTCGACGTCGCTCACCACATGTTTTGGATCCTTCGACGGAGTTTATCCTGAGCGGAGTCGAAGGGCTCAGGACAGGTTTTAGATTGTCCGCTCATCGGATAACTCGATCGGCTCTCGCCAAAACATTGGGTGGAATGGTTAATCCGATCTGCTTGGCGGTTTTCAGATTAATCACAAACTCGAACTTCTTCGGCTGCTCCACTGGAATGTCGGCCGGCTTAGCGCCTTTCAGGATTTTGTCGATCATGGACGCCGCGCGCTTATAGGGCTCGATCCTATCGGCTCCGTACGACATCAAGCCCCCGTTAGCGATGTAATCTGCTCGAGGGCAAATTGCCGGGAGCCGATATCTCACGGCCAGCTCCACGATCCGTTTTTGATTGGCGTTGTCCAATGCACTCCCACCCACAATCAAAGCGGAGCTGCGCGCCTTGATTGCCTCTTCGAACGCGGTCTCGTATTTGTCGGCGCTGCTGACCTCCATGGAATGAAGCTGAAGACCGAGTTCTTGTGCCGCCAGTTGGCTTTCTTTCCATTGCAGTGACGAGCCCTGCCGGCTCCACAGCACCGCAACACGCGAGAGCTTGGGAACAGTTTCCTTAAGTAACTCCAGTCGTTTGCCGACAATCACCGAAGAAATGGTGCTGAACCCCGTGATGTTTTCCCCGGGCCGCGCTAGACCGTCAACTAGCCCGCCTGCAACCGGGTCACCCGCGCTTACAAAAACGATGGGGATCGTCCGCGTAGCGGTCTTGAGGGCGCGAGCAGCAGGCGTCGAGTACGCGAGGAGCAGATCGACGCTGAGACCGACCAGGTCAGCAGCGAGGGCGGGGAGCCGGTCGAGATTACCCTCACTATATCGATTCTCGAAAACTATATTTTTGCCCTCAGCATAGCCGAGTTCGCGGAGCTCTCGCCGAATTACATCGGATCCGCCACCTGGCCGGGAAACGGGACGGGTGCTGAGCCACCCGATCCGAGCTACTTTTGCTGGCTGCTGAGCCTCGGCGAGGGTGGGGGAGATGGCAGCTAAAGCGGCCAGTAAAACGAAAATTGTATTTCTAACCGTAAGGCCTCCTGTTTGCTCTTCAGGACCTCTTTTGAATTGCCCTTTCGCGTGCCGGTGCTTGCCCTTGGCGGAAACTACTGTGAGTTATTCTGGAAAGTCTGCAACGCAAGCGTAGTGCCACTGGTCTAAACCAGACGGAAGCCGCTATAAGTCATTAGATTTGCGAGGAACATTTACCGGAATGAGTTAGCCCGGGGCGGTGAGAATGAATCACCAGAGTAGTCTCTTTGATACACCCCTATAGCAAAATTGCGTCGGGAGGTTCCCCTGAACCGAAAGTCCCTGATCTGCCGGCCTCAGCTTCAGCTCGAGCCCATGAGTCAAAATCCGATTACAGGCGAAACGTTCGCGCTGACCGGGCAGTCCGAAATCCGCCTACTTCTTGCCGACTCCTATCGTACGGCGCCGGCGGCGGAAGGGAAACACCGTTGTATAGGAACCGCTCGGACCGCCGCATCGAGGAATCCGGCCTTCTTTATAGCAGTCTTCAAGCGCTCCTTGGCCTGACAAAGCGGAACATCGCCTGAAGATGATGACGCTAACGGTCAGCGTCAGATCCCCCGCACTGCCGGCATCACTTCCCCGGCGAAGAGCCGCGTTGATTTGAGCGCTTTGTCGTGCGCCAGAGAACCGGAGGCGATATTGAGCATAAGTTGCTCGGGATGGATGGAATCGATGTAGAATTTGATCCTCTCGATGCAGTCAGCCGGCGTGCCCCAGACGGCCATGATGTTCGGCCACTCGTCTGCGACAGCCTGGCGTGCCTTTTCGGGCGTGCATAGTTTTTCAAACGCGATCCGCGATGCGCTTTTGGTCGCGTAGGCTTCTTTGACACCGCTCAGATTGGGCCGGCGCCGGCTCGAGCTCAAGAAAACCTCGGCTTGCGTTGCCAGCGCCAGCGCGCCATTCTCGCTAGCTTCATCGCGGTCCCGCGCGACGTGCAGATGAATTCCAAGCACGACGTCACCGGCCCCGCCTGAGGCAAGATTCTTGCGATAGGCGTCAGTCAACCCCCGCACCAAATCGAAAGGAATTCCGAGATAGCCCGGCTGGACAAGCCCGTGCCCGATCTTGCCGGCGAAAATCGCGCTGTCCAGCGTGGTCGCCGCGGCAGTGTAAACCGGTGGATGCGGCTGCTGCACCGGCGGCGGGCTAAGTTTAAAATCCCTGATTTGCCAGAACCGGCCGTCGAGTTTCTCGATGTAGTTCGATTTAAATATCTCGACGAGCATGCGGATGCTTTCTTCGAAGCGCGCCGTGCTTTCGGCGGGATCGACACCGACTCGGTTCAACACCCAGGGATGGCCGCGGCCGATGCCGACCATGATCCGCCCCTGGGTGAGCAGATCGGCGGCCGCGATCTCGCTGGCCAAAATCGCCGGATGGTGCACGGGCGCGCTGATGATCCCGGTCAGAAAGCGAATGCGCTCGGCGCGCTGCGCCGCCGCGACGTAGAGGCCTAAGGGAAAGGGCGAGCAAGAAAACAAATCCTTGCCATAGCTTTCCGTCGTCGAAAAGAAGTCGAAGCCGAGCTCGTCGGCCAGCGCGATGTGTTCCAAGACCTCGGTATAAGTCTGTTGCTCGGACTTACCGGGATAAGAGAATTCGGTGAACAATCCGATCTTCATGTTCTCACGAACGGTTTCAGCAGTTTGAACTGCTCGAACGGCGTCAACCCCGCAACCGTCCTAATCGAGGATTTCGACGCGGTCGCCGGTTCTGAGCGGAACGACCGGCATGAAATTCTTCTATTGGCATCTGACCCGCTTAATTTCAGCCTATTCGAACAACGCCACATTATTTCTTTACCGACTTGTATGCCGCGTCGATGTTGGCTCCCAGCCTATTCTGGTCGTGCCAGTCGGCGTACTCGGGCATCTTGAGTTCCTTTTTTATCTCGGCGAGAGATTTACCCTGGGCCGCCATGTCGCCGACGCGCTTGAGCAGCAGGGTATAGAACGCTTCGTATTCGTCGAAGACTTTCGTCGTGGTCGCCGGACCATGGCCGGTTACGACGACTTCCGGATTCAACGATTTCATTAAAGCGTAACTCGCAAGCACGTCCGGGATGACAACCGACGGGCGAAGGTTGATGAATCTTCGAACATTGGCTGCCGACGACGCGAACAGCACGCGCTCCTTCGGCAACCAGATCGCCGTGTCCGCCTCGCTGTGGACATTTTTCAGATAAATCAGTTCAAAGGTGCGTTCGCCAAGATGGAGGGTCATCCTGTCCCGGTATTCGATGTGCGGCGTGATCATCTTGTAGCCTTGCAGGGCCTCGCGCAGCTCCGGCGATTTTGCCGCAAGATTTTCGGCGCGTTTGGGATTGTACTCTTTTTTCATGCCGGCCCCGGCGCCCGCGTGGTTGATGATCATCGCCGGCGGCGAAAAGATGAAATGATTGGCGGTATGATCGCCGTGGGTCTCGGTATTGATCAGGTACACGATCGGCTTGTCGGTGAGTTTTTTAACCGCGGCCGCGACTCTGCGCGAGTCCAGGGGGTTGTTGCAGCTGTCGATCATAACGACGCCTTCCTGCGTGACAATGATGCCGCAAGTCGTGGTCGTCGCGTCGGGTGCGAAAACATAAATGCCGTCTTTGACCTTGGTAAAGCCGGGGCCGAGATCCGGCGCTTGCGCGACTAACCCTGCGCACGAGAGCGCCATGAGTGGCAGAATGAGGAAACCGACTTTCGATTTCATACTTGCCTCCTTTCAAACTGATCGCCCGAACGGAGAGGCAGGCTAGTTGAATGATCGTACGGCGTCAAGGGATGGATTTGCCAAGTCCATCGAGGAGTCTATCGCTGCGATTGACCGCCGATCCCTCTTTGTAATATGAGAACGATGCACTGGAGGCTAGCCGGTCGATCTTCGCTAACCCCTGCTAAAATTAGGAGGCACCCATGAAGACGCTATTGCTGGCGGTTTTTCTTTTCCTCTTTGAGACTTTCGTCGCACAGGCGCAAACACCCTATTTCCAGGGCAAGACCATTCGGATCGTCACCGGCTATCCCGCCGGCGACGTAAACGATCTCTACCCCCGTCTCATCGCTCAACATATGGCGAA
>JBOHVN010000148.1:0-18460 GCA_050735675.1 Binatia bacterium | reverse complement strand
GGTTGAGATCGCGGTTCGTCGCGGCAATCACCCGAACGTCAACTTTTTTCGTTTGGGAGCTGCCGACGGGCGCGAACTCGCCCTCCTGCAGCACGCGCAGAATTTTAGCCTGCAAGTCGAGGGACAGTTCGCCGATCTCGTCGAGAAAAATTGTCCCCCGATCCGCCAGCCCGAAACGTCCCTCCCGTTTTTGCGTCGCGCCGGTAAAGGCGCCTCTTTCATGGCCGAAAAATTCACTCTCCATAAGCGCGGCTGGGATCGCGGCACAGTTGATGGTAATGAGCGGCTTATCGCGTCGCCGGCTAGCGCCATGAATGGCCCGGGCGATCAGCTCTTTGCCTGTGCCGGTCTCACCGAGAATCAAGACCGTCGTGTCCGTGACCGCGACTTGCTCGATGTCTTCCAAGGCCCGCTTCACTGTTTGGCTCTGCCCGAGAATCTCGTCGAATCCGCACAGGCTTTTGATCTCTTCCCGCAAATACGCCGCTTCCGCCGCCAGCGAATGAATCTTGCGGTCGGCTTCGAGTCTTTCGTTGATGTTCCTCAGGATCAGAGAGTAAAAACTCTGCCGCTCAACCTCGAAGCGGGACAACGTCGCTTCGGCAGGAAACTCTTTCCCGCCGACCGGCAGTGCTTGAAGCCCGCCGGGGATCCACAACGAGCGGCGTCCTTGCGTGAGCGCGCCAAGGTCATGAACTAGACTTTGGAGTTTCTTTCCGCTCTCTGCTGAGATCAGCCTGCTGAAGTCACTCTCTATCACCTGATCGGCCGCGCAGAGAAAGGCTTGTTCCGCCGCGGGATTCATCCGCGTCACTTTCAGGTTCTGGTCGAACTCGATGACGGCGTCCATGGCGCTGTCAAACAGCCGGCGCAGTTTTTCCTCCCGCTCCCGAACTTGCTTCTCAGCGCGCAATCTTTGCATCTCCGCGGTCGCGCGCGCCGCAAAGATGTTAAAAAGCGCGAGGACACGCGGCTCTTCCGGAATGGGACGGCGATCGATCACCGCTAAATGCCCCAAAATTTTGCCGTCAAGGTCCTTCAGAGGAATGCCCATGTAACTGACGGCGCCGCTCTCCTTGACGTCCGGAGCGTCGGGGTACAATTCGAGCAGATTGTCGGGGAAATGGACGAGGTTCGCTCTGTCAATGACTTGCTCGCAGGGTGTGCCGGCGATATCGACCTCGTAGTTTTCAATCCACTGCCCGTCCATCCAGAAGGCAAGAGCGCGCAGGCGGCGGCACTCCTGAATATATTCAGTCACCCAAGCTCCATGGGTATTGAGCGCTTTGGCGAGGTTCTCGACGAGCGCAGCAAAAAAGCGCTCGCCGGTTTCTTTCGACGTTCCCTCGAGTATTCTGCGGAGGGCAACTCCGTCATCGAGGCCGTCGAGGGGTGGCGCTATGTGACCTGTATAAGACATCAAAGAGAGAGGACGGGGCGCCGTTTCGTAAGCTCGCGTCTTTAGCCGTAATATCCGAGACCGGCACGTTCATGTCAAGCGCGCATAAACGGACGCCGCCGGCCCGGCCTCGTACCAGAAAATTATTTTTTCTGACTGCAGATCGCCAGGCCGACGCCGGCGAGAATGATCGCGCCGGCTAGGATCAAGCGCAAGGTAATCTGCTCCGAGAGGAAAAAGCCGCCGCCGAGCGCAGCAATTGCCGGCACCGAGAGTTGTACGGTCGCTGCTAGCGTCGCGCTCAAACCGCGTAACGCGCCATACCAGATGACATAGCCGACTGCCGATGTGATCGATCCGGACAAGGCGGCCCAGAGAAATCCCTCCGCGGTTAGCGCAAGCGACGACGACCAAGATATTAGAACGACCAAGGTTAACGGAACGGATCTGAGAAAATTTTTGGCGGTGGCGTGCACGGGGTTGGTTACACCCCGTCCCAGAATCGAGTAGCTGCCCCAGGCGACGCCGGCGGTTCCCATGAGGAGCGAACCCAGCGCGGACGGCGCGGTTACACCCGGCGAGACCAGATAAATAAGCCCGGCGATCGCGATCAGCAGTCCCAACCAGTGTAGCGCCGAAGGTCTTTCTCCGGCATGGAGACCGACCGCGATCATGGTGATTTGCACCGCGGCAAAGAGAATCAAAGCGCCCGTACCTGTCGTCAAGCTTATGTACGCGAAAGAAAACGTTGTGGCGTACAAAAAGAGCATGGCCGCCGAAGTCCAGCCGCTATCGGAAACGGTCGTTTTGTCGACTTGCCGGACGCGGGCGATGAGCCACAGTGTGGCGGCCCCGGTCATCAAACGCACGGTCGTGTAGCTGGCAGGGTCGATGCTCAGGTTGCCCAACGCGAGCCGGGCGAAGATGGAGTTGGCGGCGAACGCAATAAGCGCGAGGACCGTAAGAAGCGCCGTGGTCATCAGTTCGTGATATGCGTACTGTTTGACCGCGACGTCAAGCGAAATGCCTTTTTGACCTCGATGTAAATCGGCGCGCGCGTCGCTTATTCTGCGCGATCGCCGGTGGCAATCACGTCGGCGATCATTCGAATAAACGTCGGATGATCGTTGGGGCAGCTTGCGCGTACGAGATTAATTCTCAGATCATCGGCCAACTTTTTCGCCTCGATATCGAGGTCATAGAGCACTTCGACGTGGTCGCAGGCAAAGCCGATGGGTGCGACAACGAATTCCTGGCACCGTTCGGCGGCGAGCTTGCGAATCGCCTCGCCGATGTCGGGTTCGAGCCAGGGGTCGGTCGGTTTGCCGCTACGGCTCTGGTACGCGAGCGACCAGATAGGCTGACCGAGTTTTTCGGCGATCAGGCGCGCGGTTATGTTTAACTGTTCTACGTAGGGGGAGCGTGCTGCCATGGCGATCGGCACGCTGTGAGCCGTGAAGATCAGCGGTCTTCGGTCGGTGGCGATCCTGGCGTAAGCCGCTTCGATTAGTTCTACCCAGGTTCGAATGAAAAGCGGATGATCGTGCCAGCCGCCGCAATAGTCGATCTCTGGCGCGTCAATGCCAAGGTCCGCGCGGGCATCATCGATGTTTTTCTGGTAGCGCTCCCAGCTCGCCTCGGTGCGGTGCGAGGAGAGAATGAAACCTAACGCGCGCGCGACACCTTCGTTTGCCATTTGTTTGAGCGTCTCGGCGAAGAAGGGGCTGCTGTTGCGCAGGCCGACGTAGACGGGAAGATGCCGGTTTTGCTGATTGAGCAAATTCTCCAACGCGCGCGCTTGACGAATGGTAATTTCGTTCAGCGGCGATTTGCCGCCGACAGCGTCATAGTGGCGGGCAACTTCGTCGAGGCGCTCGGGCGGTATGGGCATGCCCTTGGTAACGCGGGCGAGGAATGGGCGAATTTCTTCCGCTGACGTGGGACCGCCGAAGGCGATGAGCAATACCGCATCGTGTGTTGAACTCATTGGTGTGTGGACTTAACCCTCACCCTGCCCTCTCCCGCAAGCGGGCGAGGGTTCAAGAAATAAGTCTTTCCCGCGCGCTCAACTCGTGTACGGTGTCGACCAGCGCGACCACGTGATCCACCGGTGTCTCGGGAAGCACCCCATGTCCTAGATTAAAAATGTGGCCGGGGCGGCCCGCAGCGCGGCCCAGGATGTCGGCGACGCGCGCTTTGATTTCCTTCGGCGCGGCGAACAGCGCTACCGGGTCGAGATTGCCTTGCACGGCGACGTCGTGACCGACGGCGGCCCAACCCTCGTCGAGATTCACCCGCCAGTCCAAACCGATGACGTCGCCACCCGCGGACCGGATATTTTTCAACGATCCGGCCGTGCCCGTGCTGAAATGGATCACTGGAACGCCCGGTGTGATCGCATCGATCACCGCTTTGGTGTACGGCATCGCGAATTGTTCGTAATCGCCGGGTGTTAGACAGCCGGCCCAGCTGTCGAAGAGTTGGACGGCCTGGGCGCCGGCGTCAATTTGTGAATTCAAATATGCAGCAATCACTTTGGCGAGGCGTTCCATCAAGCGTTTCCACGCTTCGGGCGCCCCATAAAAAAGCTTCTTGGTGTGAATGTAGTTGCGCGAGCCGCCGCCTTCGATGAGATACGACGCGAGCGTGAATGGCGCGCCGGCGAAGCCGATCAGCGGCGCTTTGTTGTCAAGCGCGATTCGAATCTTCTTCACCGCGTCGTAGACAAACGAAAGCTCCTGTTGCGGGTCGAAGTCTTTCAAAGCATCGATATCTTTGCCGCTGCGTACCGGGCGGTGAATCACGGGTCCATCGCCTTTCGAATATTCCAAGCCGATCCCCATGGGTTCGAGAATCAGCAAAATATCGGCGAATAAAATCGCCGCATCCACGCCGAGCCGCTCAACCGGAGTGACGGTAATTTCCGCCGCCAGGTCCGGACGTTTGCATAGTTCGAGAAAGTCATGCTGCGCGCGCAGCTTGCGATAATCTTCCATGTAGCGCCCGGCCTGGCGCATCAGCCAGACCGGCGTGTACGAAGTCCGCTCGCGGCGGCAGGCGGCGAGAAAGGGATGGTTTGTCTTTGTCATGGAAATTTCGATGGACGGCAAAACAGTAAGAAGCTTTGAGTGAAAAATCAACCGGCCTTGTGGCGCGGCGATGCCGCGCCGATGGTGTCTTCGCCGTACTTGCGGCGCAGCTCGTCGATGCCTTTATAGAGCTGCTCGAAGGACTTGCGCTGGTCGCGATTCAAAAGCGGTTCCTGCCAGCCGGTGCTCTGCAGCGCGCTGGCGCTTACGCCGAGCAGACGCACCGCCCGGCCTTGGCCGACATTTTGCCTGAGCAGGTCGCTAACGACTGCGAAGATCTCTTTGTCGAAGCAAGTCGGCGACGGCAGCGTGCGCGAGCGCGTGATCGTGTGAAAATTCGTATAGCGGATCTTCACCGTCAAACAGCGCGCGTATAACTCCTCCCGGCGCAAACGGCCGCCGACTTCCTCGACCAGCTCCCAGAGAAGGCGCTCCATGCCCGCGATGTCCTTGACCGGGCGGTCGAGAGTGGTTTCATTGCCGACGGAGTGATCGTGGTGATGGCGCTGCTCCGGGGATTCGGTGAGATCCAAATAGCGCGCCGCCATATCGGCGCGATTTGATAAATCGCCGATGGTCTTAATACCTTTTTGTTCGAGGGACTTCTGGGTCTTCGGGCCGATGCCGGGTATCATTTCCACGGCGAGCGGCGCGAGAAAATCATTTTCCGAGCCGCCCGGCACGTAAACCAGGCCGTGCGGCTTGGCCAAGGTCGCGGCGATTTTTGCCGTCACTCTGCTGGTCGAAAGTCCGCCGGAGGACGGTAAGCCGAGTTCGCTTTCGATGCGGTGAATGATCGTATCGGCGGTTTTGAGCGGCGGGCCGAAGAGCCGGTCGGTGCCGGTGAGATCGACGAGCCCTTCGTCGATGGAAAGCGCGCGCACATCGGGCGAATATTGCTCCAGGATGGCAAAAACCTTTGCGGAAAACTCCGAATAAACGCGCCGGCGGTTCGGCAAAAAGATTCCCTGCGGGCAAAGTTTTTTGGCCTGAAAGCCCGGCATCGCCGAATGCACGCCGAATTTGCGCGCCTCGTAGGACGCCGACGTTACCACGCCGCGGCCGTTGCGGCCGCCGACAATCACCGGTTTGCCCCTCAGGCTCGGGTCGAGAACCTGTTCGACGGATGCATAAAACGCATCCATGTCGATGTGGAGATACCAGTTCATGTTTTTACCGCCGGGCCTTTGATCGCCGGAGAATAGTGAGCGGCGTTCCTCTCTGTCAAGCGGAAAAGCCGGCTCGGTGAAATTGCACGATCCAATGGATTATGACGTAAAAAAAGAGGGAGCAAGCCGAGTCCCGCTGCTCCCGCTGAAATTGATCGCAGAAAGAATGAACTAAGACAATCTAGCAAGCTGCTGAAAAGTACGCATAGGCTTCGTTGCGCTGAATTGGTTCGCCGCAACGTAGACGTTTGGAGTACTGGAGTGGTGGAGTGCTGGAGTAATGGATTGAAACCCAATACTCCACTACTCCAACACACGCCGTTTCCCCTGTGGAATTCTCTTGGACGACGGCGTCAATGGATCGTCTGTTGCGCGTAGCTGTCGTCGAGCGAGGCGGCGATCCCATGACTGAAGACCAGTTCGTCGCCGGCCGCATCAATCTTGACAATATCGCCTTCTTTGAATTCTCCGTCGAGGATCTTGACCGCCAGCGGATCCTGAATCATTCGCTGGATCGTGCGTTTGAGCGGGCGCGCGCCGTAAGCCGGGTCGTAGCCTTTTTCGGCGATGAGCGCCTGGGCGCGCTCGCTGAGCTCCAGCGAGATCTTCCGATTCGCGAGATTTCGCCGCAGCCGCTTGAGTTGGATTTCGACGATTGATTTAATCTCGTCGCGGCCGAGACTGTTGAAAATGATCGTCTCGTCGATCCGGTTGAGAAATTCCGGCTTAAACGCCTCGCGCAAAGCCGCGTTGACCAGCCGTTCCATTTCTTTGCGGTCCTCGGCGGCAAGCTCTTGGATATATTGGCTGCCGAGATTCGACGTCATGATGATGACCGTGTTTTTGAAATCCACGGTGCGCCCTTGGCCGTCGGTCATGCGGCCGTCTTCGAGAATTTGCAGCAGAGCATTGAAGACATCCGGATGCGCCTTTTCGATCTCATCGAACAGCACGACCGAATAGGGACGGCGGCGCACGGCTTCGGTCAAGTAGCCGCCCTCTTCATAGCCGACGTAGCCGGGAGGCGCGCCGATCAGCCGCGACACGGAGTGCTTCTCCATGAACTCCGACATGTCGAGGCGGACCATTGCCTGTTCGTCGTCGAAGAGAAATTCCGCGAGCGCCCGGCAGAGCTCCGTTTTTCCCACGCCCGTGGGGCCGAGAAAAATGAATGAGCCGATCGGCCGGTTCTCGTCTTGCAGTCCGGCGCGTGCACGGCGCACGGCGTTCGACACCGCATGGATGGCGTTCTCCTGGCCGATCACGCGGAGCTTGAGGCGGTCTTCCATCTTGAGTAATTTTTGAATTTCGCCCTCGAGCATCTTCGACACCGGAATGCCGGTCCACTTAGCCACCACTTCGGCCACGTCTTCGGCGTCGACTTCTTCTTTGAGCATTTTTTGGTTCTTTTGCAGTTCGGCGAGTTTTTGATTCGCTTCTTCCAAGTCTTTCTGCAATTGCGTCAGCGTGCCGTAGCGCAGTTCCGCGGCCCGATTTAAATCGCCCTCGCGCTGCGCCTTCTGCTCGTCGACTTTCGTTGCTTCGATTTTTTCCTTGAGCGAGCGAATGCGCTGGATCGACTCCTTTTCATTTTGCCAGTGGGCTTTCAGCCCGCTGGAGGCTTCACGCAGGTTTTCGATCTCGCGCTCGAGTTGCGCCAGCCGCTCCTTGGAGGCTTTATCTTCCTCGCGCCTGAGCGCTTGTCTTTCGATCTCGAGCTGAAGGATCTTGCGCTCGATTTCGTCGATCTCGACCGGCATGCTGTCGATCTCGATGCGCAGCCGCGACGCCGCCTCGTCGATCAGATCGATCGCCTTATCGGGCAGGAAGCGGTCGCTGATGTAGCGATGCGACAGCGTGGCGGCGCCGATGATCGCGCCGTCGGTGATGCGCACGCCGTGGTGCACTTCGTAGCGTTCTTTCAGGCCGCGCAGGATCGCGATGGTGTCTTCGACGGACGGTTCGCCGACGAAGACCGGCTGAAAACGGCGCTCCAATGCGGGATCTTTCTCGACGCGCTTGCGGTATTCATCCAACGTCGTCGCGCCGACGCAGCGCAGCTCGCCGCGCGCCAGCGCCGGTTTGAGCATGTTCGACGCGTCCATGGCGCCTTCGGCCGCGCCGGCGCCGACCAAAGTGTGGAGCTCGTCGATGAACAGGATGATTTGGCCGCTCGCTTCGGTGACTTCTTTGAGCACGGCTTTAAGCCGATCTTCGAACTCGCCGCGGTATTTGGCTCCGGCAACCATCGCGCCGAGATCGAGGGCGAGGAGCCGTTTTTCTTTCAGTCCTTCGGGCACGTCGCCGTTGACGATGCGCAGGGCCAGGCCCTCGACGATGGCGGTTTTGCCGACGCCCGGCTCGCCGATCAACACCGGATTATTTTTGGTCCGGCGCGACAGCACCTGAATGATGCGGCGAATCTCATCGTCGCGGCCGATCACCGGATCGAGTTTTCCCTTACGCGCGAGATCGGTTAAATCTCGGCCGTATTTTTCCAAAGCTTGATATTTTTCTTCGGGATTAGGATCGGTAATTCTCTGCGCGCCGCGAATGCCGACCAGGGCGTTTAAAATTTTATCGCGCGAGGCGCCCTGTTCCTTGAGAATTTTACCGGCGTCACCGGTGTCCTGAACCATTGCGAGCAGCAGGTGCTCGGTGGAAACATACTCGTCTTTGAGCGCTTCGGCTTCCGCTTCGGCGCTCTCGATGATTTTTTTCAGACGCGGCGTGATGTAAGTCTGGCCGGCGGCGCCGGTGATTTGAGGCAAACGATCCAAGGCCTTTTGCAAGCGCTCGGTCACCATACCCAGCGGAACGCCGAGTTTTTGCAAGAGCGCCAACACCACGCCTTCCTTTTGCCCCATCAACGCGAACAAAAGATGCTCGACGTCGATCGCCTGGTGGTTGCGCTTCTCGGCGAGCCCTTGAGCTTGCTGCAGTGCCTCTTGTGATTTAATCGTAAGTTTATCTAGACGCATGGGTCATCCACCTCTTGTATGTAGAAAAATTAAGCATCATTTGCCGCCCTGTCAAGAAATGCCAAACAATCACAGGTTAAAGTGAGGCGAGACCAACGCAGTTTGGCGCGTCGGCACCAGGAGAACTAGTTAGCAGGAAACCGGATCTGGCTGAATTTTCGACTTACCCGTTTGACGGGCTCAAACCGAGGGCAAAACGATTGCGTTCCGTAGCCGCCAGCCCTCGCAGCACCGTGTAATCTCTTTATCTTGTCTGGCGGCAGCGCCGCGTATATGCGGAACTGTCTCAAAATCGGGTCGCTTGTGCCGGGATTTAGAGCGCTGAAGCGGGCGGCTGAATCGTAATACCTACGCCCTTGGCGATATCGAATTCGAGCTGCGTGGGTTTCACGTCGGTACAGCGCATCTTTTCGACGATCAGGCTGCGAACGAGGCCTTCGCCTTTCCAAATCATTTCAAGCACGACCGCGCCGGCAACGAGATACTCTTCGATGCCGTGCATACCGCGCTCGCCGGTGCGGGGAACCGCGTAGGAAGTCAAGACGTTGGTCGTTGGCATCGAGGTGCGCAGCAGTTTGATCAGCAAGCGTGTTTGGTCTTGAATTCGCGCAGCGCTATCGCGCAATAGGACGAAAGGACCCGCCGGATCGAGGACCATTCTCTTCGCGCCCACTTGGTTGACGAAGGACGCCAGGTCGCCCACGGCTTTCTGTACGTCAACGTGCCGTTCCCGGCCTGCTCCGGGAAGCGAACTGAGATAAGTTCCGGCGTTTAAAATCGCAAGTTCTTTGGAGTCGACGTGCGGTTCAAGATCCCATCCCAGGGAGGCGGCTTGTTCGAGAACATCCATGGGGCTTTCATCGGCGCTCACGTAGATGGCTTTTTCACCCCGTCGGAGCCCGTCGACGAGAAACTGCAGCGCGAAGATTGTTTTTCCCGTTCCCGGCTCTCCGGTAACGAGAATCGAACGACCCTTCGGCAGTCCTCCTTCGATCAAGGGGTCGAGCCCTACGATTCCTGTCGGTACGCGTTCTGTCTGCAACATAATCGTCCTTCGGCAGTGCCTCTTTCGTTGCGGTCGGATGGCATGCCTAAAATCTTCCTTTCGTTAAGATCCATCAGCGGCAAACGGCGACGCCCCGTAAAATAGTTTTTACTCGCGCCAACGCCTTTTCCAACCCACACCGCTATGCCAGCGCCGATGGTTTCTATTCAGATTGACTGCTCCCGCGCTCGGGTCTGTGTTTTTGGCCGCTTCGAATTGTTGTTTTTGAGCACGGTTCACGCGCGACTCGTCCAGAACGAATTCGCCGCCGTCCTGATTTATTGCGGTATCACGCTGCGCCAACCGCCGGCGCAATGACTCGATCTCTTCGCGATACTTTTGCTCGATTCCCCGTGCCGCCGCCTGCTTGTCCTCCAGCGCCCATTCTTTCTGGCTGAGTTCGGCTTGCAACAAAGCAAGCTGGGCTTGAAATTCCGTATGCATGCGCTCAGCGTCGCCGGCGAGCGCGCTTTGCGCTCGGCTGGTTGACGACTCCAGTTGATTGAGCCGCTCCTGCAACTTATCCATCTCGGCCTTGACCTGAACCAGCTCATCATTTCGGTCCTGCAAGATTTGGTTTTTCTCTTGCGCTTCGTGAAGCAGCCGGTCGATCTCGTTTCGAAGCGATTGCTCAGGGCCGGACTGCGTCGCGCCGGGTTTTTGCACCTCGGTCGCGTTTCCGGCGGGCTGCTTGTTACGATCATCAGTGTCCATTGTCATCTCCTCGGCCGGCTGGCGGTTTAATGCGATCTGTTCAGTTTGGCGCAGCTCGGTCTGTAGCTCTTGGATGCGGCGTCGAGCATCGGGCGCTTTAAATTGTCTTTCCGGTTCTGTGAGAGCCGATTTCTTACTTGCGCGGGCATTAAATTGAATGGCGCGCAGCTCATCATCCTTGGTTCGCAGATTAGCTTCTAATTCGCGGGAAAAGTTTGTCGCTTGGCGCCAATCTTCTTCGATCCGCCCGCGCGCCAGCTCGGACTGGGTTTTTTGCTCATCGAGCCCTGCGATTTCCCTGCGCAGGCGTTCAAGCTCTACATTTGCCTGATTAGCAATTTCCCGTTGCTGTTCCAGGTCGACGCAGCGCTGAGCGATTTCGGCGGTCAATTTATCGCGCTCGGCTTTGAAGATGCTTTCTTGTCGCGCACTGGCGCATTCTTGCCGGGCGAGGGTGGAGCGCAACCTGGTGTTTTCGTTTATCAGACTGTGGCGCTCAGCTTTGGCAGACTCTTGCGCCCGAAGATCAGCCGATGACGCGGCCGATTGCAATTCTCCGAACCGTGCGCGCAGGTATTCAGCGTCTGACCTGGAGCTTTTGAGTTCCGCATGACAGTTTTCGAAGACGTGTTGTTGCTCGCCCAGCTGAGCTTCCAGAAATTTGACTCGCTCGAGCAGGTCGGGATTTGGCGTGATTGCACTTTGTCGGGCCGCAAGCGTTTGCGCCACGGTGGTCAGGGCCGCGCGCAGGCCGGTCAGTTCGCCGTTGTACTGTTGTTCCATGCGCGCCATCGTGTCTTCAGTCTCTCGCTGAGCTTGCTTGAGGCAGATCTCCATCAACCGAGTCTGCGTTTGCAAAATCTCGATCTCCTTGACCAGCAGGAGGGCGGAGTCAGGTTTGGAGTGTTTTGGAAAATCCATGAAAATTAATTTGCTATTTTCGCTAAGAGATCGATTGCCGGCTTGGTTGCTCATAAAACCGAGATTCAGGCATAAGCCAAAAACATGCCATGCTGTAAATCGAAGGCGTCATATAAATTAAGTACTTAAAAGAAGGTCAGTCATTCTAGATTATATAATAGAAAAGCGCCAAATATTAGTAATTTTTGACCATATCAGGAATCCTTGGACAAATTGTCGCGCTTGCCGTCAGAATCATTGACATCGGCAAGCGGTTTGAAAAGCTGGATGCCTGCCGATAGAATTCGGCGCTATGCCGACTCGTTTTCGCGCGAATATTGCCGCGCTGGCGGGGTACATCCCCGGCGAACAGCCGCAAGACCCTGAAATCATCAAACTGAATACCAATGAAAACCCCTATCCGCCTTCGCCCAGGGTTTGCGCGGCGCTCAGGAACGCGATCCGCAGTTCGCTGCGGTTATACCCCGAACCACTGAGCGACACCCTGCGCTCGGTGGCGGCGGACGTGTACGGGGTCAAGCCGGCGAACATCATCGCGGGCAACGGTTCGGACGAGCTCCTATCGATGGCGCTCCGCTGTTTTATCGGTCCCGGCGACCGGGTGGCATTTCCGGTTCCCACGTACTCACTTTACGACACGTTGGTCGAGATCCAAGACGGCGTCCACCTGGCGGTCGACTATCCGGAGGATTTTTCCGTGCCCGTCACCCTCGGCGCGCAAAACGCCGCACTCACTTTTCTGTGCAATCCGAACGCGCCGTCCGGCACACTGGTGCCTTTGGCGGAAATCGAAAAACTGGCGCGCTCGGTGTCAGGGGTCCTCCTCATCGACGAGGCTTACGTCGATTTTGCCGAAGGCGAAGGCTCATCTTCGCTTCCATTGATTCACCGGCTGGCTAATTTGATCGTGCTGCGGAGCTTCTCCAAGTCGTTTTCGCTGGCGGGCATGCGTATCGGCCTCGCCTTCGCATCGGATGAAATCATCGCCGGCATGATGAAGGTCAAAGATTCCTACAACGTAAATCGCCTGAGCCTGGTGGCCGCGAGCGCGGCTTTGCAGGATCTGCCGTGGATGACCCGCAACGCGCGGCGCATTCAGCGTAGCAGGAAAAAACTTGCGTCCGCGCTCAAACGATTGGGCTATCAGGTCTATTCATCCCATGCTAACTTTGTCTTAGCGCGCAGGACCGGGCAGAATCTCAAGCCGGTCTACGAGGAGCTCAAGGATCGCAAGATTCTGGTGCGCTATTTCGACGTGCGGGGTCTGCAGGATTGCTTGCGCATCACCGTCGGCACGCCAAAGGAAATTGCAGCGTTAATCGAGGCAATGGCGACCATCGACGCCTAGCCGCCGCAGCGCGGCTGAACGAAAGGAGTTCGTTATGGCAGGGCCGAAAATCACCGAGCTGGACCACATCGTGCTCAACGTCGGCGCTATAGACCGTTCGCTGAAGTTTTACATCGAGGTGCTCGGTCTAAAGGGCGAGCGCGTCGAAGAATTCAAAGCGGGGAAAGTCGGTTTCCCGTCGGTTCGCATCAACGAAGGGACGATTATCGACTTGTTTCCGACCCCATCATCCGCCGTCCGCGCTGGCGGCGCGAAGAATGACGGCAACCTCAACCATTTCTGCCTGGTTGTCGGCGCCGAGGATTTTTCCGGCATCGTCGATTATCTGGCGGCTAACGAGATTAAGGTGCGCGAGGGGCCGGTGTCGCGTTGGGGTGCGCGCGGGCGCGCGACCTCGGTCTATTTTCTCGATCCCGACGGCAACGAAATAGAAATTCGTTCGTACTGATTTTACGAGCGCCCGAGTGACGGCCGGTTACGCCGGCGCAGTATGCTCCAGTTTGATCTTGAGGATGCGCCGTCCTTCCATGTCGACAATCGTGAGCTTGTAACCGTTTTCCTCGGCCCATTCCCCGCCGCGCGGTATGCGTTTGAGTTTGGCGAGCATGAACCCGGCAAGGGTGTGGTACTCCGACGACTCCTCGAAGGGCAGATTGAAATCGGTCTTCAAGTCTTTGAGCAGCGCCGAGCCCTTGATCACCATTGAGCCGTCTGGCAACCGTTCCACCGGCCCGCGTTCTTCGCGATCGTACTCGTCGCGAATCTCGCCGACGATTTCTTCGACCAGATCCTCGAGGGTGGCGAGGCCTTCGACTTCGCCGAATTCGTTGATTACCAGGGCCATGGCCAAGTGGCGCCGCTGCAGCTGTTTCAAAAGCTCGCTGATCGGCAGCGTGCTGGGCACGAAAAACGCCGGGTGAAGATGATCGCGAATACGAAAGTCGCTGTTTTCCTGCAGCGCTTTGAACACGTCCTTGTTGTAAAGAATCCCGATGATCTTATCGAGCTCGCCTTCATAGACGGGAATACGCGAGAAGCCGCTGTCGACGAAGCTTCTGGCCGCGTCGGCGAGGGAGGCGTTGGCTTCGATAGCGTGAATCTCGGTGCGCGGAATCATCACCGCTTTGACCGGCGTGTCGGCAAATTCGAAAACGCTGTGGATCAGCTCTTGTTCAGTTTCGTTGAAGATCCCCTTGGCGGCGCCTTCGCGGATCAACGACTTCACTTCTTCCGCTGAAATGAAACTGGCGCCCTCGCCTTCATGGACGCCGAAAAGCCGCAGAACCGAGTTGCTCGTCGCGGTCAGGGCTTTGACAAATACGGCGGTGGCGCGCGAGAGCAAGTCGATGGGACGGGCAACGAAGCAAGCGATCTGCTCGGAGTACTTGAGCGCGAGGGATTTTGGCACAAGCTCGCCCAGCACTAGGGAAAGGAAAGATATCGGCACTACCACGATCAGCAGGGCTATCAGTTCTGACCAATTTGCGAAAAAGGGTATTTCCGAGGCGGCGATCCGCGGTTCCAAGTAGACTATGGCCGCGGCGCCGCCGATGGCGGATGCCAGTGTGCCGACCACGGTGACGCCGATCTGCACGGTGGCGAGAAAACGGTCGGGGTCGCCTTTTAGCCGCGCGATCACGGCGGCGCATTTCACGCCCTTTTCAATCAGCGCGTCGATGCGGCTTTTGCGCATGGCGATAACGGCGATTTCGGCTGCCGCAAAAAAGCCGTTGGCGAGGATCAACACGAAGATAAGCAGCGCCTCGAGCCAAAAAATATTCACGGGTTTCGTCTCCTAGGATTCACCGATCCAGGGAACGCCAAAACCGTGGGGTTGTTTTGCGCTTTAACCAAGAGAGTTAGGTGGGAGGACAGCCAATAATCGGGAGCTGAACTGGACATCGACAATCTGAAAAGGGATTCTATCTCCCGTCCTGCAAAAGGCAAGCACCTCGTTTACGCCGTGCGGAGTTTCAATTAAGATACTGTCCGGGAGCTGCCGTTGGCCGAAAAACACAACGAAACCGCCTCCATCCAAGGCACCATCAGCCGGATTACCTACCGCCATCCGGAAACCCATTATACCGTGGCGCGTCTCGATGAAGACGGCGGGCCGGGAGTCACGGTCGTCGGCACGATTTTTCCCGTCGCCGAAGGCGAAGAAATCAAAGTCTCCGGTGTTTGGAAACGCCACGCGCGCTATGGCTTGCAGTTTCAGGTTGATCATTGGGAAAAGATCGATCCGGCGACGCTCGAAGGCATCGAAAAATATCTCGGCTCCGGCATGATCAAAGGAATCGGGCCGACCTACGCGAAACGGTTGGTGGCCGCCTTTGGCCTGGATACACTGCGTGTTTTGTCCGATCAACCGTTGAGGATTTTGGACGTCGACGGCATCGGCGAAACTCGGGCGCGCCGCATCATGGAAGCATGGCAGGCCCAGCGCGGCATGCAGGACGTCATGGTGTTCCTGCAAGGCCACGGCGTCGGCGCCTCGCTGGCGCTCAGGATTTACCGGGTCTTTGGCGCCGATACCGTCGCCCAGGTGCGCGAGAATCCCTACGCGCTAGCGCGCCAGGTGCACGGCATTGGTTTTTTGCTGGCGGACCGGCTCGCCGATCATATCGGCATTCGCGGCGATTTTCCGCTGCGGGTGCAAGCGGGGGTTTTGCATGTGCTCGGCGAATTGGCCGAGCGCGGCCATTGCTACGCTGATCTCGCCTCGCTCAAGCGCAATGCCGCCGCGCTGCTAAGTGTCGAAGAAGATCCCGTTGACGCAGCCGTCGGCAAACTGGCGGCAAAGGGTAGCTTGGTGCTTCAAGAAGCCGGCGATGCCGGCGTTACGCAAGTTTATCTGGCAGAGCTTTATTACGCCGAGCGGCGCGTAGCGGCAGCGTTCCACAGCCTGCTGTCGACGCCTTCCCATATCCAGCGCGAGAAGATCATCGGTCCTTGGAACCGCTCGGGTGCGGCGCGCGGTGCCATCGATCTAATCAGCCCTGAACTGTTCCGCTCTGCGGCCGTCACTTTGGACGAAGACCAAGTGCGCGCCGCCGAACAGGCCCTGCGGGAAAAAGTTCTCGTCATCACCGGCGGCCCGGGAACCGGTAAGACGACTTTATTAACCGCGCTGCTAACCATCCTGCGCCGCGCCAAGGTCACCTTCGTCCTGGCCGCGCCGACCGGGCGCGCCGCCAAACGCATGGCCGAGAGCGCCGGCGAAGATGCCATGACGATCCATCGGCTGCTCGAATACAACCCGCGTGAAGGCGGTTTTCACCGAAGCGAGGACAATCCGTTGCAGGTCGATTACGTCATCGTCGACGAGACCTCGATGGTCGACTTGGCGCTGATGGATCACTTGCTGCGCGCGGTCGATCCACACAGTCATTTGATTCTCATCGGCGACGTCGATCAGCTGCCGTCGGTGGGGCCGGGCAGCGTGTTGCGCGATTTGATCGATTCCGGTGTTGTCCCGAAGGTGGTGCTGCGGCGCATCTTCCGCCAGAGCCGCGAGAGCTTGATCGTCGTCAACGCGCACCGGATTCTTCAGGGGCAATCGTTATTTTTCGGCGCAGCCGGCGAACATCGCGACTTTGTCTTCATGGCGCATGAGACCGAGGAAGAGATTCTCAGCAGCGTGAAGCAACTGGTCTGGGAAAGCATTCCCCGGTCTATGCAGTTGGAGCCTGGTGAAGTGGCGCAAACGATCCAGGTGCTGACGCCGATGCACCGCGGCATGCTCGGCACCATCAACCTCAACCGCGAAATGCAAAGCTTGTTAAATCCACTCGGTCAAGCGCTCGAACGGAGCGGCTTTGTCCTGCGCGCTGGCGACAAGGTCATGCAGCTGCGCAACAACTACGACAAGGGAGTCTTTAACGGCGATCTCGGGCGGATCGTCGGCATCGATCGGGAAAACGGCAGCGCGAAGGTCGATTTTCTCGATAAGGTGGTGGAGTACGAGTCCGATGAGATCGATGAGATCAGCCTCGCCTACGCCACGTCAGTGCACAAGAGCCAGGGCAGCGAATACCCGGCAGTGGTCATCCCGCTGCATACCTCTCATTATTTGATGCTGCATCGCAGCATTCTTTACACGGCGGTCACGCGCGGCAAAAAACTGGTCGTGCTGGTTGGCAGCCGAAAAGCACTGGCGATGGCGATCCGAAATCTGCGGGTCGAAAAAAGAAATACCGGACTGATGGAGAAACTAAGGAGTTTGTCTAACGTTCGTCGTCCACTGGCTCCTGCCCGAAAAGATTGAGTTGCGAAGTATTCCTAGACGTTTTTGCAATTTTCATCAGTTCGGTTTGGACTGCAATTCTTTTCTTGACGGTCTCCGCAATGCGGACAACTCACATAGCGGATATCGAGACAACGCCCTCCTTTCCATACAGCGCAATTGAAGGGAAACGAATGTCGACAACGACGGCAAGTTGTCTCGTACAAGGTCAAAATTTTTTCTTTTACGCGTTCTTCAACTCGTTCGAAGGATTGACGAAGCAATTCAAGACTTACTGGCTTAAGCGTTAAACGTGTTATCTCAGTAGCAATCGGGGACAGATCGCAGACGATAGCCCTACGCCCAGCTTTTAAGGCTTCCATCGCCACTACGCCGCTGCCCGCGAATGGATCAAGGACAATTCCTCCTTCCGGACAATATCTTTTGATGAACTCGCCAACGACATTCCATGTCTTCCTCGCCCAGTACTTATGCCACACGTACATCGGAGTGTGGGAAAGAGGCGGAATTTGCCGTTCGATGTGGTTGGTAATTGGGCTAGCAGCAGGTGGGGTCGAGGTGCCGCCGACGCGTCGCCTTGGTGTCATTAGAGAGCTAGAGATAGCCGCCTAGCAATTTCCATAGCGGCAGCAATTCGAATAATCTTTACGGAATTTAATCCCTTAATCTCAAGGAACTCTCCCATATCCTTGCCGAACAGCTCCAGGAACGAACCGAACCGACAAAGTAGATCTTCAGCTATCATTTTTGGCGCTCTGCCATGGATTCCTGAGCCGACAATCGCGGCGAGAAGTGATGCGTCGCTAGGTTGATCGGTTTCTTGTTGCGCCTCAGTGGAGTTTTGCACCCCAGGAAAAAGGCTAGCTTCGGCGCCTGATGCCACTTTAAGGGGTCTCTTTGCTTTGTAGAGTCGTCGTCCTAGTTCAATCGCTGCGAGGATGCGCGCAGCTTTCTTAACACCGAGACCAGCGATTTTGGCTAGTTCGTCAACGGTTGCGCGTCTGTGAATTTCGTGGAGGCCCACATACTCATCTAGAATCGAATTGGCGATCACAAGCGCTGGCCGCCCCGAGATCCCTGAACCAATTAAGATTGCAAGCAACTCATCTTGTTTAAGCGAATGGGCGCCCAGCTCAACGAGCTTTCCTCCCGGGTGACGCCACGTGTGAGTTATTTCTATTGACGCCTCTTGTGGAGAGTTAAGGGCCCTCGACCGAGTCATGGTACGGTATACTATCGATGCCTGGCCGAAAGGGCAAGAATATTTAATGTCTCTCTCGGGGATGGTTGAAATCCCTCGCCCCTTCGACCTTGCTCAGGCATGCTTGAGGCGAAGTGAAAGTTGGTCATGCCGGTGAACGCCGGCATCTAGGTGACGGACAGCGTCCGTCATACCGTTGGAAAACGGTATCCAGGTTAAGGGGGATGGGGATGGACCCCGGTTTTCACCGGGGTGAGTGCGCCCGTGAGGGCGCCACATCAGCACGGTGAAAGTCCGTGCCGGAGTATGCCACAGCTCCGTAGCTGAAGGTAACTGCGTCGGCTCGA
>JBOHVN010000147.1:0-24571 GCA_050735675.1 Binatia bacterium | reverse complement strand
CCTCGATCCGGATTTTCACAACGCCGACTTTACCGGGCACGCAACTCTGGCGGACTTTCCGGGCGCGTTCGCACCGGCCGCTAGCAAACTTCCGCGCGGCAACGTTCAGGCGAGTTTTGCCGGTGTTTTTTCGCTGCCACAGAAAAAGCTGATCCTTAAATCAGTGCGCTTGGCTTCCCATCTCGGCAGCGGCGCAGGCGAAGGCGAAGTGCTTTTCGATCCGCAGCCGAGCATTTCTCGAGCCAGACTCAGTTGGCAAGACATGCCGTTAGAAAATTTAAAAATACTCTTGCCCTCACCTCTCAATCGGTGGGCCTATCAGGGTCACGCGCAAATCGACGGCGAAATTCGCGGCCCTTGGAACGCGCTCGATGTGCGTGGAATCGCGCGCAGCGAAAATGGCCAGGTTCGCGGCGACGGGGTGACGGCAGCAAATCTCAGCGTGGATCTGCCTTTTGAATGGACCCCGCCTGCCCTGCGGATCGGCGGCGCGAAGCTCAACGCCGCCAAGCTCGACTACACCGGAAAAAATCGCTGGCAAGCGGCGGTCGGGCGCCTGCAAGCAACCGCCTCGTTCGCGCTCAAAGCCGATGAGCCGTTGAGGATCAAGGGCCGCTTCGAAACCACTGGCGGAAAATTCAATTCTCCCGACAACGATAAGATCGGCGAGAATTTATCGCTCAACGGATCATTTGAATGGACTTCTCGGCCGATAGCGAGCTCATACGGCTTCGACATCAAGTTCGGCGTCGACGCCGGAGAAATATTATGGGGTAAATTTTTTACCGACCTGAAAGCGCGAAAACCGGCGTTCGCGTTCGACGCCGATTACTTCCGCTCCGACGATCGGCTGGAGTGCCGCCGCTGTGAGGTCAGTTTAGTCAACGTCGGCACCATCGCCGGGCGCGGCGCCGTCGTGAACCTCACGCAAACGCCAGAGCTGCGGCTGCAACTACGCAGTGCGAAATTTTTGCCGGGCGCTTTCTTCGAATCTTTTCTGCGCGAGAATTTCAATCGCCAGTTTCCGTTTCTCGGCGAAATCACGGTCGGCGGCGAGCTCGCTTTTGACACTCATCTGCGCGGCAGCCCGGGCAATCTCAGCGCCGCAGGAGAACTGTCGCTCACAGCCGGCGAGCTGCGCTCCCGGTCGAAGCAATGGCAAGTCGGTCCGCTGGCGCTCACGCTGCCCTTCGATGTTCATTGGGCTGAAACCAAAAGAGCTTCGATTGACGCGCCGCGAACCGGCATGTTGGCGATCGAGCGGGCTCGCTTCGGCAAACAATCGCTTGCGCCGATCCGGGCGGCGATTTCTTTATCGAACAATGCGCTGCGTTTTCATCAGTCCATCCGCGCCGCTGTATTCGGCGGCGAAATCATCGTCGGCGGTCTTTTCTGGCCCGACGTGATCACCGATCCGAAGCGGCTGTCTTTTTCGCTTGAAGCCAAACGATTGGAGCTCGAAGAGCTCAGCAAAGCGCTGGATTGGCCGCGCTTCAGTGGAACACTAACAGGTTCCATTCCCGAGGTGCAGTCGACCTCCGATATGCTCAAGACCAACGGTCAAATTCAAGCCGAGCTGTTCGGCGGAAGCATGACCATGAATAAGTTTGAGATCGAAAATCCGTTTTCGCCGCTCGCGGCGATCCGGCTCGATGCCAAGCTTGCGAATATCCAGCTCGAGCAACTGTCCAAGACCTTTGCATTCGGCCATATCTCGGGCATTCTAGCGGGAACGATCGACGACCTGGTGATTATCGACGGGCAGCCGGCGCAGTTTCGCGCCGACCTGCACTCGGTGGATCGCGGCGGGGAGCAGCGCATCAGCGTGGAGGCGCTCAATAAGATCACGGTCTTGAGCTCGGGGCAAAATGCCGGCGCGCTGTATGGCGGCCTGGCGAGCTTTTTCGACAGTTTTCGTTATAGCAAATTGGGTTTCAAGGCGCTCTTGAAAAATGACCGGCTCACCTTGCGCGGCGTGGAAACCCGCGGCGACCAGGAATATTTAGTGGTGGGCAGTTTTCTGCCACCGACGGTGAATATCGTCAGCCATACTCAGGTGATCGGTTTTTCGGAGCTGATGCGCCGGTTAGAACGAATCAAATCAGAGCAACCGCAAGTCAAGTAATTTGGAGGAATCATGTTGAAACGGAGCATCTTCGTAGCGCTGTTTTTCGCCAGCGCCTGCGTGACGGTGAATATCTACTTTCCAGCGGCGGCGGTCGAACGCGCCGCCGACCAGATCGTCAAGGAAACCTGGGGCGGACCCGGCGAACCGGGAAAGACCGCGCCCCAGCCCCAGAGCCGTTACTTCGACCTGCCGTCGGTCATCGCAAGTTTAGGCTTCGTCGGCAAAGCGCACGCGCAGGAAGCGGATATCAACGTTTCCAATCCAGCGATTCGCGCTTTGAAGGATTCGATCAAACGACGCAGCGAAGCGATCAAACCCTATATGGACCGCGGCAACGTCGGCATCGCGCAGGATGGGCTTCTGGCCGTGCGCAACAACGACGGCTTAAACCTCAAGGAACGCGCCGAAAGCAAACAATTGATTGACGCCGAAAATCGCGATCGCGAGGCGCTCTACGCCGAAATCGCCAAAGCCAACAACATTCCCAACGAGAATGTCCCGAAGATCAAAAGCATCTTTGCCAAGAGCTGGATCGAACAAGCGCGCCCGGGCTGGTGGATTCAGGACAGCCAAGGAAGTTGGAAGAAAAAATAAAATGACCGAGCGCTCCTCAGTAGCGCTTGCGCCAGATGATATCGATACCGCTCGAGCCGCTGCTGGCGGTACTGCTGGAGAGCGACCAATCGGGAACGATCTGATATTCGATCGAGACTTCATGCCCTCTTTCTCCTGCTAAGTGCTCCGAGAACGAGACGTAGGTGCCCGGTGCGACATAACGACCTAAACCGATGGTTCCCCCGGCAAAGTCCACATCCGAGATGTCCAATCCTAAGCTGTCCAATCCCAGCGCTCGTGAGACCGACTTGGCTACGTTTGCAGCGACAAAGCCGCTGGTGATGCTGAGCGCGCTCTGCTGAACCGAGCCCTGCTCGTGCTTGTTCAAGGCGTTGAGCGGCTTGCCAAAAATCAACAGGGCAAGAATATCGGCCTGATCCAGCCGTGGTTGGCTGGTTAACGTCAGGGTCGGCTTTTCGCTTGTCCCGCTGACCAGCGCCTGCACCTCGTATCCTTGAACGCGGTTGTTCGCCACGATATTGAGGGAGGGAGCGATCTTATCTCCGCCGGTGAATTCGATCGCGCCGCGCACTAGCTGAAAGCGCCGACCCTGGAAAGCCATCCACCCCCGCATGATTTCAATGCGTCCGGTAAAATCGAGCTGGCGTCCGGGGGCTTTGTTAATGCCGACATTTCCCGAAAGCTCCGAAACCAAATCGGGGTGTCTGATCCACAGATTCCCCGGCGAATTGACCGTCAAATTGAGGCTGACTTTCTCGAACCAACCGCCTTTCGCCGTGTTGCGCTTTGTCAGCTCCTCCGAGGATGGGCCAACTACGCGATTGTTCTTGATAACGATAATCGTCTCATCGCGGGTGAGCGGCACTTTGCTCTGTTCCAAAAAAGCCAGATCGGGACGCAGCGTCCCGTCGGCAACTGTGAGCGTGCCGGTTAACTTCGGCGCCGCCAAGGATCCTTGAACATCCAGGTTGCCCGTAACCCTAGCTTGATAACGTTCGGTCTGGATTGCCGGCCAGCGGGTTGCATTGAGTGAAAGCTTGACGCCGTCAAGGTCGAATCCGTGGATCCCTAACGAACCGCGTCCGCTCATCTCGCCGTCCTTGGCTTTGGCTGATATTTCTCGGATTATCAGATTGCGAGAATCCAAGCTTGCCGCGACCGTGATCGCGACAACATCGACGCCGAGCGGTACGACTTTGACTTTGCCGTCGCGCAACCCAAACGTCCCCTGAAACTCGGGCCGCTTAATCGAACCGTGCGCCGTGAGGTCGAGACTCACCTCTCCGTCGATACGGTCCAGCGCCTTGCCGCTGAAGGCGTTCAGAAAAGCGAGGCTGATTCCCCCGCTTTGCGCTCTGAAGTCCAACCTGTCGCCCACCACAGCTCGGGCGCCGTTGTGCCAACTCAATTCAACCGGAACAGTACCGGCGCCAATGAGCCTATGGGTCGCGTCCTGCTGCACTTCCAGGTTGACGCGCGCCAGCTTGTCTTTGTAATTCAGATCGGTGCGGGCGCCGGCATAGGCTTGGCCGGCAATGGAGGCATTCTTCAGCCGTGCTACCGCCGAGATCTCTGGACTGGCGGCGGTTCCGGTAATCCGGCCCTCTGCGGTAATCACTCCCGATGCATCGACCGGCTCCGACACGAACAGCCACAAGGTTTTTAGCGGGAGTTGATCAATGGTTACCGTCAAACCCTGCGCGCCGGTGAAACCCCACTGTCCGTTGAGCGACACCACGCTGCCGCCGCTCCGGAGCGAAAGCTGTTCGGTGAGAAATGTGTCGTCGCTTTTCGTCACCACTGCCGGACGGACCAGTGTCCACGTACCGCCCGGCGATTCCACTTGAGCCTCGCGCAACCGCGCTACCATCCTATCCTCCAGGAACTCGACAGTAGCACTGAGGGAATGTTTGCGTGCTTGAGTATCCTGAGCGTACAGTCGCAATGTGATTGACTGCATCGGTTGCTGCGCCAGGTTTGCCGTTGCATCGATCTGACGGAATGACACTCCCGCATCGACTCCGATGAGTCGGGCCGTCACAGTGCCACTGGGGAACAATTCATCCTGCGCCCCCTGGAGGGTGAATTTGATATTGCCGTCTCGGACTGCGACACCCTCGAGACGCAGGTTTGATAGCCGCGCGGTCCCCTCGCCGGTGAGCGCGGCTAGACTTCCGTGCGCCTGGCCGGAAAGATTCACAGATCCGGAACCGCTGCGATCGAGCAGCGATAACCAGGGCGATATCTCGGCAACCTGCAACCGGTAACTGAGATTACCGGAAACACGGGCTTCGAGCCCCAGCTCGCCGGCAACCGTGAGCGTGGATTCCGCAGTGCTCAAAGCGGCATGGGCAATGCGAAGTTTTTTATCGCTCAAACTGACATTCGCCACGCCTTGCGTGACTGCAATCGGTCCGAGCGTTGACGGCAGGATCTGGATTTCCGCACGCGTATTGATGTCGCCGAATGTCCATCCCGAACCCTTGAGGCTCCCTTTTAAATTGAGCTTGCCTTCGAGCGTTTGGCGTCCCGGAATCGTCCGCTGAATGTCCAGGTCATTGATCGCCAGCACAAGGTCATACGCCGGTTTCTCTTGCAGCCCGATCTTCCCCGACCAAGTGGCTTCCCCCAGCGTGCTTTTGAGGCGGCCATCGACCGCAGCGACGCTATTCAGGATGCTGCCAGCCAGAGACACGTTGCCGAGGCTCCAACCGTATGCCTCGGCACCGCGGATCTCGAGGTTCGCTTTCGCGATCAGTGCGGGCAAAGTGAACCCTCTGCCGGTTAATGTGGCGGTGCCGTGGAAGGTCCCGGAAAGATCTTGATTGTCGAGCCAGCGGCGCAGTTGAAAGCCGCTGAAGGTAAGCTGTGTCATATAGGTCGGAGTTTCGGCAGCGGCGTCGGCCTGAAATTCCCCGGCAATCTTGGCCCCCGCGGCGGATAACTCGAGACTGCCGTTGAGCGCATCGAGCGGACCGTTGATCGTCAGGTTTCCAGCGACATCGTGTTTGACTGGCCAGCCGGCAACAAAGGCGGCTACGTCTGCTGCCGCTACGTTCGCCATCACCGCTTGAGCTTTTATCCTGAAAGGTTCGGCTTGGATGAGCTGACCGTCGAGTTTAATTTGAGAGAGCCGGCTCACCACCCAGAAATGTTTTACGTTCAAGGCTGCCGGCGCTGCCCCGCTCTGCTGATATGAGAGCGCGCCTTTCAAACGCAGGTCCGGCCAATTTCGCGCCGACAGTAAACTTGCGACCTCTTGAACTTCCACGCTCGCTCCCGCCGGACGGAAGCGCATACCGGCTTTCAAGCTCACGTCACTGACATTGTAAAACTGGTTCGGGCCCGCAAGGCGAAGCGCGACCGAGCCGTTGCGCAGAACAAGTGAATTCACCGAAACCACCCAGGCTGAAGACACTTCGGTTTCCGGCTGACGCGGCGATAAGGCTCCGATGACGTTCCACTCGCCTGCCTCGCTCTGTATCAGGTTTAGCTTTGGCTGTTCTGCGTCGATCCGGCGGATCTGTACCCTGCCCCAGATCAACGGCAACCAATGGAAATCAACGTTCAAGCGCGGAATCGCCGCAACCTCTTCGTTCTCGTAGCGCAGCACGACATCATGAAGATTGAGATTACCCCATAAGGAGCCTTCCAGTCGTTCGACGGCGATTTCGCCGCGAATCTGCTCGTTGATGGCTGCGACCGCCTGCTCGCGAGCCCACTGGGTAAACTCTTTAGTACGAACATAGATCGCCGCGGCAACGATCAGGAGCGACACCAGCAACCCCAATCCAAGAGCTAACCATTTGATCAAGCGCAAGAATTTTCGCATGGTTAGAAATAAGCTCCGATACTGAAATGAATCTGCCAGGCTCGGTCCCCGGACGGCGGTGTGAATGGGAATCCTACATCCAACCGGATAGGTCCGACGGGGGTAGCATAGCTCAGACCGAAACCAGCAGAGAATTTGAGATCTCCGACCGGCAGATCGTACGAGTGGCGCGAAACTTGGCCGAAATCGATAAAGACGGCGCCGTTTAATTCGCGCCACACCGGCCGCCGCAACTCCAGCGACCCTTCCATTAGACTAAGGCCGCCAAGCGGGTTGTCATTCGCGGTCAGGGGACCCAGACGCCGTCGCGCATAGCCGCGCACGCTCTTTTCACCTCCAGAATAAAGACGCTCAAACAGCGGCAGGTTCTCCTCGGAACCGAGCGGATCGGCGAAGCCCAGTTTTATCCGACTGGCGAAAACGGTCTTCCATCCTATTTCGACGTATTTCTTCGCCTCGGCAGTAAGTTTTAGAAAACTATACTTGCCTCCCCAGATCGCCCCTGCTTGATCAAGCAGGAGTGACATAACATGACCTTTCCTAGGATAAAACGGGTCGTCCGACGTGTTCCACACGAACCCGACGGTCGGCCCCGAAAGAACGCCGTTGCGCCGGATGTCACCGAGCGCCGATGAAATGTCGTCATCCACTTTGCTGAGGTGATTATACTCGAGCCGGTAGCCGACGAAGCCACTAAATATCTTCGAGAACCGATGATCGATCCGCGGCAGAAAGCGGGATGCGTTACGCAAGTAAGTGTCTTCGGTTTCCTGGTCATGCCTGAAGGCAAGCGTTCCCTGGGTATTGCGCGAGAGGAAGTGTGGTTGAAGAAACGTTACCGCACCGCTGGTCTCCAACGTGGAATACTTCGCGAGCACGGACAAACGTTGGCCGCCACCAAGCCAGTTCAGTTGGCGCCATTCCAGTTGTGTGCGAAACTCGTCCTCGGTGCCGTAACCGAGCGCAAGCCTGATTTCTCGATGCGGTTTCTCCGCGACTTCCACTTCCATGGGCACGATCATGGGCTTGCCTGAGGTTTCCACCGGGCCCACTCGAACCGTGCTGAAAAGATCCAGCGCCAGAATTTTTTCGCGCGACTCGACGATTTTCGACAGCGAATACTTTTCCCCGGCGCGATACGTGAACTCGCGAGTTACTAGCTCCGGTTCGACGGTCCCCGTGCCCTTCACCTCGGTATCGCCGAAATAAGTGACCGGCCCCGGTTGGGCGCCGTAGCGGATACGCGAGTTGTGTTGGTCCAGGTCGACCTCGGCGTTGCGCTGGGTTTCCACATGCGCGTAACCGGCGTCTAAAAATGATCGACGCAAAACCTGCTCTCCCTGCCGATATTCCTCCTCGCGAAAAATCTCGCCGCGTTTGACCGGAAGCTCCTTGGGCAACGGCGGCGGTATTCCATCCGACTCCTTGACCGCCGCTTCCACGTCGATGGCCGAGATCAAGACGGCTTTGCCTTCGCGCATCTTGATCTCCACCGCGATCAGGCCGCGCTCTTTTTCGACATCGAGATCATAAGTCACCGCCGCCTCGTAATAGCCATTGGCCTCATAAAAACGGCGCAACCGTTCGAGATCGGTGCGGAAGGTGACAGCATCGAAGACCGGCCGCTCTTCCCAGAATCGATACCAGGGCCGTTCTTTCGTGACGATAACGGCGTTCAGGTCGCCTTCCGACAAATTCTCATTCCCGGAAAACTCAATTCGCTCGACGCGCCACTGCCGTGTGGGGTCAAGAGCGTCGAGTAAAACGGCGGAAACGATTCGCGGGCAGGCAAATAATCCGGCAAGTAGAAAAACGAAAATGTTGCAAGCCCGCGTCACTCGTAACTTCTAACATCTCAAATAGGCCTACGGAATATGCGGTAGGATTTGCGGCTAAGAAAGATGAATGTCCCACATCCTATGCTTAGACGCTTATCTGATAGACTTTGCCCGGCTGAACCTCTCCTAACATTCGTCGCAATTCGGGCATCAAGGGGAGTAAAAATTCGATCTTATTTCGTCGCGCTACAAGTACCACGACAGCAATGGAGAAACGCATGACGTCTTGCTGGTAGCTGAGCTGTTGGTCGGCGGTTATGAAGACGTCAAACAGGTTGGACGCAAGTTTAAGAAGCTCTCCATTTTGTTTTGCGGCCCATCCCATCTCCGGAACCGTGCGCACTTCATGATCGGAAAGCTCCCGCCGGAGACGCCTTGGAACACATTCATCAAGCAGCAGCCGCACGCGACAGCACCGCTTCCTTCATCAGCTCAAGAACGGCCACTGCGTGCTCCCGGCTGACCGTAGGAAAATCATCAAGAAATTCATTCAGCGGACTTCCCTCTTCAAGATAATCAATCAAAGTTTGCACCGGGACTCGCGTGCCAGCGAAAACAACTGCACCGCTCATGATTTGGTCTGATCGGGTGACTAAAGGTTCCGGAACAGCCATAAACACCTCGTTGAAGTCCCGATCAGTATAACGAAGCCTTAAGTATGTGTCTAACGCCGGAATTCAGCAGCTCACAAATGACAAGCGAAGCGCCACTGCCGTGTGGGTCAAGAGCGTCGAGTAAAACAGCGAAAACGGTTCGGGGCAAATTAAGAATCCGGCAAATAACAAAACAAAGGATGTTGCAAGCCCGCTGCACTGATTATTTTTGACATCTCAAATAGCCCTACGGAATATGCGCTGGCAGGTTGCTGAAAAAAGGTTAAGGAATGCTTTGAGAGCCTCAGCATGAACGGAATCATCAATGACATCATCCCCTCCGTTCGTTCCTTCATCAAGCTCAGGACTGGCTCTGAGCCCCGTCGTAAGGAACTCCGACTGGGTTTTTCAGCAATCCGCTGTGTAAATTCTGCAAGAAAGCAAGGCCAGGCCCAAAGTCCGTCCTTGCATAGCCGGACTCAATTGACATGGCGACAGAAAAGCCTTGCGTTCCTTTTTTCCCGGTTCGGCTGTTATCTGAACGGAAAACCGTGGTCAAGAAATTCCTGAATACCCTTATGCTGACAATGCCAATGCTTCGCGTAAATTTCTGCTCAAGAGTACTACTTAAGTCAAACGGATTTCTTGAGTCCTCTCCATCAGTTGGCAGTGTATGTTTCAGTGCTGGCGAAAGGTTAATACTGGCACCAGATCCAAAGAAGTTTCCTTGAGTGCCACTGAACCAGGTTCGAATTCCCTTTTGTTATTGCTGGCTGATACCAAATCGACGTCAGTCGTCCAAAGTTTGGCACTGGTGAATATAACAGGAAGGAAGTATAGCTTTTTCGCCTCGGGCAGTTCGCCCTTTTACATTCAAGAACTCACGGACGCGTTTTTTTACCTTTGGTTCATTGCGTAAATCGCATTCCCAGACGACCAGCACTTTCCATCCCATACGCTTCAACTTTGCGACATTTGCAGCGTCCCGTTCCCGGTTCCGGTCAAGTTTTACGCCCCAGTAGCCGGTGTTGGAAGTCGGCTTCCGTGAATCCTTGCAGGCCTGGTTTTGGTGCTGATGCCAAAAACAGCCGTGAACAAAAACGACCTTTCGTCTCCGCGAAAAAACCAAATCCGGTTTGCCTGGCAGATCCTTCTTGTGAAGCCTAAAGCGGTAACCCATGCTGTGGACGAGTCGGCGCACCTGTATTTCCGGATTCATGTTTTTGCTCCGGATGGCACGCATATTTTCACTGCGGCGTTCAGACGAAATAGTATCCATCTTCAGATCACCAAATCGAGTGGAAGGTCAGCGATGTCTCGCAAGCGTTTGCCCTGTACCATGGTTTCAACCAGTTCCAGCGCATCTTCATACTGAAGTTTTTTCACAGTTTCGACAAGCTCGGGAAGCGCAAAGTGATAAACGCAATCGATATCGCCTGTTCCAAGCGCAATCGACGAAATGCGGCCAGGGGCCGGTTCACCGGTTACTACCGCTATATGAGGAAGACGGCCTTTGCGGTTCCGCACAAGGTTAAAAGCCTCTGAGCGTGCGTTTTGCGCCCGGTCACTTCGGATAGTCCATTTGCAGGATATACTGGCGTGCAGAATCGCACGGATGTTATTCATTTTCCGTAAGCTCGTAAGACGTGCCGATTGGTTGTCGACAATGGAGCCGGGTTTGTTAATTGTGGTGTCGTCTTCTGGATGCCGGATAATAATTACATCCGGCTTGATCAAGTAATCACTGCCGAGAGCCACAGCTAATTCTCTGTTTGCTCTAACTGCAGCGTCAAGCGCCGCCAGGTGTTCATACTGATCAAACTGTGCGATTGCGAGCCTGCCAGAACCTCCGAAACCACGCTTTACTTCCCACTCGCCTGGCCGGAGATGTAGAAGCCTGGGGAATGTTTTCTTGAGAAATTCCTCGCATATTCTCTCGAAATTGGAGCCGGCCATCTGCCCTGCCATTCGGGCTCCGCGAGATTTCGATCCCAGCCGCGCGATTATCCCGCGAGCGATTGCGACGCTGGCAGCTCCGTGTCTATCAGCGTTAGTTGGTATTCCCTTAGAATCAGTTTTCAGGACTGTTTTTAGCAGAGCAGCATGAAAGCTCCGCCGAGCTTCGGATAAAAACGCTGGATGACTACTCATCCTACTGCATAAGCACGGCGTTTGGCTGTCAGGCACTCGTACAGGTGAGCTGCCACAGCCCGTGCTACTGGGGGAGGAAAAGCGTTGCCTACCTGACGGTAGGCCGCTGTTTTTTTGCCGACAAATTTCCAGGTGTCAGGGAACCCTTGAAGGCGAGCCACCATTTGCACTGTGAGCTTCGGAAAACCGCTGAAGTCCGGTGATGGCGGCTGATCGGCAATCCCTAGGCCGTCAACTCCAAGAGAAGCCCATGCGCGGCGTGCTCTGGTAGGTCCTAAATCAGGTCCGCCATGCTTCAATGATCCGCCTACGATGGTCGGTGCTATTTCATTCGCGCCCTCACTCCACGCTTTCGCACCCTTCCAACCACGCGAAGCCATCAAATCATATAGCGTATCACCCACCGTAGGTGCCCGCGTCATTTGAACTTTAGGCCAAGAAAATTTTTCTGCCAAGTTTTTTTTGACTGCCACAAATATGACGCGTGGCCTAAGCTGCGGGACTCCAAAATCGGACGCATTTAGCAACCGCCAATCAGGTAGATATCCCATTCTCTGTAGCTGTCCCGCAATGTAATTTCTGTAATCACTAAATACCGGATCCAAAAGGCCACGAACGTTCTCGATCATCACAGCTTGAGGCTCGCTCTCCTCTATGAGGCGCAGGGCTTGCGGAAAAAGATTCCGTTCGTCTCTGTTACCAAGCTGTTTACCTGCTACGGAAAATGGCGGGCAAGGAAGACCACCGGCCAGAAGATCAATACCTTTATATATTCGCCCGTCAAAATTGGCCAAATCGCTTTCTATAACGTTCCACTCAGGCCGATTCAAACGGAGTGTACTGCAAGAGTGTTTGTCAATATCGACCAAACAAACATGCTCAAATTTGGATTGCTCTAAACCAAGTGCTTGGCCACCACCACCAGCACACATTTCAACGCATGTTAGGCGCGAGCCTAGTGTTTTCGTTTTACTGTCATAAGCCGTAGACGGAACAGCCTGTATGAGCATCCTGTATTAAAATCAATTAAGTTTTTAAAAGTCAATCAAAAAATATGCCTAATTTTTGAACAATCTCGCCTGGCGAGCGGGGACTCGATTTCGCTACTTGGTTAGAAGGGGCAGAAGCGCTGGACTGCCCCCTCCAGCGCGGCGCGGACATCCTCGTACACAGATGGACCCCGAATTGGCCTCACGATCCCTTTCCCAACTCTTGCGACCGTTTGCTCGCGCTGACCACCGCATTCATAACCGTGCCGCGGAATCCGCCATTTTCCAGCGCGTAGATTCCGGCGATGGTGGTCCCGCCCGGCGAGGCGACTTCGTCTTTCAATTCTCCTAGATGCTTGTTGCTCTCAAGCGCCATGCGCGCGGCGCCGTAGACGGTCTGCATCGCCAACTTGAGCGCAACCTCGCGCGTCAGTCCCATTTGCACGCCGCCATCGGCGAGCGCTTCCATAAAGAGAAAAACATAGGCCGGTCCGCTGCCACTGAGCCCGGTGACGGCATCCAGGTATTTTTCTTCCACCGCCATGCCGACCCCAAAGCTGTTGAGGATCGCGCCGACCTTTTCCAGATCCGCCGCGGTGGCGTGCGCCCCGGCGGCAAAGCCGGCGGCGCCGGCGCCGACGACGCAGGGAATGTTGGGCATGACGCGCACGACGCGCGCGCTCGGCTCGAGATGGGTTTCGATACGCGCCAGCGGAACTCCGGCGGCAACCGAGACCAAAAGCTTGGCAGGGCCGAGCTTCTTGCCGATCTCGCGCGCCACCGGGTCGACGATCTGCGGCTTGACGGCGAGGATGATGATGTCGGCAAAATCACAAAGCTCGCGATTATCCGCCGTGGCTTTGATGCCGAGCTCTTTGGTGATGGCTTGCCGCAGCGCGTCGCTGACATCGCTGGCCATGACATTTTCTTTCTTCGCCAGACCCGCTTGGATTATTCCGCGAGCGATCGCGGCACCGATTTTGCCGGCGCCGATAACCCCGATTTTTTCTGTCAGCACTGGGAGACCTCCTGGGCACAGATCAACTGCCCGCCAGCATAGATCGTCAAGGCCGGAACTTCAAAGTCTAGAGCGACGACCGGGAAAACCAAAAAGCCCCCCGGGTGATTCGCCGGAGGCTTCTTTGCGACGACCGAATGATGCTTCGTTAATATTTCTTGCCCAGATCCTGGAGCGCCTTCAAAGCGTCGAGGTCGTCGGGCGTGAGCGCGAGGATCTCGCGGTATTTCTGTTCCGCCGCCGCGATCTTTCCGAGTTGGGCGTAGGCCTGGCCGAGGGAAAAACGTAAATCGTTTCGGCGCCGTCGCATGCGCAACGCTTCGGTGTACGCTTCCACCGCCTTCTCCCATATCGCAAGCCGGTAATAAACCACCCCCAGCTGCTCGTGGATCGTCGCGGAATTTTCGCCCTTGGCACGGGATTTCTCGAGCGAAATGCGCGCTTCCTGCAGCTGTTTTTTCATCTCTCCCTCGTCGGTCAGACGCTGGGCCTTTGCCGCCAACAAACGGCCCCAGGCGAGCAACACGGCAGGATGCTCAGCTTGCAGCGCGCGCGCCTGCACGAACCATTTCTCGGCTTCCTCCAAGTTGCCGCCGTGCAGCGCGATGTTACCCAAGCCGAGATACGGCAACACGTCCTTGTTGCCCATCTCGATGACTTTTTTATAGACCGCCTGCGCTTCCGGTAAATAGAACTCATCGCTCATCCCCAAAACATCCGGAATATACTCCTCGCCGCTTTGCAGCGCAGCGAAAGCTTCCTTGGCGCCGTCCGCGCTCCTGTCCTGCTCGAGCAAGATTCGCATCTTTAGCAGATGAAACCTGGGATTCTTGGGATCGAGCTTGATCGCCTGATCGATCTCGGCGAGCGCGCGGTTCCGCGCCAAGCTCGCCGCGTAAGCCTCCGCCATATAGAAATGATGCATCGCCTCGGGCACCGGCAGCGGTTTGGTTTTAAGCCAGGGCGGCGTATCGACCAGGAACGGCGTCATGAGCTTACGGTTGAGATCAGTCGTCGCGCGACGCAAGTTTTTGGGCGCAGAGAACTCCAACTCGGCGCCGTCATCGGTGTTGATCGCGGCGCCTTTGGAGAACTCCAAGAACCCTTCTCGGTTCATCCGGTAAAAACCCTGGACCGCATAGACATCGGAGAGGCCGAGGTAGTCGAAATCCGACTGCAACATCTTGTTGTTGTCGTAGATCTGTTTCACTGCCGGGTAGTTGAAAACCTGCTCCTTTTTACTGCCGATCAAAAGAAAATCGCTTTCCTTCATGCTCCACAACGACACATGGGGGAAAGCTTCAACGAAGGTGCGAAAGACCATGCGAAAATCGTCCGGCGACATGGAGTAGTTGTGAAACCACTGGGCGAAGATGCCGTCGTCTTTGATCTTGGATTTGATGACCTGGTAAAACTCCCGGGTATAAAGGTTAGCGATGCCGGCGATCCACGGATTCGACGGCTCGGCCGTAATCACGTCGTAGTACTTGGGCGTCGCGAGAATATAGTTGCGCCCGTCCGTCGGAATGATCCGCACGCGTTGGTCTTCGTGCAAACCCGCGCTGCGCGAGTGGCGCGCGTGGCGATAAAGCCGGTCGATGGCGCCGCGGTAGTCCGTATCCTTGGACCGGTTCATCAGCTCGGTGCGCGCTTCCGAATCCATCACGCCTTTGTAATACAGCTGTTTTTCAGCCGGGTCGTACCAAACCCGGCTCTCGCCTTCCATCGTTGGAAAGGTTACTCCTGCCGGCAAGCTTTCCGCGAGCACCGAGGTTTTGTCAAAATACTTACTGGCGTCGACCATCGCAGGCTCTATCTCGATAACTTCGATTTCTTTTAACGAATCGAACGTCACCAGCGCCTTGGCCGACATGCCGCTGCCCAGTCCGATGGTCAGCGCCCGCTCCGCCGTCGGGTGCAGCAACATCGCCAAATAACTGGTCATCAGCTGGCTCAGCGCGTCGCCGTACGAACCGTCGATCTTGCCGTTGGACTTGAAGTAGAGATAATCGCTGCCGGGAATCTGGTGCACGCTCACCGTCGACGTCAAGCCCTCGCGGTAATAAAGGATATCGTCGCGCTTCATTTCCTCGATGCGCAAAGAGTCGGTCGGTAGCGACTCGTAGCGGTCGGCGTAAATCGTCACGCCGCTGGTGAGAATATGCGGGTCCCAGCGGCGCACTTTGAGCGGCGCGATGACCGTCAAGACCAGCACGGCCATGCCGAGGCCGTAGCGCGGAACCAAGGAAAGCTTGGCGTCGCTGAGGATCAGCCCGGCGCCGATCAACAGGTTCATCACCACGGCGACGATGATCGAATTCTGAATGCCGAGATTGGGGATGAGTATAAATCCGCCGGCGAACGCGCCCAGCACCGCGCCCACCGTGTTGGCGGCGTAGGAGCTGCCGACGCCGCTGCCGACGCGATAGAGACTCTGGGTAAAGAGGCGCGCGACCAAAGGAAAAGTCATACCCAAGAGAATCGTCGGAACAAACATCACCAACGCGGATAGGAAAATCTGCAGATAGAGAAACACGGTGAACGTGTCCCCGAAGCCATGCAGCAGCCGGAGGAAAATCAGCGGCAGCTTCTCGAATAGCGGAATGGTTGCGAGTGCCGCCAAGCCGACCCAGAGCTCGATTAGGCCGAACGTGCTCAGGCGCGCTTCGCGCTCACCGAAAAAACGGGCGTAGATGAAACCGCCGAGGGCGAGCCCGATGAGAAACGTCACCAGCATGGTCGAAAACGAATAAATCGAGCTGCCGATCACCAGCGTGAGCGCGCGCGTCCAGGCGTTTTCGTAAACTAGAGAGGCAAAACCCGACAGCGCGAAGGAAACCAAAACCACCCAGCGTAGCTTCGACAAGCCTTGGGCATCGGCGGCGGGGGTTTCCTCGGCGACGGGTTCGGCGGTGATGTACACGGGAGTCTTATCACGCAGGCGATCAACGATAAGTATCAGCGCGGCGACAACCATATTGATGCCGGCGGCGATGAACACCGTGGTGCGCATGCCAAAGGTCGGGATCAAGTAGAATCCAGCCGCGGCGCAACCGATCACCGCGCCGAGTGTATTGGTGGCGTAGAGATCGCCCACCCGGCGGCCAAATTGGGCAAAGCTGCGCACAAAAAACCGGCTGAGCACCGGCAACGTCGCGCCCATCAACAGCGTCGGAAAGACCAAAAGGATGAAGGAGAGAAAAAACAGAACCAGATTGAAGATAAATGGATACGATTCGTTGAGGCCGAAAATCGGGCCGTAGGCTTTCTGCGCCACGAGGAAGAACCACGGCACGAGAAAACCGTACACACCGACCCCCGCTTCGAGAATGCCGTAGAGTAAAAAATCGTTCTTGCCGCGGTCGGCGATCTTACCAAAGACGTAGCTGCCGATGGCGAGCCCCGCCATAAAGGCCGACAACACGGTGGCGATCGCATAGGTGGTATTGCCGAAGATCTGGGTGAGCATGCGAGTCCAAACGACTTGGTAGATCAAACCCGCCGCGCCGGAAAAGAAAAAACAGAAGAGACCAACGAGAAGCAGCCAATCTTGATTGGAACGCTGCGCACTGTCCGTCATATGTTCTCCCCAACTTAGGAAAAATAATCCAAGCAGTGATAGCAAGCCCTATGCAAACTGTAAAGGGTCGGTTGGCGGCGCGCGATGACGATCGAGACTCGATGGACTGTTCGTTGACTTCGGTAAAAATGTCGTATAAGCGTAAAAATCGTCCAGGCGTCCTGAATCTGAGAACTCTCTCCCTGATCGTTATCCGGCTGGCCCAAAGAAATTCATGTTTTTTGTGCACGACAGCGCTTTATAAACGTGATTCGTACGAACCGTGGAACTAAGTAAATCGACGTAAATTATCTGGAGGGACGCAATGGCAAATGCGAAGCGAGAGGGCGCGGCGCCGGATGAGATCAAAGACCTGCGGGGCGCGATCGAATGGATGAAAAAGGAAGGGGACATTCTCATCACCGATAAAGAAGTGGACCCCGACCTGGAAATCACCGGCATCCAAAAACAACTGGACGGCGGCTGTCCGATCCTGTTCAACAAAGTCAAGGGCAAGCCTCATCATCGCGCCGTCACCAATCTGTTTGGCGACATGAACGTCATCAACAAAATGTTCGGCTGGAAAGATCACGCCGACCGCACGAGGAAACTCGCCTACGCCATTACTCATCCGATTGCGCCGATCGTGGTCGATCAGAAAGACGCTGCCGTACAAGAGGAAGTCTACGAAAAACCGGCCGAAGCCAGCGAATACGTCATTCCGATCCGCCACACCGACATCGAACCTGAGTTGACTGTCGGCTCGGGCAACCGGCTCATTTCCGGGGAATATTTCAACGGCGGCACCGACCTCGGTTACAACCGCATGAATTTCCGCTGGGGCAACGTCGGGACATTTCAAATTTCCCCCGGCTCGCACATGTGGCAGGTGGTGAGCAAATACTACAAAGACAACAAGATGGTTCCCATCACGATGAATTTTGGCTTGCCGCCGGCGGGATCACTGCTGGCCGGCGCTGGCTTCGACTACGTCATCCTGCCGCAGGGCTGCGACGAAGTCGGCATGGCCGGCGCAGTGCAGGGCGCGCCGATGCGCTTGGTGAAAGCGCGCACCGTTGACGCGATGGCGCTGGCCGATGCGGAAGTTGTCTTGGAAGGCTATGTCAATCCGCGTGACCGCCGTTTTGAGACGGCTGAATCGGAAAAGGCCGGCGTTCAAGGCCGCTTCCATTTCCATCCAGAGTGGGCCGGCTACATGGGCAAAGCCTACAAGGCGCCCACCTTCCACGTCACCGCCGTCACGACGCGCAAGCGCGACGGCAAGCCGATCATCTTTCCGCTCGGCGTTCACACCCTCGACGATCACAACATCGACACCACGGTGCGCGAAGCGGCGATGTTCGAGCTGTGCGAAAGAATGCAGCCGGGTTTGATCATGGACGTCAATATCCCCTACTGCATGACTGATTGGGGCGGCGCGATCATCCAGGTCAAGAAGCGCAATCGCATCGAAGAAGGCTGGCAGCGCAACTTCATGGCCGCGATTCTGGCGACCTCGCAAGGCTCGCGACTTGTCATCGCGGTCAGCGAAGACACGGATCCTTACGACATGGATGACATCATTTGGAATCTTACCACTCGCGTCAATCCAAAGACTGATATCATCAATCCGCTGCCGGGCGGCCGCGGCCAGACCTTCATGCCCGCCGAACGCATGACCGCCGGCGAGCGCGAGTGGACCGCGTCGAATACCAATTTCGAAGGCGGCATGGGCATCGATGCTACGGTTCCTTTTGGTTACGAGAGCGATTTCATGCGTCCGGTCTATCCCGTCGACAGGATCGATCTCAAAAAATGGTTCACCGACAAAGACATTCAAAACGCCAAAAGCCGCATGCATGGTTGGGTGCTCTCTCTGGCGCGCACCGGCAGATAATCCCGACTCGTAAGAGTTCAGATCCGCGGAGGGAATGATCAGGTTCATTCCCTCCGCTCTTTCTCGCGGAAAATATCAACGAGTTTTCCGAAACCAAATCATCTTTTCCCGCCGAGTTCGCAAAAAATCAAATTTTCGCCGCAAAGTCGTTTTTGTCGCCACTGTCGTTTGAATTTTTTTCACGACTCGCGTTGACATGATTCCTTGCGTCTGGTACTAAGGCTAAAGTTTTCGAGCCCGCTCGACCGCTTCGAAAAAAATTTCACAGGTGAGAGTATGGAGAAACGTCTTAAAAAAACGCTCGCTCGTACTTTAAACTGCGGCGCCGACTGCACTAAGCTGGTCCTTGTTGTCGCACTGTTTATTCCGGCGTTCTGGTCATTCGATCAGATTTCCGCGCCCATCGAGGAGCCGCCGCATTCGGGCGACGGAGATGCCTCTGCGACAGCCGAACGGCCGCGCCCGAAACAGCTCGTCAAAGCTTATTCCATCGTTAAATCTCGCCGCCCGGAGATCGCCGATACGGAAGCATGGCGCATTTCGGAGGTCATTCTGGAGGAGAGTTCCAAGCGCCAACTCGATCCGCTGCTGATAATGGCGATTATTCAGATCGAGAGTGATTTCCAGCACGCGGCGGTATCGCCCGTCGGCGCGCGCGGCCTCATGCAAATCATGCCCGACACCGGCCGGTATCTTGCCGACGCGCTGCATCGCGAACGCGGCTTGCGGCCGGCCGTCTTTCGGCCCGAATCGCTGGATGATCCGTTGCACAACATTCGCTTGGGAGCCTATTACCTCCACGGCCTGCGAAAACAATTTAAAGACATTAACCTCGCGCTGATTGCCTACAATCTCGGACCTGGCGAGGTACAAAACCGCATCGAGAACGATCTTGAGTTCTCCGACCAGTTTGCCGACGTCGTGCTGGACACCTACCAGAATTACAAAAAATCACCGACGAGATTTTGATCCTCCGAAGATTGTCTGCAACCTGGGCCGCAAATAATATTCTATTTCCCTCGTGCCCGCGTTCTTAGTTTTTCTGAATTTCGTTCGTCAAACGGCCCAGAAGGCTCGAATGGCAATGCGCCGCTGGGTTATGCTAGTAAGAATCAAATGCGCCGAAGTTAGCTGCCATGGACGAACCTAAGATTTTTAGACTCACGCAAGATGTCTGGAACGAAATTTCCCGTCACGCCCGGGAAATATTTCCCGACGAATGTTGCGGCGTAATTCTTTCCACGGGCGATCTCGACCGCGTGCATTCTCTGGAAAACATTCAGAACAAACTCCATGCGCTCGATCCGCAGACCTATCCGCGCACCGCGGCGATCGCTTACGCGATGGATCCCCTGGAGCTCGAGTCCGTCCTTGCGCAGGCCCAAGCGAACGGGCAGAAGCTCAAGGCCTTTTATCACTCACACCCCGATCACGACGCCTATTTTTCCGACGAAGACAAAGCCTTTGCCAGACCTTTCGGCGAACCCACCTATCCCGATGCCGTGCAAATCGTCATCTCCATCTATAACCGCGCCGTGAAAGTTATCCGGGCGTTTGCCTGGTCGGGCGACAAGAACGACTTCATCGAAGTTCCGATCGACCGGACTTGAAATAACACTTGCATGTCGGAGCCTCGGGAAAAATTCGTCGACGCGCATGGCTTGCCGGTTCACTATCTCGAGTGGGGCGAGCCCGCCGGACAGCCGCTGGTGCTCGTTCATGGCTATCTTGACCTGGCGTACAGCTGGAACGCCTTCGTCGCTGCGTTGCAAAAGCGCCAGCAACAGCCGGTTTGGATCGTCGCCCCCGACTGCCGCGGCCATGGTGACAGCGGCTGGGTAGGCGCCGGCGGCTACTATCATTTCCCCGATTATGTTTTTGATCTCGACTGCGTGGTTCGAGCGCTCGGCGCCACTCGTTTCAATCTCATCGGCCATTCCATGGGCGGCACGATCTCATTTTTATACTCGGGCACGTTTCCAGAGCGCGTCGCCAATCTCGTGCTGATCGAAGGCGTCGGACCCGTCGGCATGGAGTTCACCGATGCGCCGCCAAAAATGGCGCGATGGATCGGCGAGTTGCATGATCGCGGGCGCCGTCACTTTCGCGAGTACACGAGCTTGGATGCAGGTGCCGATCAATTACGACAGACCCATCCCCGCCTCAAGAAAGAATTTGCCATCGAGCTGGCTCGCGCGGGCATGAAGCAGTACGACCACGGCAAATGGATTTGGAAATTCGATCCGCTGCACCGCACCGCCGCGCCACAGCCCTTTTACAGCGGGCAGGCCGTGGAATTTTTGCGCCGGATCATTTGTCCTGTGCTCATCGTCGACGGCGCGAAAAGCCGCCAAGCGCGCCGGACCGACAAACAGCAGCGTTACGATGCCATACAAAACTGCCAACGCAGCACAATCGCTCATGCCGGACACATGGTGCATCAGGACCACCCCGAACAGTTGGCGGAAGCCGTCACGGCTTTTTTGAGCCGGTAACCAACCGTTAACTTTAATCGGTCTTATCTCTCAATAGACTGCGTTGAGACCTTGACTATTGAAGTCGATTTCGGTGATTATGTCTTCATGATCATCGCGATCATGGAACGAGAAAGACAGCAGCAAAGGAACACGTGAATCAGGGAAGAGTTGTGGGTAAAAGTAATTCTTCACGAAAGCGCGGCGAGCCGCTGCACAATCGTTCTCGCGGTTCGCGGGAGTTGATCGAGGCGCCCAAACGTAAACGCACCGGGCTCGTCGAATCGTCCAATCCCGACGTCACCCTGACGCTGAAACATTTTAACCGCCGCAGCGAAAATGCGCTGTCTTTGAGCGACGGCAAGAAGCTTTACTTGCGCGTCGGCGACGAAGTCAATCACCTGCGCTACGAGGAGTGGGGCATCGGCGTGGTCATGGAAGTGATGACGTCCTCGGTTCCAGGCGGGACGTGTCTGGCGCGCGTGCGCTTTCAGGACGGTCAACTACGCTGTTTCAACAACGATCTCGATAACGAAGCTTGCTGCTATTATTTTGGCGTGCGCCGCTACTGGAATCCGGCTCATGGCGTCGATGCCATTCGATCAAAACTCTTCTTTAGAGGATGATGCGATGATGACAACAGCCAGATCGCTCGCGGCCGCGCTGGCCTTAGCGGTGTATGCTCTTTCCGCCGTCCCGCTCAGATCTGAAGGTCTCACCGAAAAAGCCGGTGTTGCCGTCGGCGTCACGGTTGGAAATCTATGGTTCGTGCCAATTAAAGCGATTACGGTAACGTTCGGCGCCATGAGCGGCGCACTTTCCTACCTGGTTACCGGCGGCAACCGTGAGCTCACCCAGCAGATTTGGCAAGACACCTTGCAGGGCCCCTACATTATTACGCCCGAACTCGCTCGACAATCCATCGGTCATCGCCCCGAACTCCAAGAGACAAAATAAAACAGCGGCACGCAACCTAACTAGAGTAAGACTGCGTGCCGCTGTGAGTCTGCGCGCGAATGATCGCTTACGCTAAATTCTCTTTAAAGAATTTCGTCGTCCGTGCCCAAGCATCCTTCGCCGCATCGGGATTGTACCGATCGGCGTTGGTGTTGTTGTTGAAGGCGTGCTTCGCGCCCGGATAGACCTTCACGTCGATGCTCTTCCCGGCTTTCGCCATAGCCGCTTTCAGAGGCTCCACGCCGGGCATAATGTTCGGATCGTCTTCGGCGTAGTTCCCCATCACCTGGCAGGGAATGTTAGCGACGGAATCGAGCGGATCTGGATTGCGTCCGTAATAAACCACCGCGGCGTTGAGATCCTTGCTCTTCGTCGCAAAGTTCAGGGACTGACCTCCGCCCCAGCAGTAACCAACGACGCCGAATTTGCCGTTCACATAGTTTTGCTTCTTCACGTAATTGACCGCGGCGGTCAAATCTTCCGCGACCATCGTCCCGTTCACCTTCTTGATTTCTTCCGTCGCCGCATCGCTGCCGTTGAACTTATCGCTGCCGCCGACCCGGCCCATGCAATCCACGGCGATCGCCGCGAAACCGTCCTTGGCGAAACGCCGCGCGACGTCCTTGATGTGGCCGACGAGACCGCGGTTTTCATGAATGACCAAAACCGTCCCGAGATTCCTCCCCTCTTTGGGACGGGAAACATACGCATTCACGTTTCCGGCCGGCCCGGCAAACTGAACCATCTCCGAGGTCAGGCTGGAATCGTTTGGATCGACGATATTGTCTATTGTCTGCGCCATTGATCGAACCCTCCTTCAATATTTTTTTCCCGCTCATCCCCAGCTATAGCGAAAAAAAAAATTCAAATCTAGACCCTTTTTCCCGATGGATCCCAGCGCGGTCACGTTCATAAACGCCAAACGGCGCCGAAGGGCGCCGCTGGCAGAAACAAACTCGTTTGAAATTTATTACGTCGGAGACGGACGCTAGGCCGAAGCCGTGCTCGATGATGTCGCAGAGGACTTATCGCCGCTCTTCGATGAGGATTCGCCCTTCTTGGAATCAGACTTGGAATCGCTCTTGGTTTCCGCGGCGGGCTTGGCCGCGTCATCGCTTTTCCCGTCGGCGGATTTTCCCTTGCGCGCGTAGTCAGTGATATACCAGCCTGTGCCTTTGAGCTGGAACGATGTGTTGGAGATCAGCTTTTTGACCTTTCCTTTACAGGTGGGACATTTACCGAACGGCTTATCGGTAATTCTCTGGGTGGCCTCGAAGGTGCCGCATTTTTCGCATTGGTATTCGTAAATAGGCATGAAAATCCTCAGATAGCGGAACTTTTTGCGAATCTAATCACTGACCTGTGAGATGTCAATTGAATCGGGGCGATCGCTTCAAACGCGCGCATTGCGATCGGAGCCGTCCGCTTTTATATGAGGCCCGCCGAAGGCCTCGGAGCGGTTGCCAAACAGCACCAGGGGCTCGTTGCCGGTATTGGTGATCTGGTAGTAGTCTTTTGCGTTTAGAAACAGCACCTCGTTTTTCTTGATCGGGCGCTCTTCGCCTTTCAAGCCCTTGACCACGCCACTGCCGGATAGAACGAGAAAAGTCTCCGGGCTGGCGTGGTAGTGCATGTCCGTGCCGTCGCCCGGCACAAAGTAGAGCATCCAGGAGCGAAAATTATCGGTGCCGAACAGGTCGATCTTTCGCTTAGCGGTTTTCATCATTTCTTCCAAGTTGGCAACGTCCATGTGAGTTCCTCCCGTGCGGTATGTTTTTTGATTCTAGCCCAGGACGCTCGCGCTCGGCAAGTGGCTGTTATGTTGCGGGTAGCTTACAGTGCGCGCCATAAATTATTTGATTTTGGCGAGCACGAGTAGAAAAATGGCTCCCGCGGACTGCGGCGAAAATCAACGCGCGCGAAGCGCGAGATGTGAGTTGTCATTCGGTTGGCATTGCGACCAAAGAACTATTGATCTGCAGCGCTGCTTCCGATAGCGTTCACCGCGAATTCAGAGAGGCTAAAGGAGACCGTTATGGAGAGAAAAAAAGCGAGTGACTTCGATCCGCAACTTTTGAGTCTTTTCCACAGGTACGTCCATGGCGGCATCAGCCGCCGCGAATTTTTGGACGGCGCTGCTAAATTCGCTGTTGGCGGCCTCACGGCGACAGCGCTGTGGGACATGCTTCGCCCCAACTATGCTTTGGCACGTGGCCAAAGACGACAAGCGTATCCGGGCCGAGTATACGATGTATCCCTCGCCCAAGGGCAACTCGACGAACGGCACGATGCGGGGACTGCTCGCCCGCCCGGCGAGCGGCGATAAATTTCCTGTTGTGCTGGTGATTCACGAAAACCGCGGCCTCAATCCTTATATTGAAGATGTCGTGCGCCGTTTGGCCGTCGCTGGCTTCATGGCCCTCGGTCCCGATGCGATCTGGCCGCTTGGCGGTTATCCGAGCGTGGACAAGTACGGCGCTGAAGCCGATGAAAAAGCCTTGGCGATGCAGCGAAATCTCGACCGAGCCAAAATCACCGAAGACTTCGTCGCCGCAGGGG
>JBOHVN010000146.1:0-21615 GCA_050735675.1 Binatia bacterium | reverse complement strand
GAACACCCTACACGACTCTTTGCTGTCCACTTTCAGCTCAAAATGATAGAAGTATGTCACAGAAACAACTTGGCCCATGTCGCACCCGTAAGATTTTTTACGAGTTTCGCGACAGAAACTAGCTAGGCTGTTTCTCGATCCATCGTTCGTGCAGAAAGCCGTCGAGCGGTTGAAGCTGGGCGAAAAGTAAATCGCGCCCCGCCGCGTGTCTTGTCAACGCACAACTGAGCGCGATTTCCGCGAGAATTGTCGTTTAGGTGCCGAATGGCTCAATCGCAGGCGACCCTAGCGCTTTTTATAGAGACCGTCGGTAAAACCGCTCTTATCCAATTCTCTCACCAAGGTCGCATCGAAGAAATCTTCCGGTTTGAAGGACTTCCCCTTAGGCTCGGCCGCCAAAATCGTCTTTAGTCCTTCGATGGAAGGGTACTGTTTTCTTGGCAAAACTGACTCGTTCAGCATGTTTTCCCAAGTCTTCTCAAGCACGTCGCGCTCGACAGTTCGCCCAATAAATCTGGCCAACGCGCGTATGGACGCCTCTTTGTCCGTATAAATGCGATGGACGGCTTCGACTTGCGATTTCACATAGCGACGGACGATGTCGGGGTGCTCGCGGATATACTTTTTCGTTGTCGCCGCAGCTGTGTGCTGGTAGACCAGCCCGAGCTTGGGCAGGTCGGCCAGAATGTTCATTCCTCGCTTCTGGGCGATGATGCTGGCCGGAGGGTTGACCACCGTCGCTTGGACTCGTCCGGTCAAGGTAGCGTCGACGCGAGCGGTGGTGCTGCCGATTTGCACGAGGGTGACGTCTTTTCCGGGGTTCAGACCGATCTTGGAAAGAGCGTAGCGCGCGATAAAATCCGACGCCGAGCCGAAGCGGCTGATCGCCACCGTGCCGCCCTCAAGTTGCTCGGGAGTTTTAATTTCCGAGCGGGATAGCAAGTAATAATTAAGCGAGGTGACGCCGCCGACGAGCAACGTGGCGTCGGAGCCGGCAATAACCGAATTGACCACCGCCGGACCCGCCAGTTGGGCAATCGGCGTGTCGGCGGATACGAGCGCCATGACTGCCGTAGTGCCGCCGGTGAAGAATACCAGCTGGACGTCGAGGCCGTTCTTTTCAAAGATCCGGGCGTCTTTGGCAACCCAAGCCGGCAACGCATCGCCGCTGATGGCGCTGTAGCCGATGTTGATTCGGGTCATTTGAGCGGCGGCGGGATTGCTCCAAAAAACCGATAGCGCTAATAAGTAGATCGCAACTGTCATAGTTCTCTTCATGGTCATTAAGTTTTCCTTCTCTTTTTCTCAACCTCGAGTTGATATGAAATTGGATTTGGCTAAGCGGGCGACAAATTCTTCGTTACTGCAAAATGCCGCCGATTGTGTTGCCCTTGCCGGTCGTTGTCAAGTTATGCGGCGTTCGAGCTGTTGCTTTATCGCGCAACGCTAGCTACAAAATAAGCAACCCACCTATACCTTTTATAAGGAGGTACTCAATGGCTCAGAAGTACGTCGATAGTTTCGGCGCGCGCAAGGTGCTGAAGGTCGGGAGCGAAAGTTACGATATCTTTCGACTCGATCAACTGGAGCGGACGGGCTTCAAAAGCGTCTCGCGCCTGCCGGTTTCCTTGAAAGTTCTTTTAGAGAACCTGCTGCGCCAGGAAGATAATCATCACGTTAGCAAGGCCGATATCGAGGCTTTGGCCAACTGGGACCCGAAAGCGAAGCCGGAGAAAGAAATCGCTTTCATGCCGGCTCGGGTGTTGATGCAGGATTTGACCGGCGTGCCCGCGATCGTCGATCTCGCCGCCATGCGCGAAGCGATGAAGCGGCTCGGCGGCGATCCGAAAAAGATCAATCCCTTGGCGCCGGTCGATCTGGTCATCGACCATTCAGTCCAGGTGGACTATTTCGGCACGCCGGATGCCTTCCAGAAAAATTCCGAGATCGAGTTCGAGCGCAACGTCGAGCGCTACGCGTTTTTGCGCTGGGGCCAGACCGCCTTCGACAATTTCCGGCTGATACCGCCCGATACCGGGATCTGTCATCAGGTCAATCTTGAATATCTTGCGCCGGTGGTGTTCTGCGCCAAAAAAGATGGCGCGCATTTCGCCTATCCCGACACGGTGGTGGGCACCGATTCGCACACGACGATGATCAACGGCTTGGGCGTCGTCGGCTGGGGCGTCGGCGGTATCGAGGCGGAAGCGGCGCTGCTGGGCCAGCCGATCATCATGGTGACCCCTGAAGTCATCGGATTCAAATTGCACGGCAGGCTGCCCGAGGGTGCGACCGCGACCGATCTCGTCCTCACCGTGGTGCAGATGCTGCGCAAAAAAGGCGTGGTCGAAAAATTCGTCGAGTTCTACGGAACCGGACTTTCCAGTTTGAGTCTGGCCGACCGCGCGACGATCGGCAACATGGGCCCTGAATACGGCGCCACGATCGGTTATTTTCCGGTGGACGAAGAGACGCTGCGCTATTTGGACTTGACCGGACGCGACTCACATCAAATTCAACTGGTTGAGACTTACGCGAAAGAGCAAGGGATGTTCCGCACCGATGCGTCGCCCGACCCGATGTTCACCGACATGCTCGAGCTCGACTTGGCGACGGTGGTGCCGAGCTTGGCGGGACCGCGCCGGCCGCAGGACCGTGTTCCTCTCACCGAAAGCAAGAAAGCATTCAAAGAAGCGTTGCCGTCGTTGATGAAGAGCGGTGACGCCGACAAGAGCGTCGCGGTGCAGATGAACGGCGATAAGTTTCAGCTCAGCCACGGCTCCGTGGTCATTTCCGCGATCACAAGCTGCACCAACACTTCCAACCCGTCCGTGCTGATCGGCGCGGGTTTGTTAGCCAAGAAAGCCGTCGAGAAGGGTCTGACACGCAAGCCCTGGGTGAAAACCAGTTTGGCGCCGGGATCGAAAGTGGTCACTGAATATCTTAAGGACAGCGGCTTGCTGTCCTATTTGGAAAAAATCGGTTTCCACCTCGTCGGTTACGGCTGCACGACTTGCATCGGCAACAGCGGTCCGCTGCCGGAACCGGTCGCCAACGGGATTCAGGAAGGAGATCTGGTTGCCGCTGCTGTGCTCTCGGGAAATCGCAATTTCGAAGGGCGTATTCACGCCAACGTGCGCGCCAATTACTTGGCTTCACCGCCGCTAGTCGTCGCTTATGCGCTGGCGGGCAGCATGAACGTCGATCTCTACAACGATCCGCTGGGCAAGGATCCGCAAGGCAACCCGGTGTATTTGAAAGACATCTGGCCGTCGCCGCAGGAAGTCAACGAGACCATGCGTAAATCGGTGCGCCAGGAGATGTTCAAAAAAGAGTACAGCCAGGCTACCGAAGGCGACGAGCGGTGGAAAAAAATGCCGGTGCCGCGCGGCGAGCTGTTCCAGTGGGATTCGCAGTCAACCTACGTGCGCGAAGCGCCTTATTTCGAAGGGATGGCAAAGACTCCGGGAGAACCCAAATCGATCGCCGGCGCGCGCGTCCTGGCGCTGCTCGGCGACTCGGTCACCACGGATCATATCTCGCCGGCGGGCGCCATCGAGAAAAACGGTCCGGCGGCGCGTTACCTGACCAACAACGACGTGCTGCCCAAGGATTACAATCAATATGGCGCTCGGCGCGGCAATCATGAAGTGATGATGCGCGGCACGTTCGCCAATATTCGGCTCAAAAACATGTTGGCGCCGGGAACGGAGGGCGGCGTTACAGTGCACGTGCCGGATAAAAAGCAGATGTCGATTTACGATGCGGCGATGCAGTACCAGAAGGAAGGCACGCCGCTCGTCGTCATCGCCGGCAAAGAATACGGCACCGGCTCATCGCGCGATTGGGCGGCTAAAGGACCTCGTTTGTTGGGCATCAAAGCCGCGATTGCCGAAAGTTTCGAGCGTATCCATCGCAGCAATTTGATTGGCATGGGGATCGTGCCGCTGGTTTTCAAGCCCGGCGAGAATCTCAAAACTCATAGTCTCACCGGTTTCGAGAAGTTTGATATTCTCGGCATCGGGCCGAACCTCAAGTTGCGCCAGGAGTTGACCGTCAAAGCGACGGCGGATGACGGCAAGGTGACTGAATTCAAAGTCATCTGCCGGATCGATACGCCGGCGGAGCTCGATTACTACCGCCACGGCGGAATTCTCGAGTACGTATTGCGTCAATTGCTACAGAACTAAAAGAATTCACCACAAAGAACGCAGAGGACCCAGAGCGGCAAAGCCGCAACCAAAGAGAAAGCAGAAATTTAGCCACAAAGGGCACAAAGGTCACAAACAAGGAGACGGCTATAGCGATCCCCGGTGTTATTTGCATGATTTGACCGCAGAGAACGCAAAAGACGCAAAGAAGATGTAGGGGTGACCGGCTGGTCGCCCAGCTTTCAACTATAGTAATATAAGGAGCGGACGGCGCACCCGTCCCTCGCTTATCCCGTTCGAGTAAGGACGAGAAGAGAGGCGCTGGCGGTCCTCGGTAGATTCTCATTGGCGTGGCTCTTCGCCGGCCCTCAACTATTTCGTCACAGCATCCAAGCCGCTGAAAGGCGCCCACAAACATGGCGACACCCGCTCATATCGGAAAATTCACCGCCAACAACCCGGGCATCATGACGCTGCAGGGGACAAACCAGTATGTCGTCGGCAAAGAAAGCGTCGTCGTCATCGACGTCGCCCTGAGCGCCGACGCGAATATGGACGGCATCATCGAACAAGCCGAAGCGATGGGGGCGAACAAGATCGAAAAGATCCTGCTCACGCATATTCATAGCGATCATTGCGCCGGCGCGCTGGCGCTGCGAAAGCGCTGCGGCGCCAAGCTCGGCATTCACCGCTCCCGGCGCGGCTATCTCGGCGGCGAGGATTTTCAATACGACGACAACGATCGCATCGCATTCGCCGGCGGCGAGCTGCACGTGTTGCATACGCCGGGGCATGAATCGGGGCACTGCTGTTTCTACGAAGACAGCGACAAAGTCCTGTTTAGCGGCGATAACATTCTCGGTTACGGCACCGCGGTGATCCACCCGCCCGACGGCAACATGACCGACTACATGAAAACCCTCGAGCGCTTGCTCGGCTTCGACATCAGCTTAATTTTGCCGGGGCATGGCCCGCTGATCGGCAAACCGGAAGCGAAGATCCGCGAATATATCAAGCATCGTCTGGAGCGCGAGCAACAAGTGATCGCCGCGCTGAAGAGCGGGCGCAACAGCATCGGCGATATTACGCAAATGATTTATGCCGACGTGTCCGCGGCGCTGCAACGAGTCGCGGAATTTTCCGTGCAGGCCCACTTGGAAAAGCTCATGCGCGAAGGACGGGTGAAAAGAGAAGGCGCGGGCTACCTGCTTCTAAGCGAGAACTGAACCGCGATTTGCGCCGACTCGAAGCGCAGCTCGACTGTTTCTTTTTCCACTTCCAAATTCTTCCAGGCGTCCACCGCGAGTTCTCATCCCCCTACTTCTCCATGATGATGACCGAGTAGCCGGACTGGCTGACTTGTCGCGCTTTTTCTTCGGCGTCGATCCGGCTCGAGAAGGTTCCCAGATGCACGCGATAGTAGGTGGCGTCCTTGGATCGTAAAGGCGCGATGGTCACCTCGGGAAAAGCTTGCGCCAGGCGATCGCGCAGTTGCTGGGCGTTTTCCAGTTGCGTGAAAGAGCCCAGTTGCAGCGTGTAATCGAGCGCGGCTCGGATGGTCTGAATCTTGACCGGGCTGTCCAACACGTCGACGCGCACCAACGCCGTGCCAGGGCCGACCATGTTGATCGCCTGAGCCGCCGTGTACGAGAGGTCGATGATGCGGCCCTTGGCGAATGGGCCACGGTCGTTGATCGTCACCTCGGTGGTGCTGCCGTTTTCGAGATGGGTCACCATGACGCGCGTGCCAAGCGGCAAGGTTTGATGCGCCGCCGTGAGATCGTTTTGATTGTAAATCGCGCCGCTGGCCGTGGCCTTGCCATGGAAACCGGGGCCATACCAAGAAGCGATGCCGGTCTGGCTCAGGCGGCTTGGCGGCGGCTCCGGCACGCGCACTTTGGCCGGCGGCACCGAGCAGCCGATCGCGAGCGCAAGCGCAAAAAAGAAAGGCGCGTTCCAAAGACGCGCCACGATGGCAGAGCCGAAATGAAAAGAACTCTGCGTCATTCGCCGGTTCATCGTGGCCGGAGTATAGCGAAAAACGCGATCGGAAAAAAGTAAATCGACGGTTCTTAATCCTGATTCGAGCGCGATTCGGGCAAGGCAGCGGTTAGAGCGTTTATAACGTCATAAGGCGCTTTCCTGTCTGACCTTGGACCTTGGAACCGTTGCCAGCGTTCAAGAGTTCAAACGTTCAATGTGAAAGCCTAAACTTCGATTTGCGGAGAGTAAACTGTGATTGTCGTCGGAACGACCCGTGCAGATCTCGAACGTTTTCTCGCCGCGCATGTTGCCGGGGTTTAACCTAGCGCAGAGGCCGAGCCGTGTCCCGTCCGTCCTTGTGGTTTACCCGGCGTGGCGATTGTGTTAGGTTACCAGCGAAATTAAAGGGAAGGCTTAAAGTCATGTCGGGTCATTCAAAGTGGAGCACGATCAAGCATAAGAAGGCCGCGAAAGACGCCAAGAAGGGCAAGATCTTCACCAAGCTCATCAAAGAAATCACGGTGGCGGCGCGCATGGGCGGCGGCGATATCAACGCCAACCCGCGCTTGCGCACGGCGGTGCTGACCGCGCGCGGCAACAGCATGCCCAGCGAAAACATCGACCGCGCCATCAAGAAGGGCACGGGCGAGCTTGAGGGTGTGACCTACGAAGAGATCCAATACGAGGGTTACGGCCCGGGTGGGGCGGCGATTATCGCGCAGGTTTTAACCGACAACAAGAATCGCACCGTATCGGAGATTCGCCGGCTGTTTACCAAGCATGGCGGCAACATGGGTGAGACCGGTTGTGTCTCATGGATGTTCGATAATAAGGGGCTGATCGCGGTCGAGAAGTCTCAGGTCGATGAAGAGCGGCTGATGGGGATCGTTCTCGACGCCGGCGCCGAGGATGTCCGCGAAGAAGACGAAATCTTCGAGGTGGTGACCGCGCCGGAAGCCTTCGCCGCGGTCAAAGACAGTCTCGACCAGCAAAAAATCGCCGTGGCCAGCGCGCAAGTCACTCTCATGCCGAAGAACACCGTGGATGTCGACGCCAAGCATGTCGAGCAGATCTTAAAGCTCACCGAAGAGCTGGAGGATCATGACGACGTCCAGAGTGTGTCGGCGAACTTCAATATTCCCACCGAACTGATGGAGAAGGCGAGCTAAACAGGTGGCGCCGACGCTAAAGAGCAGCGCCAGGCGACCCCATCGCGAAACTATTCTTGGCATCGATCCCGGTTCGCTCGTGACGGGCTGGGGACTCGTTGACTATGAAGGTCACCAGCTTTGCCACCAATCCCACGGGATCATTGGAACTTCCGCATCGGTAAGCTTAGCCGAGCGCCTAAGCCAAATTTATCGCGGTCTGCACGAGATCATCGAGCACTATCATCCGACCGCGGTGAGTATCGAGAAAGTTTTTTTTTCGCGCAACGTGCAGAGTGCCTTGAAGCTCGGACAGGCGCGCGGCGTGGCTCTGTTGGCGGCGGCGGAACATCAAATCGGTGTCGCGGAGTATTCGGCCGCGGAAATCAAAGTCGCGGTGGTCGGATACGGGCGGGCGACCAAGGAACAGGTGCAAAAAATGGTGAGCGTATTGCTCTGTGTGCGCGGCGCCATGCGCGCGGATGCCGCCGATGCGCTGGCAGCGGCCATCTGCCATATCCACCGGCGCGCTTTTCAAGCACCCGTAATTCAGCCATTGAACGAACGCATTGCGAAAACCAGCTGGCGGGATTGCCTCGAGCTTGCTGCTAAACGCTGAGCCGGCGCTGCGCCAGCACGCCTAGCCTTAATCTAATCCCAAAGTGATCGCGCACATTAGCGGAACCCTGGCGCAAAAAATCCCCGGCGAAGCGGTCATCGACGTGGGCGGGGTCGGCTATCAAGTTTTCATTCCGCTCAACGTATTCTATCGGTTGCCGGAGATCGGCGCAGCCGTGAACCTGCAAATCTACACGCATGTGCGCGAAGACGCGCTGCAGCTTTTTGGCTTTCAAGATCCGGCCGAAAAGCAGCTCTTCCTATTGCTCCTCGGCGTCTCCGGCATCGGCCCCAAGCTGGCGGTCAATATTTTATCCGGCATCCCGACGCAGGAATTGTCGCGCGCGTTGAAGGAAGGCGATCAAGTGCGCCTGGTGGCGATTCCCGGAGTCGGCAGAAAACTCGCCGAACGCATGATCGTCGAGTTGAAGGACAAGTTTGCCACGCTCGCGCCGGCCGGTACGGAGAGCGCGAAAGCCGACGGCGGCTCGCAACTTTTGCTCGACGCAGTTTCAGCGCTGGTCAATCTGGGGTATAAAAGACCTGAAGCGGAAAAGATGGTTCGCGAGGTGCTCAAGAAGGGTGAACATTCGCTGGAAAACGTGCTGAAGGAAACGCTCCGGCGCATGAGCCCGTGACCGTCCGACGGACGCGTTTAGGGCAATTTCCATGCTGAGCAGCAACAAAACCGACGAAGATCTAAGTTATGAGGTCAATCTTCGCCCGCGCGGATTCGACGAGTACGTCGGCCAGGAGCAGGTGAAAGCGAACCTCAAGGTTGCCATCGCCGCGGCGCGCGGACGAGGCGATGTTTTGGATCATATGCTGTTTCACGGTCCGCCGGGCTTGGGCAAGACGTCGCTCGCCTACATCATCGCGCGCGAAATGGGCGTGAACATCAAGGCGACCTCGGGTCCAGTGGTCGAGCGCCCTGGCGATCTGGCCGCGCTGCTGACCAATCTCGAAGAGGGAGACATCCTGTTTATCGACGAAATCCATCGCTTAAATCACGTCGTCGAAGAGGTGCTCTATCCGGCGATGGAAGACTACCAGATCGATATAATGATCGGGCAGGGGCCCTCGGCGCGGTCGATCAAACTCGATTTAAAGCGCTTTACCTTGATCGGCGCTACCACGCGCTCGGGGTTGTTGACGTCGCCGCTGCGCGACCGCTTCGGTCACATTCATCGTCTCGACTTTTATGACACCGCGGCGCTCTCGCGTATCCTCAAGCGCTCGGCGGCGATTCTCAGCGTGCGCGAACAGAGCGACGGCATTGCCGAGATCGCATGTCGCTCGCGCGGCACGCCGCGCATCGCCAATCGGTTGCTGCGCCGCGTGCGCGATTTTGCCCAAGTCAAAAGCGACGGCACGATCACCAAGGCCGTGACCGACGAAGCGCTGCGGATGCTCGAAGTCGATCGGCTCGGCTTGGACAAGATGGATACCATGCTGCTGCTGACTTTAATCGATAAATTCGCCGGTGGTCCCGTCGGCGTGGAAACCTTGGCCGCTGCCATCGGCGAAGAAAAGGACACCATCGAAGACGTCTACGAGCCGTTTCTGATTCAAGCCGGTTTCATTCATCGAACTCCGCGCGGGCGGGTGGCCACGCCGTTGGCGTTTGCTCACTTCGGCCGGGAACCCAATAACCCGGCGAACGGCGGGGTGAAAAAACAGCCCTCTCTTTTTTGAGCGCGCGGTACGCTGAAAAACGGGCGAGCCGTTCGCCTGATGCAAAGGGAGTTGCGCGATGCCCGACCTCGCCAAGACGCTGATCGTTTTTGGACTGCTTTTACTGGCGGTGGGGCTGGTTCTTTCGTTAAGCGGTAAATTGCCCTGGATCGGCCATCTCCCGGGCGATATAACGATCCAGCGGGGACGCTTCACCGTCTATTTTCCGATCACCACCTGCATCCTGATAAGCGTCATTGTTTCACTTGTCCTTTATTTATTTAGAAGGTAAACTTTTCTTTAAATTTCGAGCCGCTGGCTGAAACTACCAATTCACCGTGTTGGTCGATTGGCAGCGAACGGTGAGTGGCTTTGAGATGATTAGCAAAGAAACTTGAAGCATGCGGTATCGTTATTTGCCAAACTGCTCGCCCTTTAGGCCGGCATAGCCGATGGAATCCGCCAATCCCTCCCGGTTCGTCGAGGAAACCCGCAAGCGCGAGGAAACCAAGCGGCGCAAGCGCGAGGCGATCGTCATCCTCGTCACCGCGCTGATGGTCGCGGCGTTGATCTATCTCGAAGTCCAGCTGCCCGACGTCTCGCCGGAATCGTCCATGGGCAGCAACATCGTTTTCTTTCTCCTTATCAACGTCGTTATTATCCTGCTCGGTCTGCTGGGTTTTTTGGTGGTCCGAAACCTGGTCAAGCTGGTGGTCGAGCGCAAGCGGCGCATCCTCGGTTCGCGCCTTCAGGTGCGCTTGGTCGTGGCTTTCGTCTCGCTGTCGTTGGTGCCCAGCGTCTTACTGTGCATCATCGCCGGCGGATTGCTGACGCGTTCCTTTGACCGCTGGTTCGATTCCAAAGTCGACAGCGCGCTGCAAGGCTCGCTCGAAATCGGCCAGACCTATTATCAGAATTCCGCCAACAACGCGATTTTCTACGCGCGCCAGCTGAGCCAACGAATCACCGCGGAAGGTTTGGTCGATTCCCCAAAGGGCGTCGCGCTCAAGGATTTCGTGCAGGCCAAGCAGCGCGAATACAACCTGGGCACAGTGGAGATTTTTGCGCCCGACGGCGAGCCTTATATGGTCGCCGTCAACCAGCAAGTGCCGACGGGCGGCGTGATCAAACCGGACGAGGGGTTTCTCAAACGGGCTTTGCGCGGCCTCGAGGTCACGCGCACGGAAGCCTTCGGTGACGGCGATGTCATTCGCGGAGGCGTGCCGCTTTACGACAGCGACAACCGTATTCGCGGCGTGGTCGTGGTCGACTACTACGTGCCGAAAAGCATTTCCAAACGGGCGGTGCAGATCTCCCAGTCCTACGAGCAATATAAATATCTCACGTTTCTTAAGACGCCGGTTAAGAATAGTTATCTACTGACGATGCTCTTGATCACGCTGGTGATCATCTTTGCGGCTACCTGGTGCGGTATTTATCTTTCCCGAGGGATAACCGTGCCGATCCAAAAACTCGCGGAGGGCACCCACGAGGTCGCGCAGGGAAACTGGGACTATAGGATCGAGGGTGGCCGTGATGATGAAATCGGCGTGCTGATGAAATCATTCAATCAGATGACCGGCGATCTGAAGCAGATCAAGCTGGAGCTCGAGCGCCGCGGGACGGTGGTTGAAACCTTGCTCGCCAATATCGCGGCGGGCGTAGTGTCGGTGGATCCGGCGGGCAAGATCACGACCTGGAACAAGGCCGCCGAACAGATTCTCGGGGTGGCGGCGGAACGAGCGATGGGCAAGAATTATCAGGAAGTCTTTCGCGCCGAACCCCTCCGGGAGATCGGCGGGATTCTCGACAGCGTCATGGAGCGCGAAAGCGTCGAGCGGGAGCTTAAACTTTCGTTGCGGGACCGCCTGCTCACGTTAATGGTCAATGCCGCCACGCTGCGCGACGATGACGGCTCGATCTTGGGCGTGATGCTTTTTCTCGAGGACATCACGCAAATTCAAAAAGTGCAGCGCATGGAAGCGTGGCGCGAAGTCGCCCGGCGCATCGCCCATGAAATCAAGAATCCGCTTACGCCGATCCAGTTGTCCGCCGAGCGGCTGCGCAAGCGCTACGCCAGATTGCTCGAAGGCGACGGCGCGATCCTCGACAAGTGCACGACCACGATCATCCAGCAGGTCGATGAGCTCAAAAACCTCGTCAATGAGTTCTCTCAGTTCGCGCGGTTGCCGTCGGCGCAACTGGTGTCGGGCGATCTGAACGAGATTGTCCGGGAGGCGCTGTTTCTATTCAAAGAAGGGCATCACGGCGTGCAGTTTCATTTTCGCGGCGGCGTCATTCCACCGTTGGAGCTCGATCGGGAGCAAATCAAGCGCGTGCTGATCAATCTCTTGGATAACGCGGTGACCGCGGTCGGCGACAACGGTGAAATAAAATTGGCGACGACCCATGACCGGACGAGCGGTATGGTGACGCTGGAGGTCACGGACGACGGCTGCGGTCTGGCGCCGGAAATCCGCACGAAAATCTTCGAGCCTTATTTTTCGACCAAAGAAAACGGCACGGGCCTCGGGCTCACCATCGTGAGCCAGATTATCGAAGATCATCGCGGCTATATCCGCGCCTGGCCCAACGAACCGAAGGGGTCGCGCTTCACGATCGAGTTTCCGGTTATCGCTACCGTTGCCGGTACCGAAGAGATCGCGCAAAAGGCGGCGCAGTCGTAAGCAAATTTTGCAGGAGGACCGGTGGAAGAGTTGACCCTACAGAAGACGATTTTGATCGTCGACGACGAAGACGGCGTGCGCGAGTCCGTCCGCGAAGTCCTGGCCGACGAGGGTTACCGGGTCGTGGATACGGCCGACGGCACTCGCGTTCTGGAAATGATCAAAAAAGAGAAGCCCGAACTGGTTTTGCTCGACATTTGGATGCCGCAGGTCGACGGTATCGGATTGCTGAAAGAGATCAAGAGCCAGGAGCCGGAAATCAACGTAGTCATGGTTTCGGGCCACGGCAACATTCATACCGCGGTGACGGCGACCAAATTCGGCGCCTTCGACTTCATCGAAAAGCCGGTTTCTTTGGACGGTCTATTGTTAACCGTGCAGCGCGCCCTCGGTGAAATGCCGGGGACGGGCGCGCCGAAGAAGCCAGGCAGCGACGCGAAGAAATCGCGGGCGGCGAATCCGGCGGCGATAGCGCCGAAAAACGCTGTTGCGCTACCGACGACCAAACAGAAGACTTTAAAAAAAAGCGTGGTGCTGTCGGGGCAGGGGCTTCACTCCGGCGTGAAGACCGGATTGATTCTCCATCCGCTGCCGGCAAACCGTGGCATCGCGTTTACCGGAATCTCGGGTGACGTAACCTTGCCGGCGCATCTCGATTATGTCGGTTCCACCGGCTACGCCACGTCTTTGCGGTCCAAGGGATTCGCGATCGGTACCGTCGAACATTTTCTTGCCGTGTTGCATAGCTACGGCATCACCAATTTGCTCGTCAAGGTGCAGGGCGAAGTGCCGATCATGGACGGCTCCGCCCTGGAATTCTGCCAGGCGATCGAAGAAGCCGGTATCGAAGAACAGGCGGAAGACGGCTCTGAGATCGTGGTCGACCGCCGCTACGAGGTCCAAGCCAAAAACGGCGAGTCGATCAGCATCGCGCCGGCCGAATCGTTCTCGGTTCACTATATCTTGCGCTATCCCGAGCCCGTGGGCGAGCAGGAGCACACCTACCAATACGGTGGGCCGGAGTTTTTTAAGGCCGAGATCGCTCCGGCGCGCACCTTCGGGTTTCTGCGCGATATCGAGAAGCTCCAAACGATGGGATTGGCGGGCGGCGGCAAGCTCAATAATTGCATCATTATCGGCGACGAAAAAATCATCAACACCGATTTGCGCTATCCCAACGAATTTGCGCGGCATAAGATTCTGGACATTCTCGGCGATTTTTATTTGCTCGGCCGGCCGATCCGCGGCGCCGTCTCGGCATGTATGACCGGGCATTCGGATAACATCGCTCTCTTGCGGCAGATGCGCAGCGGCATGAACCTCTGATGCGGGCTGACTATTCAAGTCGAAATCGGTAGGCTGTTTTCTCATGGAACCGTCGGCTCATTACCCGCGGCTTTTCACCGTCAACGAAGCCAACGACTTGTTGCCCAAGCTGCGCCCGCTGGTTGAACAAATTCTGGAAAACATCCGGCGCTTGAAAGGCGCCAGCGAAACCGTGATCCGCAGGGAGCAGATCGACGCCGACGCGCCGAATTTCATGGACCGCTTGCGCCAAGACACCGAGGTCGCCAAACTCATCGGCCAGGTGCAGGGCTGGGTCGACGAGATCAATGCCTGCGGCTGCACGTGCAAGGGCGTGGAGCAGGGACTGATCGATTTCCCGTGCATGTTCGGAGCTGAAGTCGTCTTTCTTTGCTGGCAGCTCGGCGAACCGTACGTTGGCTTCTGGCACCGGATCGAGGACGGATTCGCCGGACGCAAACCGCTGCTCGACGGTGAAGGCTCCGATCCCGACGACCAGGGTTCCTACCACTGAGCTGATCTTGCGCCGAAGCGCCTTCTCAGCGCTTTTCGAGATTGTCTACTTATGCACGCATCATCCATCAGCCGCTATGACGCCGGATCCAGCAGACCGCTGAAAAACTCTGATTGTAGGTTGCTCAAAAAGATCTCTCAGAGGCGAGTGGGCGAAATGGGGTGTTGGAGTACAGGAGTATTGGAGTATTGGGTTTCAATCCATTGCTCCAGCACTCCACCACTCCAGTACTCCAAACAACGTCTCCGTGGTAGCGAGGCGATTGAGCGCACCCTTCGACAATGTTCAGGGCGATCGGCTTATGAGTCTTTTTCAGCAGACGGCTAGTACTGGCGAGTTGTCTCTGCGAATCAAGGAAGAAGCTCAACGATTGGGCTTTGCGCTGGTCGGTATTTCCGCGGTGAAGCTGCCGCCGCACGAAGCATCCTTCGCCCGTTGGCTGCGCGACGGCTTGGCCGGCGAGCTGGATTATATGAAGCGGACCGAGGCGCTGCGCCGCGATCCGCAAACGCTCGTGCCGTGGGCCGTCTCGGTGGTTTCCGCCGGCATGAATTATTACACTGCGTTTCCGAGGCCGGAATCCAAACAAGAGACCGAAGGTTGGATCTCCCGTTACGCTTGGGGCGGCGACTATCACGATCTGATGACGCGCAAGCTCGAAGCGCTGCTCGATCGGGTCAAAGGATTACATCGCGGGCCGGTTCAAGGGAGAGCGTTCGTCGACTCCGGTCCGGTTTTGGAAAGAGATTTGGCGGGTGTCGCCGGGCTCGGCTGGATCGGCAAAAACACCCATCTGATCTCGCCGAAAAAGGGCTCATGGTTTTTTTTGGGTGAATTGTTTCTCGACTTGCCGCTGGCCTACGATCGGCCGACGCGCGATCGCTGCGGCCGCTGCGAGCTGTGTCTCAAGGCTTGTCCCACCGGCGCATTCGTTGGGCCCTATGTGCTCGATGCGCGCCGCTGCATTTCGTATTTAACTATCGAGCTCAAGGGTTGGATACCGCGCCATTTACGCCCGCTAATCGGCAATCATATTTTCGGCTGCGATATTTGCCAGGAAGTTTGTCCGTATAACGTGAAGGCCGAGGCCAGCGCCGAATCCGCATTCCAACCGAGGGCGGGTTTGCACGCGCCGCAATTGATACCGCTGCTGTCTCTCGATCCCGGTGAATTTCGCCGCCGCTTCCACGGCAGTCCGATTCTGCGCGCCAAGCGGGGCGGCTTTCTGCGCAACGTCGCGGTTGCCCTCGGCAATTTAAAGTGCGCCGAAGCGGTTCCCGCGCTGATCGGCGCGCTCGAGGACGGGGAGGCCTTGGTGCGCGGACATGCGGCGTGGGCGCTCGGGCAAATCGGCAGCGGCTTGGCTCTGCCGCCATTGCAACGCCGCTCCGAGCGCGAAAGCGACGCCCAAGTCCTGAGCGAAATCAGCGATGCGATTCGCCTGCTGGCGGAGCCGTCGAATACCTCTCCGGATTAGCCGGACGCGGCCTTGATCGCAGCGATTAATATTTGCGGAATTCGGATGATCTGTCCCGCGCTATCGATCGAGGCGTGCTTGGTCGTGCCGGTTGCCAAGATCGCATTTTCGCCTTCGCGCCGGATTCGGTATTCGAAAGATAACGACGCCCGCCCCAACTCTGGCAGCTCGGTTTGGATTTGGATGACCTCATCGTAACGCGCCGATTGCGCGTAGCGGCAGGTCACTTCGACCACCGGAAAGTGAACTCCCTCGCGTTCGATGACTGAATAGGGCAAGCCGATCTGGCGCAGAAATTCCGACCGGCCTCTTTCAAACCATCTGAGATAGTTCGCGTAGTAGACCACGCCCATCTGGGTCGGTGTCGCCGTAAATCACGCGGTAGGAGGTAACGTTGATAATTTTCGGCGCGGCGGTTTTCATTCAGCATCTTTAATCCGTTTCCGTTTCGATCTCAACGCAATTCCTAAGATCTCGAGTTCCACATCGTCCCAACGATTCAGTGTAGATGTCTGGATCCGATAGCCGTGATCATGCGTGTGATGGCTTTTTCGCTGCGAATTTGGAGCGCCATTGCTTCGAAAACCGATCCGCTAAATCGGACGACGGCGTACGGATACGATGCCAAGGGGAATTTAGTCTCGGTGACCAATGCCCTAAATCAAACGATTACAATCACGAGCAATCCAGCGGGGCAGCCAATTTCGATCACCGATCCGCTCAACAACACCACCCAGTATGCTTACGACTTTGGCGACTTTGCTGCCGTGACCGATCCGCTCGGCAACACCACGAATCGGTTCACTGACGCCGCCGGTAGGGTGCTCGGCGTGACCGAGCCACTCGGAAATCTAAGCGTCTATGATTACGATGTTTTAAACCGCCTGACCAAAATCATCGATCCGATAAACGGCGAGACAGATTTCGGTTACGACGCCAACGGTAATCTGCTTAACGTGACCGATGCAAGGAACAATTCTACAACCTACACCTACGACAATATGGACCAGTTGGCGACGCGGCTTGATCCGTTGCTGCGCACCGAGAGTTACCAGTACGATCTTGGCGGAAACAAGACTCAATTTACCGACCGTAAGAGCCAGGTCACCGCGTACAGTTATGACGGCCTCAACCGGCGCACGGGCGTGACCTACGCGGATACGTCCACGACCACCTACACTTACGATAAGGGCAACCGCCTAACGCAGGTGGTCGATTCCGTTGCCGGGACGATCACGCGAACGTATGACGGACTCGACCGGCTTACGTCGGAAACGACACCGCAGGGATCGGTCGCGTACACGTACGATGCCGCCGGGCGCAGGACGAGCATGACTGTAGCGGGCCAGTCGAGTGTCAATTACACCTATGACAACGCCAACCGCCTGACGCAGATCACGCAGGGATCATCGACCGCCGCTTTTACTTACGACGCGGCGGGGCGGCGGATCAGTCTTACCCTTCCCAATAATGTTCTGGTAGAATACGGCTACGATGGAGCTTCGCGGTTGACGAGCATCACCTACAAGCAGAACGGAACCACGGTGTTGGGCGATTTGACTTACGAATACAACAAAAACGGGAACCGGATGAAGACCGGCGGCTCGTTCGCCCGCACGGGGGTTCCCCCGGCGGTGGGTTCGACCAGTTACAATGCGGCCAATCATCAGACGACGTTCGCGGATAAAACGTTAACGTATGACAACAACGGCAATCTTCAAACGATCACCGACTCCAGCGGAACAACCACGTACACCTGGAATGCACGGAACCAGCTCGTTGGGATCAGCGGACCGGGAGTAAGCGCGAGTTTTGTTTACGACGCTCTAGGAAGAAGAGAGCAAAAGACTATCAACGGCAGCTTAACGGAGTTCCTGTACGACGGCGTAAACCCGGTGCAGGAAACCTCAGGTGCCACGGTATTGGCAAACATTCTTCCCGGCCTAGGAATTGATGAATTCCTCACTCGGACAGACGTCGTTGCCGGTGTGGCTAGCAATTTTCTGACTGACGCTCTCGGCTCGCCGGTCGGGGTGACCGACAACGCCGGCGTGCTGCAGACCGAATATACCTACGAACCGTTTGGAAAAACGACTTTCACAGGCAGCTCCAACAGCAATGCGTACCAATACACCGGAAGAGAGAACGACGGCACGGGGCTGTTTTATTACAGAGCACGATACTATCACCCGCAGCTTCAGCGGTTTATCAGCGAAGATCCGATTGAGTTTGTCGGTGGCGACGTAAATCTATACTCCTATGTAAATAATCAACCAACCAGTTTTGTCGATCCACTCGGTTTGTACCATGCCCCGGGGCACGGCGGTCGTGGGTTGCCGGATTCATGTAGTATACCCGGCTATTGTGAGCCCCCACCTAAACCAAAGAGCGACCCGAAGCCACCTATACCTGCCGATCCACCGCTCACTCCAAAGGTCAAACCAGACCACTGTCAACTTTGCCGCGATCAATTTAAGAACTCTGGTAAGCCCGAGCCCGATTCGTATCCGTGTGGCAATGTTTGGTGTGGGTCGAAACACCCACGAGAGGGAGAGCCTATTTATCCCGATAGCAGTGGTGACCCGTTATGGGAGAAAATTCAAAAAACCATTGGAGAAATTCTACAACATCTGTTTTGAAGAATTGTCCTAATGTGAAATGCAAGATTTCAGGCTAATGTAATGAGTTCCTGCTTAGTTGATTCATTCTTGTTGATCCGATCCCTGGGTTAGAAAAACTGAAGATGTAATAGAATGCCATTGTTTCTGATTCAGTTTGTAGCGATCGTAACGATTGGTGGTATTTTGGGGTCGTTTTTGGGCTCTGTAGTTAGTCGGTCACGCGTGGTTGCAGGGGTTTCGCTCCAATTTTTTGAGTTCGCGCAGTGGATGCCTTTATTGGCAATTTGGGCATTACCCCTTTGGCCGCCACGTGCCCCGTACGTTTATGCTCTCATTTTTCTAATATGTGCTCTAAGCTGCCTCGTAGTAATAATCTCGACTATTCATAAATATGTTACGTTAGGTGTACTTCTCGATTTGAGTGGCCACGACCTCCGGCGAAACTTAATTAGAGATATTCTCCTTAAGAGTTTTCTTGTTTGTCTGATTTCACAAATCTGGCTGCAACCATACGGATGGCATTGGTATGCGATGTACGAACCAAATTCGACGCGCCGATTGATAGGCAATCTCGCACTGTTGGTCATCGGACTTTCATTTATTAACTATGCTGTCCGCTTAGACTTCGACGACATCGCGGAGCGCCGCCGCGTTGCTCTTCAGAAAGAGGGCTCGATATGGACTGCAGTTTCAATGTTGGTTTCATTGTTACTCTTGGGGTTGTGCATCTTAGTATGGTATTTGCTAAGTGATTTTCTGAACAGCTTACTAGGTCTACTACCCTTTGTCGATGTTTTCACGCAATTCGTATTTATTATGTCGTCATTGTCGAGTACCATGCTTGATACGGGACATTCTGTTGGTTTCCAGCTTGTGATCTCGCTTGCTGAAATCTTAATAGGAGTATTTGTTGCTGCCGGGTTGGCTTTTGGATTGACGAACTTTTCAGATTCTCGCCCTGGAATGAGGAATGTGCTCAAGTTATTAGTTCCTTATACATATGTTATACCAGTTTTAGCCTCGTTATTTGTTCTCGGATGGCCCGTGCCCCTTAGAATTGTCTTCGGCGTCACACTGATTTCAGTTTTTCCGTGTATGGAAGTAATGTGGCGATCAACGAAGTCTCTGGGGCTTCGTTGCATACCGATGGCAATCGCAGAAGCTTTACCTTTTGCGTACCTCGGTATGTTTTTTGGGGAAGCGATGTTTTCGACAGTTGGGGTTTATCTTCTGATGATCCTCTCACGGGCTCAGCGAGAAACCGCAAGTACAGCATTCGCCTTGGCGATGATAGTTGTTTTAAGTTTTCTGTTGTTGTCATATGCGTTCCACTGGGTTGCATATCAGAAGATGCAGCAGGAAAGGAGGTTGAGAAGTTAAAACCCAGGGTCAAGATCCGGGTCAAATCCAGTAGGCATAATTAGGGTCACATAATTAGTAGGGGTCAGAGGGGTCAGGACTCTTGATTCTTATAATTGTCTTTGCTAGAGGCTGGAGTCATGGCCCGGCCGTTGCGCATTGAATATTCGGGAGCCCACTACCACGTCACCACCCGGGGCAATGAGCGCAAAGCCATCTGTCGCGACGATCGAGACCGGGAGAACTTTCTCGAGTTGATTGCACGAACGGTCGAGCAGTTTGATATTCGCCTCCACGCCTACGTCCTGATGGACAACCACTACCACCTGCTGATCGAGACCCGCAGAACCGCATTGAACCAAGCCATGAGATATTTAAACGGCGTGTACACCCAGGCATTTAACCGCCGGCATCAACGGGTTGGCCACTTATTTCAAGGCCGATACAAAGCGGGTCAGAGGGTCAGAGGGGTCAGGACTCTTGATTCTTATATTAATCCGGTCCAAGAAACTTCCGGAGCAGCCGTGCTGGCGAATATTCTTCCAGGACTCGGCATTGATGAGTTCTTGACCCGGACGGACGTTGTGGCCGGAGTGAGCAGCAGTTTTCTGACGGACGCTCTGGGATCTCCGGTCGGGGTGACCGACAACGCCTGCGTGCTGCAGACCGAATATACCTACGAACCGTTTGGAAAAACGACTTTCACCGGCAGCTCCAACAGCAATCCGTATCAATACACGGGAAGAGAGAACGATGGGACTGGGCTATTTCACTATCGCGCGAGATACTATCATCCGCAGCTTCAAAGGTTTATTAGTGAAGATCCGATTGAGTTCGAAGGGGGAGATATAAATCGCTACGCGTATGTGGGAAACGATCCTATGAATTTTGTTGATCCATACGGTCTATTTAGTTTCGGTCGAGCGCTAGACGGTCTGAGCTCTCTCGGGGGAGCACTAGGTCCGCTTTTTGACATTGGAGGCAATGCTTTAGACGCTAGTGGTGACGGCGGATATTACGGTGGTGCTGCCGGTGCAGCCGCAGGTGCGGTTGCTTGTAGCGCTTTTGGCCCTTTGGCGGCAGCTGGTTGCGGAGTTGGAGGAGGGCTTCTTGGAGGCGCGCTGGGTGGGTTATTAGATCCGCCCTGTGCCGGGCAACTCAATTGCGGAGAACCTCCACCTTACGGGGGAAGAAAAGACAAGCCTAAACCCAAGGGCAGAGGAGCCAGTGCAGGATGGGGTGGTGGCGCTAGCGGTAATTGGTAGTTTCTAGGACTAGAGCAAATGTGGCAATCGTAATCAACGTCGTTGTGGCTAGACGGTGAGATGATGAGAGCGAAAAAATACATGAACGCATTGCTGTACGTTTTTATAGCCTCAGGAGTTCTAACCGGCTGTCTCTGGGCAATAAAATTTGGCTTTTGGAGTGGCTTCCGATTAGGAGTCATTTTCGCGATCGGCCTAACCCTTTTTGTTGCATTGGTAATTTTACCTTTAGATTTCTTTTTAACGAAAAGGGTTTCTAACAGGGAACTAGAACTTAATCAGACTGAGGAACTTAGACTCACTGGACATGTTGAAGATGTATTTCAAAGATCACTGGAGATTTTATCGCGTCTGGGAATAATCAAAAGTATTCAGCCGCTACGCGACAAAATGATGATAGCGGCTAGAACAAAAACATCTTTATTTTCTTTTGGTGAAGAAATCACGTTGCGCTTTATTGCGGTGGGAAAAGGGCAAGTAGAGATTCAGATCAGTAGCGAGCCAGTTTTTGGATATACTAAAATCGACTACGGGAAGAATCTCAGGAATGTAAGATTAATCGGCAAAGCCGTAACGGAGAGTCTTATAACATCCGTAGCACAAGGAAAAGAAACAGGCTGAACTGAACGGGCTGGGGGTTTGGTGTCAGGACTCTTCGCGCGAGCGTTCGGGGTCAGTCGGCGAAGCGTTCGGGTCACACCAAATTAGGGGTCAGGACTCTTGATTCTTATAATTGACTTTGCTAGAGGCTGGAGACATGGCCCGGCCGTTGCGCATTTGAATATGCGGGAGCCCACTAGCACGTCACCACCC
>JBOHVN010000145.1:0-5684 GCA_050735675.1 Binatia bacterium | reverse complement strand
CGTTGGAACTGTTTCATCGCTCCACGCTCAGCTTCCAGCAGATTGCCGGTGAAGCTACCGGACACCCGGTCGCCGTGTTCCAGCGTATTGATCAGGCTGGCTACCAATTGTCGATTGACGAACGAATTCTGGCCGATACCGACACGCTTATGGTGTTTGGACTCGACCACCTCCCTTCCGAGCAGGTAGCTGCGCCGGAAGAAGTTGAAGCGATCCGCGAGTGGCTCAAGCGCGAAAGCACGTGTCTGCTGCTCGCGCCGCATCATGATGTCGGCTTCACCAGCGACATGAAACAACGCCAGATGGAATATCTCCACCACGGCGACCCGCTCGTGCCGCGCCAGCAGCGCTTCAGCCAATACACGCGCTCGCTGATGAAAGCGCTCGATGTCCCGGTCATCAATCAATACGGACTTCGCCCAGCGGTTGTGAAAGGGACAAAAGAGATTGCACCACTCACGGCCTTCCGCGACCTCGACAAGCTGGGCCTGCTCAACAACGTCACCACGTTCAACTTTCACCCGCATCTGCCGCACTATGAATTGACCACCGGAGACGCTAAGTCAGTGCATGTGCTGGGACGACAGCTCATCGACCCCGATCGTCCGCATCCGTTCACCGCTGCGGGCAACACGGAATTCAACGCTCTCCTTTGGCTGCCGCCAAGAGACCAACGCGCAGGCAACGTCCTGCTGGTGGACTCAACCAACTTCACCACGCTTTTCGGCGGCACGGACAGTCTGGAGAATTTCTGGAAGAATCTCGCCGTGATGGGGTGAAACTCCTCGGGGAGTGTGGCGAAAGGATATGAGCATGAAGGGTTAACAGGCTTATGAGGAGCAACAAGCTCAAATTACCGGGGCTTTTGTCGGCATGCCGGGGAGCATCCAGAACTGTGTCTGAAACCTCCTGGATTCCGGGTCGGGCTAGCTATCGCCAGCTTGCCCGGAATGACCATTCATTCTTGTTTGCGCTCTTTGGTTTTAGGATACCAGCGGAGCGCAAGATAATCCGTATTAGACCAAGGTACAATATCCTCACGGCTCGGCTTCTGTTATCCAAACAGCGGGGCAACCATTGATCAGCGTTCGCCCACTCCGAAGAATCGGTTAAACGCGCACAAAGAGGCAAACATGAAAAATGAGGATGAAGATCGATTGAAGCGGGGCAGCGAAGGTGAGGCGGCAAACGCCAAGCCAGCGCGGCCATCGCGCCGCCAGTTTCTCAAAGGCCTCACCACGGGCACAGTCGCGATCGGCGCCTTGACGCAGTCGGGCTGCGCCCCGGCGGTGCCGCCGATCAAAACTCGCGGCGCAACCAATACGATAACCGTCTGCCCCTTTTGCGGCGTCGGCTGCGGCCAGGTCGTCTCCTCGCGAGCCGGCAAGGTAATTCACATCGAGGGCGACCCCGGCCATCCGATCAGCGAAGGCACTCTCTGCAGCAAAGGCGCGGCGGGCATTCAGGTGGTGAACAATTCGCGGCGCCTGCAGAAGGTGCTCTACCGCAAACCCAACGGCGCGAAGTGGGAGGAGAAAACCTGGGACTGGGCGCTCGAACGGATCGCCGCCCGGGTCAAGGAAACGCGCGACAAGACTTTCAAGGCAACAGTGGACGGCAAGATCACCAACCGCACGGAGGCGATCGCCTGTCTCGGCGGCTCGGCATTGGACAACGAGGAGGCCTACCTCCTCGCAAAACTCATGAGGGCCCTCGGCCTGGTGTATCTCGAACACCAGGCCCGGCTCTGACACAGCTCCACGGTCGTCGGTCTGGCGACCTCCTTCGGCAGAGGGGCGATGACCAACCATTGGATCGACATGCTCAACGCCGATGTCGTGCTCATCATCGGCGGCAACCCGGCGGAGGATCATCCGATCTCGATGAACTGGCTGGCGCGCGCCAAGGAGCAGGGCACTTATATCCTGCATGTGGACCCGCGGTTCAACCGCACCAGCTCGATCGCGGACGTGTTCGCCAAACTGCGCTCGGGCACGGACATCGCTTTCGTCGGCGGCATGATCAACTATGCGCTTGAACGTAACCGCATTCAGGAAGAATACGTCCGCGAGTACACCAACGCTTCGTGGATCGTCGGCGACGACTACAGCTTCGCCGACGGACTATTCGCCGGCTACGATCCCAAGGAGAAGCGCTACGATCGCACGCGCTGGGCGTTCGCCATGGACGGCAAGGGGGAGCCGCGGCGCGATCCTACGCTCAAGCACCCGCGCTGTGTCTTTCAACTATTGAAGCAGCACTTCTCGCGCTACAACGCCGAGGCGGTCTGCCGCATCACGGGCACGCCGAAAGAAAATTACCTGCGGGTTTGCGATCTCTACACCTCGACCTTCGCTCCCGACCGGGCGGGCACCTGGCTTTATGCCATGGGCACGGCGCAGCACAGCCACGGCACGCAGAACATCCGCTCTTACGCAATCCTGCAACTCTTGCTCGGCAACATCGGTGTCGCCGGCGGCGGCGTCAACGCGATGCGCGGCGAGTCCAATGTGCAGGGCTCCACCGACCAGGGCCTGAACTGGGATGGATTGCCCGGTTATCTCAAGCTGCCGGTGGAAGCCGACGTTGACCTGAAGAGCTATTTGAAACGCGTGACTCCGGTGGCAGCCAACGCGCAGAGCGCCAACTGGCTGCAGAACACACCGAAGTACGTCGTGAGTCTATTGAAAGCATGGTGGGGCGACCACGCCACCAGCGACAATGAATTCGACTTCGCGCATCTGCCGAAACTCGGCCGCGGCTTTCAAGGCCAGGGCTACGCCTTTCTCGCGCTCACCCACGCCATGCTAGCGGGCGAAATCAAGGGGCTCTTCTGCTTCGGCCAGAATCCTGTGGTGGGCGGCGCCAACGCGCGGTTGATCCGTGCGGCTATCGACAAGCTCGATTGGCTCGTGGTCGCCGATTTGTTCGAGCATGAGACCGCGGGCTTCTGGAAGCGGCCGGGCGTAGACCCGGCTCGAATTCCCACCGAAGTCTTCGTTCTACCCGCCTGTTCCGGCGTGGAGAAGGAAGGCAGCATCGTCAACAGCGGGCGCTGGGCGCAGTGGCGCAACCAGGCTGTTAAGCCGATCGCCGATAGCCGCCCCGACCTCGATATCGTCGACGGCCTCGCTAAAGCCATGAAGCGCGTCTACGAGAAGGATGGCGTATTTCCGGAACCGATTCGCCACTTGGCGTGGGACTACGGAGATCACGCCGATCCCCATCGGGTCGCCCGCGAATTGAACGGACGCTTCCTGGTCAACGTAAACGAAAAAGACGGCAAGGAATTCGCCGCCGGCAAACAAGTGCCGGGGTTCGCGCAGCTGCGCGACGACGGCAGCACCATGTCGGGCAACTGGATCTATTGCGGCGGCTACACCGAAGAGGGCAACCTGGCCGCGCGCCGCGATACGTCCGATGCGCCGAACAAGATCGGGCTCCATCCGAAATGGGCGTGGACGTGGCCGATGAACCGGCGGATTCTCTACAACCGCGCCTCAGTCAACCGCAAAGGCGAGCCGTTCAACCCGCGCAAGTGGGTCATCCGCTGGAACGCCGAGAAGAACGCATGGGAAGGCGATGTTCCCGACGGCGGCATGCCGCCCGGAGAAATGAATCCTTTCATCATGCTGGCGTCGGGAGTCGGGCAGCTCTACTCGCCGGATCTTGTAGACGGGCCGTTTCCCGAGCACTACGAGCCGGTGGAGAGCCCGGTGAAAAATCCGTTCTCCAAAACTCAGTCGAATCCCTGCGCCCAGGTGTGGCAGTCCACCGAATTCGACCGCTACGGCAAACCGGCCAACTTTCCGATCGTCGCCACCACCTATCGAGTCTCCGAGCACTGGCAGACCGGCGCCATGAGCCGCAACATGCCGTGGCTCGTGGGTCTCATGCCCAGCGCCTTCGTCGAGATCGGCACCGACTTGGCGAAACGCGAAGGGATCAAAAACGGTGATCGGGTGATCGTGAGCAGTGCGCGCGGCTCCATCGAAGTTTACGCGCTGGTTACCGAACGCTTCCAACCATTTCTTATCGAGGGACAAATGATCGATGAGATCGGCCTTCCCTGGCATTGGGGCTATGCCGGCATCGTGCCGGGGGACATCTGCAATGATCTTACCGCCAGCGTCGGCGACGCCAACTCGCACATCCCCGAGACCAAAGTGTTTCTCTGCAACATCAAGAGAAAGGACCGCGCATGAGCTTAGCGCAGAGTAGCCGGAAAGAATCGGAACGGATGACTCACCACGAAGACCGCGAAGAGCACGAAGTTCGGAAGTTAAAAAAGTATTCATTTCCGAATCCCTTCGTGTCCTTCGTGCGCTTCGCGGTGAATTCAGGCCTAGAAAATTTGCTGTAACACGAAAAAGGAGCCGTAAATGAGCACAGCGACCGTGAAACCGAAAGCGATGATTCAGGACAATACCCGGTGCATCGGCTGCCGGGCCTGCATGGTGGCGTGCAAGTCGTGGAACGACCTGCCGGAGGACAAGACGGATTTTTTTGCCGGCGAAGGCTATCAAAACCCGCGCGATCTCGATGCCAACAACTACAATCTCATTACTTTCAACGAGATCGTTACCGGCCCCAAGACTGATTGGGTATTCGGGCGCCAGCTGTGCATGCACTGTGAGCATCCTGCCTGCGCATCGGCGTGCCCGACCACGGCGCTGAACAAAACGCCGATCGGCGCGGTGGTGTTCAACGAGGATCGCTGCATCGGCTGCCGGGCGTGCATGCAGGCGTGCCCGTTCCTTATTCCCAAATACGACTACGAGAACTTCGCGCCGAAGATCCACAAGTGCACGTTCTGCGCTGACCGTCTGGAAGTCGGCATGGACCCGGCCTGCGCGACCGTCTGTCCGACCGGCGCGATCACCTTTGGCGACCGCGACGATATGGTAGCCGAAGCCAAGCGAAGGATCGCGGAAGCCCCGGGCACTTACATTCCCGAGATCTACGGACTCGACGAAGTGGGCGGCACCAGCGTGCTGCACCTTTCATCCGTGCCCTTCGAAAAGATCGGCTACATCACCGGCCTGCCGAAGACGCCGATGCCCGACCTCACGCACCGATGGCTGCGCGCCACAGCGCCGGTGTTTGCTGTCTTGTATGCAGTGTTCGGCGCGCTCAATTGGATCGTGCGCCGGCGCATGCGGCGTCAAGGGCACGAAGGAGAGCACACATGAACTGGCGCATCCGGCTTACCTGGTGGGATAAATTGCTGCTGGCGGTCATGGCAGCAGCCGCCGTTGTTGCCTTCGTGCGATTCGCGACCGGCATCGGCACCATCGCGAATATCAACAACGCCTACCCATGGGGTTGGTGGGTCGGCTACGGCATCATGACGATGATCGCCATAGGCGGCGTCGGCTTCACGATCACGGCGTTGGTCGAGATCTTCGGCGTGCATCGCTATCACTCTTTCCTGCGCCCTGCCGTGCTCATGGCTTTTCTCTGCTACGCCGGCGCGATCACCATGCTCATGGTGGAGCTGGGCCGGCCGTGGAAGGTCTGGATGGTCCTCGTCTCCTGGGCGCCTACTTCGGCGCTCTACGAAGTCGGCTGGTGCGCGTTCTTGTATCTCACGGTGCTCGCTTTGGAATTTTCGCAGGTGCCGCTCGAGCAAGTTGGCTGGCATCGCACCTTTCGCATCATCCGCGCGATTTACATTCCGATCA
>JBOHVN010000144.1:0-19081 GCA_050735675.1 Binatia bacterium | reverse complement strand
ATGCCGAACAGAGTCACGACGAAAATCGCCATGACACCCGGTCGGGTGGTCCACGCCCAGCCGTAGTTATCAGTGGACAGAAAGAGACGGTTTTCAGCCAACGGGCCGAGCACCAGTCCCAAAAGAACCGGCGGGCGCGGCCACTGCATTTTTTCCATGACCCAGCCGAGCACGCCGAAAAACAGCACGACGACCATGTCCTGGAAGGCGTTTTTCTCGGCGAATGCGCCGAGAAAGATCAAAACCAAGATGAGCGGGATGATAATGCCGCCGCGCACCTGCGTCACTTTCGCCAGCGGTTTGAGGAACAGAAAACACATCGCCACCGTGATCATGTTGGAAAGAATGATCACCCAGACAAAAGAATAAGTGAGATCGAGTTTGCCCTTCGGCGGCGGCAGCAACATGTCGGGACCGGGGACGATACCCTGAATGATAAACGCGCCGAGCAAGATTGCCATGGTAACACTCGCCGGAACGCCGAACGCGACCGTAGTGATCAAGCTGCCGCCCAATGTGGAGTTGTTCGCCGCACCGGGGCCCAATACACCGCGGACATCGCCCTTGCCAAACCGTTCTTTGTTCGGCGAGCTTTGCACGGCGTGGGCATAAGCGAGCCACTGGGTCGTGGCGGCGCCCATGCCCGGGATGATCGCCGTAAAAGTTCCAAGCGCGCTGCAACGAATCACCAGCGACCAATGGCGAAAAGCGTCCTTGACGCCGACCATCACGCCGCCCAGGTTGCCTACTTCCTTCTTGGCAATGCTGGTGCCGAGCACGGCGAGCTCGATGGTTTCCGGAATGGCGTAAAAACCGATGGTGATGGGCACAAGGCCGACGCCGTCCCAGAGAAACAGCTGACCGAAGGTGTAACGCTGGATGCCGGAAATCGGATCCAATCCGATGGTAGCGAGCATGAGCCCGATACCGCCGGCCACCATGCCTTTTAAAACGTCTTCGCCGCTTAAGGCGGCGACGAAAGAGATGCCGAGAATCGCCAGCATAAAAAATTCCGGCGAGCCGAACGAAAGCACCAGCGGCCGAATGATCGGTATCGCGGCGCCGAGCGCAATGCCGGCGAACACGGCGCCGATCAGCGAGCTCATCAGCACGGCGCCCAAGGCGCGCCCGGCCTCGCCGTTGCGCGCCATGGAATGGCCGTCGACGATGGTCGACGCGGTCGTGGGCTCACCGGGAACGCCGAAGAGAACCGAAGTGATATCGCCGGTTGTCGAGGTCACGGCGCTCATGCCGAGCAGGAAGGCAAAGGCTTCGACCGCGTTCATTTTGAAGACGAACGGCAGCATGAGGGCCATGGCCGTCGGACCGCCGAGTCCCGGTAAGATTCCTACCATGAAACCGATCGCGATACCGATCAGCATCAAGTTGAACGTCGAAAAGGTAAAACACTGAAGGAACCCCGAGATCAGCGCATTCAACATATCCATGACGATTCAAACCCTCAGACCTGGGCCGGGAAACGTTCGCAGCTAGATATCAGCGACACCGTTAGTTGTAAAGAACATCTTTGAGCTTGGCGACCAATGCGGGATCGAGCTTGAACAGTCCGGCGATGTCTTTTTCGATGTCGTCGACGGCGATGGGGCCGATATTGAGTTTAGACTTCTTGGCATCGGCGACAAACTCCGGGTCCTTTAAAGTCGCCGCGAAGGCCTTGCGCAGCGCTTGTACCCGGTCCTTGGGCGTCCCCGGCGGCAGAGTGTAAGTGCGCACGATGTCGCTGTCGCCGTGAATACCGACGTCGATCATTTTGCGCGTTTCTTCGCTCTTGGCAAATTTGACGGCTTGGGGAACGTTGGGCAGGTCGGAATGGTTTCTCCGGTTGGCTTGGAGGACGACGACCGCGGCGCCGGTATCCAACGCTTTGCGCCAAGTGACGCTCACCGAATCCCAGCCCCAGCAACCGCCGGCGATCTCGCCGCCCTCGGCGGCGAGCCGTATATCCGCGGTGCCTTTGTAACCCGAGACCAGTTGGATCGGCAGGCCCAACGCGGCCTTCAAAATGCGCGTGCCATTGTCCGGCGTCGATGTGCCGGGCGCGATGCCGCCCATTTTGACCGGCGTCTTGGAGGCCATCCATTTATCGAAGCTGGTGATACCGCTCGCCTTGGTCAAGGCGCAAACGACATGATCGCTGATCGGTGCGCCGATAAATTCGAACTTGCGCGCGTCGAACTCGATGCCGGGCTGGCCGAGCACTTGGCCCAAAAATAGGCCGCCGATAAAGTGGCCGATCGTCAAACCGTCGGGCTTGGCGACCTTATAAACGTGATTTGCGGCGATCAAACTGCCGGCGCCGGTCATATTTTCGACGACGACGCCAGGACCGCCGGGAATATGCTTGCTCATATGGCGCGCGAGCGCGCGGGCATAGGTATCGAAACCGCCGCCGGCGGAAAAACCAACGACGATTCTGACGTTCTTGCCTTTGTAGAAATCGTCGACGCTGGCAGCTTCACTGACCGCAGCAAAGCTTAGAACACTGACTAATGCACAAACAAAACGAACCATGAAATTTCTCCTCTCGGCTTCTCGATTTAAATTGGCTTCTCTTCCCGAGGGTCAAACGGGCGCGAGGTTGCCCGAAGCTAGCCGATTGAATCTCAAAAATCAATTATCAACTACGATTTAGCATTTATATGACTTCAAGCAACCGCCTCGGCGTGAATCATGAAACAGCATTGTGTTCGCGAGGGCGGGCCATTAAAATAACTTCGTCGCGATACCAGCGGCGGCTCGAGCGCAAAGGAGTAGAATCGAGGTGATCGAACATGGCTGATCAGTTCAAAAACTATATCGACGGCCAATGGCGGGCGGCGAAGTCGAAAAGGGTTTTCGAAAATCGCAACCCGGCCGATCGCAACGATTTGATCGGTGAGTTTCCCGCCTCCGGAGCGGAGGATGTCGATGCGGCGGTGCGGGCGGCGAAAAAAGCGTTTGCCGTCTGGCGGCTGGTGCCGGCGCCGAAACGAGGCGAGATGCTTTATCGCGTCGGCGAGCTCTTGCGCAAGCACAAAGAAGAGATCGCGCGCGGCATGACGCGCGAAATGGGCAAGGTGATCAAGGAGACGCGCGGCGACGTGCAGGAGGGCATCGACACAGCGTTCTACGTCGCCGGCGAGGGCCGGCGGCTGTTCGGTGAGACCACGCCAGCCGAATTGCCGAGCAAGTTTGCCATGTCGGTGCGCATGCCGGTGGGCGTGTGCGCGCTGATCACGCCGTGGAATTTTCCCATGGCGATCCCGACCTGGAAAATGTTCCCGGCGCTGGTCTGCGGCAACACGGTGATACTGAAGCCGGCCGAGGATACGCCGCTCACGGCGGTCAGGCTGATCGAAATTCTAAGCGAAGCTGGAATCCCTCCAGGAGTGGTCAACTTGGTTCACGGCCGCGGCGAAGAGGTCGGCGCCGCGCTGGTGCGCCACCCGCAAGTGCAGCTCGTCTCGTTTACCGGTTCCGCCGCCGTCGGACGCGAGATCGCGGCGGTATGCGGGCAAAATTTGAAACGGGTCTCCCTGGAGCTCGGCGGCAAGAACGCGCAAATCGTTCTGCAAGACGGCGACCTCGATCTCGCTCTCGAAGGCGCGCTTTGGGGCGCCTTCGGCACCACCGGCCAGCGTTGCACGGCGACCAGCCGTTTGATCGTTCATCGCCAGATTGCCAAAAAATTGACCGACATGCTGGTGGCGCGAGCGCAGCAGCTAAAGATCGGCTACGGCCTGGACGAGAACGTCGATGTCGGGCCCTTGATCACCGCCGCGGCGCGCGACAAAGTTCTGCGCTACATCGACATCGGCAAGGGCGAGGGCGCGCGCTTGCTCACCGGCGGTGCGAGTTACGAATCGGGTGCTTGCGCGAACGGCTACTTTTTTGCGCCGACGATCTTCGACCAGGTAAAGCCGGACATGCGCATCGCCCAGGAGGAAATCTTCGGCCCGGTGCTGTCGATCATTGAAGTCAACAGCTTTGAGGAAGCGATCGAAGTGTTAAACGGCACGGCCTACGGTCTATCGAGCTCGATTTATACTCAAGATGTGACCCGCGCGTTTCTTGCCATGCGTGACATCGAAGCGGGGATCACTTACATCAATGGCCCGACCATCGGCGCGGAAGTTCATCTGCCCTTCGGCGGCGTCAAGGACACCGGCAACGGCCATCGCGAAGCCGGCACGACGGTTTACGATATCTTCACCGAGTGGAAGTCGATTTACGTCGATTACTCGGGTAAGTTGCAAAAGGCGCAGATTGATAACGTAGAATAGTTTCGAGATTAGGAAATCCAACACGAAACTCTAAAGGCAAAACCCGAAACTGAGCAAAATATGAAAGGACCCGACATCAAGACAGCCCTGCCCGGACCGAAGGCCAAGGCGATCATCGACCGCGACCATCAATACACCGCGCCGGCCTACGGGCGCGTTTATCCGTTGGTCGTCAAAGAGGGTCGAGGCATGGTGGTCGAAGATGTCGACGGCAACTTGTTTTTGGATTTCATGGCTGGCATCGCCGTCTGCAGCACCGGCCATTCGCACCCGCGGGTCGTGAAAGCCATCGAAGAACAAGCGCGAAAATTTCTGCATATTTGCGGCAGCGATTATTATTACGAGCCGATGGCCGACTTGGCGGAGAACCTCAACCGGCTGGCGCCGGGCTCCGCGCCGAAAAAAATATTCTTTACCAACTCCGGCACCGAGGCGGTCGAGGCGGCCTTCAAGCTCGCGCGCCATCACACCAAGCGCCAGCATGTCATCGCCTTTCACGGCGCGTTTCACGGCCGGACCCTCGGGGCGCTGTCGCTGACCGCCAGCCGGGCCTCGCATCGGGCTTACTTCGGCCCACTGATTCCCGGCGTGCACCATTTGCCGTACGGTTTCTGCCATCGTTGCCCGTACCAGCTAACCTACGGCTCCTGCGGCATCGAATGCGTTTCGGTGATCGAGAAGTTTCTCTTCCGTCACGAGGTGCGGCCCGACGAGGTGGCGGCGATTTTCGTCGAGCCGATCCAAGGCGAAGGCGGTTACGTCGTGCCGCCGCCGGAGTATCTGCCGATGCTCCAGGATCTTTGCCGCAAACACGGAATTCTTTTGGTCGTGGACGAGATTCAATCGGGCTTTGGCCGGACGGGAAAGATGTTCGCCAGCGAACATTGGGGAATCGAGCCGGACATCGTTTGCGCGGCAAAGGGCATCGCCAGCGGCATGCCGATCGGCGCCATGATCGCGCGCGCCGAAATCAGCACCTGGACGCGCAGCAGCCACGGCAGCACGTTCGGCGGCAATCCGGTGGCCTGCGCGGCGGCTCTGGCGACAATCGAGCTGCTCGAAGAAGGGCTGGTGGAGAACGCCGCGAAAGTCGGCGCGATTCTCAAAGAGCAGCTTCAGGCGCTCAAGAGCCGCCATGCCGTGATCGGCGATGTGCGCGGCTTGGGGCTGATGATCGGAGTTGAATTCGAGCGGGCCGACGGCAGCCACGCCCCCGATGCCCCGCTGCGCGATCGCGTCATGCAGAAATGTTTTGAGAAAGGCTTGCTGCTCCTGAGCTGCGGCGAGAGCACGCTGCGCTTTTGCCCGCCGTTGATCGTGACAGCGGAAGAAACGAAGACCGCGGTTACGATCTTCGATGCAGCGGTGGCGGCGGCCAGGTAACGAGCTCGCCTGCGTTGGCAAAATTCCACGATCGATAGATTACTGGAGCTTGGTTCGCAGTTCTTCGACGAGCTGGGCGAGCTCGCCGTCGTCGGGATTGATCTCCAACGCGCCGCCGAATTCTTCGAGCGCCTTCTGGATCATGCCCTTGGTCAAATAGATTCGACCCAGATTAATGTAGGGGAAATGGCGCGGCTCGTAGCGCTTGGCTGATTTGGCGCGCTCGAGCCACGGTATGGCGTCATCCGAGCGTTGCTGTTGCATGAGATAGACGCCGATATCGTTGTAAGGATTGCCGAACTCGGGGTCGATCTCGATGGCGATCTCGCACTGGGCGATCGCTTCGTTGAGCCGGCCCAAAAAGCTATAGGCCCAACCCAGGTAGGTATGCGCGTCGGCGGTGGGGTAAAGCGCGATGGATTCTTTATACACGCGAATCGCATCGTCGAACTCTTGCGCCATCTGATGTTTCATCGCCAGCTCGATCAACTCCAAGGCGCGCGCTTGATCTTTAGTCGTTGCCATAAGGTTTTCAAAAGTATCGTGGTCGGGTCCTTACCTTCGGACTCCTTACACTCCCCAGGCGCCGTTCACCTGAATGCTGGCGCCGTTGACATAGCGCGCCTCCTCCGACAGCAAAAAGCGCACGGCTGCAACCACATCGTCAACCGCGCCGACGTAGCCCGCGGGAATGAACTTCACCATGCGCTCGAGTTCTTCCTTGGGCGCGCTACCCGAATCGATAAACCCGGGCGAAACGCAATTCATCGTAATGCCGTCCGGCGCGATCAACTTGGCGAAGGAGCGGGACAGCGCCAGCAAGCCGACTTTGCTAATGTAGTGGGCGGTGAGTTGGGGTTGAGCGATGAGTTGTTCGGCGTTGGCCATGCTGAAGCAGACAATCCGGCCCCAGCGGCGCTCTTTCATGATCGGAATGACCGCGCGCGCTAGATAAAAAACCGGGTGAAGGTTGTTGTCGAACATCGAATGCCAGCCCTGATTGGTTTCCTGCAGCAAGGAAACTCGCTGGTACGGTCCGGCGCCGTTGATGAGCGCATCGACCCGGCCCCATTGCCGATGTACCTTCCGGACCAGCCCGGCCGCCGCGTCGGAGTTGGACACGTCGCATTGGATTGCCAGTCCTTTCGCTCCCGCTTGCTCCACTGCGCTCATGACTTCCGCCGCGTCCTTGGCGCTCGTGCGATAGCATATCGCCACCGACCAGCCGCGCGAGGCGAGATCCAAGGCGACGCCGCGGGCGATGCCGCGGGCGCCGCCGGTGACGAGTGCAACCCTTCGATCCGACGTGTTCATGGCAAACATCACGACTCAAGACTGACTAACAAAGACCGCGCCGGCTCAGCAGCCGTTGCGGTCGCGGCCGAACAGAACTTCGTTTCGCTAAAAAACCGGAGGAAGCCGGTGTTTTGCTTCTGCCATCGCGATTCACTATAGCAAACGGAGGGCATAACGCCTAGCCGGTTAACCTGTCTGGGAGCGCCCACGTGGAAACGCTGGCTGGCGATCTAATTTTTGCACTGGAGCGCTCCGGCGAAGATATGATACGATAATCTAATCATGGACGCTCTAAGCTTTGACAGCCGTCCGGCGTTGCGCAGCCCGATCCTGATCTTGTCGTTTGCCGGGTGGAGCGACGCCGGAGCAGCGGCGACAACCGCGGTGCGTTACCTGGTCGATCAGCTGATGGCGAAAAAATTCGCGGCGATCGATGCCGAAGAGTTTTATGACTTTTACCGCCAGCGTCCCGTGGTTCGTTTGAACGAAAGCAAGGCGCGCGAGATTCACTGGCCGTCTTACGATTTTTATTCGGGCCCGGGTATCGGCGTCGACAAAGATTTCGTGATCGGGATAGGCGCCGAGCCGCATCTGCGCTGGCGCACGTTTACGGAGACCCTGCTGCGCTTTGCGCGCGAGTGTCAGGCCGAGATCGTGATCACCTTGGGAGCCTACCTCGACGAAGTGCTTTATACCCGCCCGGTCCCGCTCACGGGATTTTCCACCGACGCCAAACTAATGGAGGAACTCGACCTCGTGCCGTCACGGTACCAGGGCCCGACCGGCATCATCGGCGTGTTGGCCGATGCTTGCCGCGCCGCCGGTGTGCCGCACCTGAGTTTATGGGCGTCGTTGCCGCATTATTTGAACGTTTCCCAGAATCCTCGAGGCACTCTGGCGTTGATTCTCCGTCTCAACCAGTGGCTGGGCTTGCGCGTCGATACCAGCCCATTGGAAACCGCCGCGGCGGATTTCCAAGCTAAGATCAACGAAGCCGTCAACGCCGACCCCAAACTCTCCGCTTTCGTGCGCGAGCTGAAGAAGCGCGAATTCGAACAGTGAAGCTCTCCGTCCTGGTTCCGGTTTACAACGAAGAGCGCACGCTGGAGGAAATCGTGCGCCGTGTTTGCGCGGTGCCGATGCCGAAGGAGATCATTCTCGTCGACGACGGCTCGCGCGACCGCAGCCGGGAAATACTGACGCGCCTGCAAGAAGACAATCAGCGCGCTACCGGCTCCCTTAACACCATCAGGGTTTTTTTTCAGGCGCAGAACGAGGGCAAAGGAGCAGCGTTAAAAACCGCTATCGGTCATGTGACCGGAGATGTGGTGATCATTCAAGACGCCGATCTGGAATACGATCCTAAAGACTATCCAAGCTTGCTCGAACCGATACAGGCCGGGATCGCCGACGTGGTCTACGGCACACGCTTCGCAGGCGGCGGCGCCCACCGCGTGCTGTTTTTTTGGCACTCCCTGGGAAATCGCATGCTGACGTTGCTGTCCAACATGCTTACGAATCTTAATCTCTCAGACATGGAAGTGGGCTACAAAGTCTTCCGGGCCGATATTTTGAAAGGCATCGAGCTTCAATCAAAGCGGTTTGGCTTCGAGCCGGAAATCACGGTAAAACTGGCGAAAAAAGGCTGCCGTTTCTACGAAGTGCCGATCGCTTACCACGGCCGCACATATCAAGAAGGTAAAAAAATCACCTGGAAAGACGGCTTCGCCGCGTTGTACACCATGATCCGCTTCCGTTTTGTTGATTAATGGGCCAATAGTATTTCTTGTAATCGCCGCTGATTCGACAAATTTGATGAGGTAGGGGCGCAGCATGCTGCGCCCCTACGATGACCCGCGCGCGCCATCAGCCCACAGTTCGTCCATGTAATCGCGCAGCGCCTCTTTTAGCGCAAACTTAGGCGCATATCCAAGCTCGGATTTCGCGACGCTGATATCCATGGGGGTGTTGCGGCTCTGATCGGCAATGCTCGTGCCGCTGACTTTGACCTCGCAATTGGGCACCAGCTCTTTGACGACCTCTGTCAATTTCTCCGGTCCGTAAACGATGCCGGTGCCGGCGTTGTAGGTGCGCTGCTTGGGATTTTGCGTTTGGCAAGCGAGGAACAGCGCCAGGCCGACGTCCTTGCCGTAGACATATTCGTTGGGGCCATAAGTTTTTGCGTCGATCGTGATCGGATCGCCTTTGATCATGCTCAGCGCCAGGTCGCGCATGACCATGCCGACCGTGGAGCCGCCGACGTAAAAGCCGCGACCGAAGACGCCGCCCGGGCGGATGATGATCGTGTCGAGGTTGTACATGCCGGCGTAGGCGTGAACCAGATGCTCGGAGCAGACTTTGGTGGTCGCATAGAGATTGTGCCCGCCGATCGGATGGGTTTCGCGGATGGCGCTGTCATTGATTTTTCCGCGGTCGTAGACACCGAAGGTGCTGACATAGACGACCCGTTTGAGTTTACGCAGGCGGGAGGCTTCCAAGACGTTGATGGTGCCGAGAATGTTGTTGGTCGCGCCGGTATAAGAATTTTCCTGCACGCGACCTCCAATCAGTCCCGCGGTGTGCACCATCGTATCGATGTTGAATCTCTCCAGCGCGCTCAGCAGCGCCGGCAAGTCGCGCATGTCGGCGGCGGCGACGTCCGCCTTGTCTTTGCCGACGACCTTCTGGATGTAATCACGATTGGGCGAAAGGTCGAAAAGGACGACTTTGTGGCCCGCGTCAACGGCATGGCGCGCGGCGTTGGCGCCGATCAGCCCGGCTCCGGTGATCAGTATGTTCATGGCTCTTCCTCCTGCAATATTGTGACAGCCCACATTAGGTGTGCGCCGCGGGGCTGTCAAATGGGCAAGGTGGGCTTGCCTAAGTGACAGAAGCGAGACTATTGTAGGATCGATTTGGCACGATTCAGTCACCTGAAAGGAGAGAGCTTATGGATCTGCTCAACGTCGTTCGAAGGCAACACCTTTGCTGCGGCTTAGTCGCGACTCTGGCGCTCGCGCTTGGGGTCCTGTTGGCAAGCAGCACCGCGTTCGCGCAATCGGTCTCGGTCAAGGTCGGCAGGACCGTCGGCGGCAGCGGATTTCATATTCCATCCTACGTTGCGATGAACAAGGGGTTCTTGAAGGCAGAGGGTTTAGATGCCAATTTCATCGCCGCGACCGCGGGTGTGCTAGTCAGAGCAACGATCGCCAAGGAAATTGAGTTCACGCCGATCCCCGGCGGCGGTTCCGAAGCAATGCTCAAAGGCGCGCCGCTGGTTTTCTTCGTGGGAGAATCTTTGGTCTCACAATGGACGCTGACCACGACGCCGGAGATCAAGCGAGTTGAAGACCTTAGAGGCAAGACTCTGGGACTGGGCAGACCCGGGTCCGCGGATTACAGCGAAATGGTTATTACGCTCGGTAAGCACTTCAACATGCATCCGGGCAAGGACTACAAAGTCATCAGCTTCACTGCCGAGCCGGACCGGATCGCGGCCCTCATTCGAGGCTCGATTCAGGGCGGCATCCTTTCGTTTCCGCACGCGGCGCGCGCGGAGAAAGAGGGGATGAAGATCCTGGTGCGCACCGGAGACTACATCCCGCGCCTGGGCGGGACGTTTTTGACGCACAAGGATTTCATCAAAGAAAAACGCGATGTGGTGAAGCGATTCACTCGTGGCATGATCAAAGCAACGGATTACATCAAGACGAACAAGAAAGGAACCATGGAAGTCATCCAGAAGTATTTTGAAATCCAGGACGCCAAAATTGTCGAGGGCATCTACAATCTGGTTTTCGACAAGTACAGCCCCGAAATGCCGCCGGATCTGATCAAAATCCTTTTTGAGTCCCGAACCACGCCGGAACTCGGCTGGCCGCAGGGAAAACCGCTGCCAGACCTAGACCAGTTCGTTGACCGGAGCATCGTCAATGAAGTGCTGAAGGAGATGGGACGGAAGCCGGGGGGAAAGTGACGGTGGTTTGGATAGCTGTATAGCCCACGGGCCAATGGCCACATAACCAGCGAGACTCGCTGGTTATCACGGGCCGAGATTACTTGTACATGCGTAATAGCGGTTAGATTATGCAAGTGATTTTTCTAAAACGAAGCTCCGCAGTCTGGCGACCTAGCCAGCAGTTTCTTTGCAGGCTAATTCGCAGTTCACTTAATAGCCTGATTCAAGATCGCTGCCCCAAACCGGACGTTTTGAGGAACATGAATTTTAGACTTGTCGCCGCGTGAGGTGCAGGAAAGATTGTTACGATTGTAGGGCGTGAACCCCATCGCTCTGACTATACTATCCGATCGATTTGAGCGAAATACTCACGTAGTGGTAAAATAAGGCTCATGATAATCAAAATAAAGCCTTTCGAGAGTTTTCCGACCTTTATTCGGTGCGGTCCGACATCATGCACGGGCGAAGTCAGAACGTTTCCAACACGATAGGCTCCCTACGTTCGCCCGTTTCCTGCGCAGGATTTGAGAACTGCGAGATGCCATTATTGGGGAGTAAAGCGCCTAAGGTCCTGGTCGAGAGGGAGGCTTCGCGGAAGGGATTTGTCCGCTCGCTTCCCACCCTCACCTTCAACGTTTAGGCACGCAGTGCGAGATAGTATGACGAAGGACGAATCCAAGCGTCGAATCCTTGCGGAATGGAACCGGTGGAAGACCAACCCAAACCAGGCCACGTATCATGAGATGCAAGAGTTTTACTTGTGGCTCGAGACCAATCACCCAGAATTGCTACAGTGGAGGATTCGGCATGAAATGGAACGGTGGCAAGACGTATAGGGGTGGTTGAAGGTGTGGACGAACTACGGCAGTGTTGACCAGATCAATTGTGAGGAAGCCCGTGAAAGTAGACAAAGTACGTGTGATTTCCGCTTGGGCTGTTCAGGGTTTAAGAGATTTCTACATCAGCTTCGAGTTTGAAGCCGCTAATAAGTGGCACATGTATAGTACATTTTTTTGTCATCAAGGTCTTGAAAAGATCTGCAAGGCGTATTTGCTTGCCACGCGATCAGCAGAATATGGGAACCTGGGTGAAGGAGAAACACGAAAAAAGGTTGATCAGATAGCCAAAGAATACCAGCACTCGTTGCAGGAGCTACTTGGGGAACTCATTTCACGTAATGCATTAACAGCCGCTGAGGTCTCGTGCACAGTCGGAGGCTATACCGGGCGCCAGCTTATCGATGTTCTCGAAAAAGCATACATCGAGAGCCGATACCCCGTTCCTTCACCAATTCACAAAAAATTTCCAGTTCAGGGACGCTCACGATACAAGATGTATCATGATCCTTTGGGAAGTACGGCGCCAATAAAATATTCACGCAAACTTGCATTGGCGATATTAAAGAAAACTGAACAGGATTTCGGAATAGTCACACCTCGGCAAAAGCTCGCGACACACATACTCGACGGGGACTGGAAGAGATTCTGTAATCTTTTCTACGGGCTGGAAAGTGAATGAAAAAGCTTCTGCCAGAAGGACAAAGGGATGTTCCAGGCAAGTATCATCTGCAATCCGGAACGGAGTTCACAAAGGTCGAAGGAGAGGTAGTAGGTCTGTGGATCGCCTGCGGGTCTCTCGACTCGATGGTTAACCACGCGCTGCTGAAGCTGGTCGGTGACGGCGGCGTGAAGGAAGTTCACTTCGAGACGTTCACTCACCAACAGTTGTTCAACATCCTGTTACTCGACTTCCTTGAAAACGTCGATGTGACTCTTGCAGGCGATCAAGGCTCCTGTCTTGAAGTGCTCGAAAGAGCCTGTCGGACAGCGTCATTCGATGAGAACGGCTCAGTCGAGTTTCTCAAGAGGCCGATCGACGCTCTGCGCATTTGGCTCGATGCCGAGATAACCGTTGGTACCTGGCTGCCCTCGATACAGCAGCAGCTTGATCTCAAGATCCAACGACGAGAAAGTATTTACATCTGTGGGAACATATCAAAGCACAATCTTGCGAGGTTGACAGGCGCTGCGAAGCGGCTCGATGAGATCCTTCATCGCCACGACGTCATGGTGGGTTACGTCAAGGCTCTGCATGTCCTTGACGACTTCTATGTACGATTCCACGAAGACATCTTCGAGTACCACTCAACCGTTATCGCCGAGCTGCTCAACAATGTTCGCTGGGGAATTCACGACTACCTGAGTCCTGAGTATCTCGGGGCCAAGGTGCAAGATGCTAATGACGCAACCAAATACTCTTACAGGTATCCTGAGTACGTATCAGACGACTTCGCTAGATCCTGCTATTGGGATTTGATGAATGCGGTGCGGCGGAAACCCTATATGGAGCGTTTCATTGCAAACAGCCTGTTCAAGATGGGGTATTAGTCTGCAGGGCGCTATCTCGATGCGGCCTAACAAGCGCGTCGAGCCGTTGGATGTGAGGTTTTCTGGTCCTCACATACGCTCGTATGCCGTCAGTTTAGGAGTTTTCCGTTATGAAAAATTCTCAGAAGGTTTTTGCCGACTCCCGCCTCCAATTGGTGAGGTGGAATTCGAGTTGCTCAGGCAAGGGTGAGGATCATGGAAAGCGACATGAGGCTGCTAGGTTCCTCCTAAGCGACGGGTCGGAGTGTGGACATGAACCACGATCTTATATAGCGACATATCTTATATCTAAACGGCTGAATTATGGAGAGAGTTTAAACAAAACATGCCCAACGAGAAAATTGCCGGTCTGCCTGTTCACCTAGCTCCACTACTGGAGCCCACTCCAAGTGGCGTTGCCAAGCTAGTCGCAGCTTGGGATGGACTCAATACAGAATCGCAGATACTTATTTTGATGGGGCTTGATACGGCGGGACTCCCGGCATACTTGAGTGAAAAAGTCCATATAAAGGCTTTGGACAGCGCCACTGCCTACGTCCGCTATCTGGCAGCAAGGCGGCTTCATTTCAGCCGCGACGACACAAAGGAGAAAAAAGCTGTCAAACATCGCATCGAGGAAGATCCCGACCCGCTGGTTCGATATTGCTTACTGGAGAGTAGCTATGGCCTTTTTGGCCGTGACCTGGCAGACGTCGATGGTTTCTTTGCGCTCCCTCATGAGGCACGACTCGCCAAGGTTAGATTGCTCCACGGTAGCGGAGAGGCGATGGCCAATCTCATTGGCCACGCCGTCGATCACCAGCTAAAGGAAGGCAAGGTCTCGGCAATCGAGCTTTTCGAGATTCTCTCTGACTATGTAAACAAAGCTGAATTCAAAAAGAATTATGGCCCTGACAACGAGAGCTATGACGGTTCCGCAGAGTACGGCCGCGGAAAGGACATTGATGCCCTCTGGGGTCTAGTGCTCAAAGTACCCGAGGGTATTTCGCATATTCTTATCGAAAACCTGCCACCCGGCGCTGGGCTGAGTTCCGGTATTCCCGACGATGTTCTAAGTGGCATGAGCGACGCTCAATTGGCAACTCTGTTCAATCGAGAAGACATTCAGTTAAAAGAGCTACGCAAGAAAGTGTTTTTTGAAGCCGGTGGCAAGCGAGGTGAGGTTAAATATGCTGCAATCCGATACAACTTTGACCTCGAATATGCGGAATTTGGTGCAATCCTCGCGTTGCCAAAAAGCGAGGCGGGCAAAATTATAGGTGACTTACGTTGGGCTCGTAATCTCAGCCTTTGCCTTTACGAAGCAATTTATGACGTGCTGCTCAATGGCGACGTGGGTGATCCCCTAGATGCAGAGTTTGCTGGCGAGGCCTTGGACCGGAGGCTAGAACAGCTGAAAAGCGGGCAGCGCGAAACACAACTAAGAGACCTGAATCTTTATCAGTTGGCGAAAACTGCTGTACCTTGGAAGAAGGGAGAGGAGGGTTATTTACCTTCTGGAGAATTAGAATTTTTGTCGAAGGCAGTTGTGGAAGGCGATACCTGGGGTACATTTATCGCGTATTTGAATGTTCGGGCGAAAAACAGCCCGGATTCCCGGATACTTGAGAAGTACTTGACCCCAATTGACGGCTCTGGCGAAGATGAAGCAGGTCAGCTGGAGGACGATGATGAGAGTGAGCGTACAGAGCTATTGGATCGAATCGAAAAGTTAACAGAAACAGTTTCGAGTCTGACCGAACAGACCCAAGATAAGCAGATAGAACTAACGGACACCCTAAGAGAGTCAAGGAGGGATGTCACCCGCCTGCAGGCAACGCAAGACCGCCAGACTCTGCTCTTGTATGTTTCGATTGGCTTGCTCGTGTGGCTACTGATCAAATTATGGTAGAACGCATGATAGTGACGACACGTCGTCTGCCGAGTCCTTTCTCGATAATGGTTTCCGAGCAGATTTGGTCACTAGAATCAAATGTGAAAATGGATGACCTCATTGTCCCAAAGACGGCATGGCTGAATCTCAGGCAAGATGACCGGCGGGTTAGAGCAAAAAATTCTCACCATCCTGCGAGAACGGCGCCTTTTCGAAATTGCCTCGCGGACGCACGCTAAATGGAAAGACGACCTCGAAGCAAAGTATCCCAGAGGTTCCCGTGGTGGGCTCAATCCAATCGTCCGCTCGGCCAGAAAAACGCAGGACAAGATTGTTAGCTTTGGTCCTGAAGCGCTAGTTGACGATCTTCTCCCGCACTTTGTGTACGCGGCTGAGCGCTGGAAGCAGGTGACAGATCCAGACGTGGCAAGATCTCGCCCATATCTCCGTTACGTTTGTGCTTGTCTGCCCGATTCGCGGCCAGCCCATCTAGAGAAACTTGGGTTGGTTTTTCCGGTCGATCATCACTTCTGGGACGTCTGGTACCCGCTAAACGGGCTCGGATGTATGTGTACAGTCATGAGCGTATCGGAGGATTTGCTCCTGCGCCGTGGCTGGCGCATTTCAAAAATTAGCCGCTTCGAGTTCGAGGCACCAGATGAAGGATTTGACTTTAACATTGGAAAGTCAGTGTCCTGATGGGGATTCAGTAAGGTTCTTAAGAACCGAATGGAGACCGACGCTCGCAAAAACTCGTGCGGGTCATAGTATGCGGTAGGAATTGTTCTCAGAACGTCTTCGCCGTCTCCGGGCGCCAGCTGGCGAGGTGAGATTCCAGTTGCTTAACGGCGAGGGTGAGGATTACGGAAAGCGCCATGAAGATGGCGACACCAACGAAGACCACGTCCACTTTATAATTGGTCGCTGCGGAAGCGATCATGTAACCCAACCCTTGACTCGAACCGAAAAACTCACCGACCACCACTCCAAGGATCGCTCTGCCGATGGCGAGCCGCAGTCCTGCAATAATGTAGGGGACCGAGTTCGGCAGCACGACGATCTTCATCAGTTGCCACTCGTTGGCACCGAAGGATCGCACCACGTCGACCAGAACTCGGTTCACATTCTTGACCCCGGCATAGGTGTTGATCAGCAATGGGAAGACGGCGCCCGCAAAGACGATCATGATCTTCGACCAAATGCCGATGCCAAACCAAAGGATCAGAAGTGGCAATAAGACAATGCGCGGAGTGGCATTAAATGCTGTTACATAAGGGTCCAGCCAGGCCTCCAGCGTAGGCGACCGTCCGATGATCAGTCCGACCGGTAATCCGACGATGATCGACAGCCCCAGTCCCGCGAGAAACGCAACGGCACTAACGTAAAAGTGTTTTTCGATTTCACCGTTAAAGAGTAATTCATAAAAAGCGGCGGCGATTTTCGACGGCGTTGTAAAGAAGAGCGTCATCCCTCTCGGTAGGGTATACCAGAGAGGGACGCTCTCCCAGAGGACGAGCAGAGCTACGATAAAGCCGGTTCCCAGGATGAACGGCTCCTGTTCGGTATAGAAGTTTTTAAGTTTCATCAGCGCACCTCTTCGCTCGCTCTCCACGGTGCGACGGTCATCTCCAGCTTGCGCATCAGTTCAGTCAGCACGACGGCGATCAGAGACAGGATGATGATGCCGACGAACATGTCCGGTAGCCGGTAAGTGTCGCCCGCCTGCGTGATGGCGAAACCGATACCCTCGGATGCGGCGTAGAACTCGCCGACGATAATTCCCACCAGGCCGCGGCCAATGGCGAGTCGTGCTCCCGCGATGATGTACGGCATGGTGCTCGGCAGGATGACTTTTAAGTAAAGATCCTTCTCGCTGCCGCCGAAGGATCGGATCACGTTGATTAGCAGCGAGTCCGTCGATTTTACCCCGGCGAATGCGTTGAAGACGAAAGGAAAAACCGACAGCAAAAAAACCAGAGCGGCTTTTCCCAGCACGCCGACGCCAAAAACTATAATGAACAACGGCGCCAACGCGACCAGGGGGCTGGCGTATAGCGCTGTCAGGAAGGGATCGAGGGAGTATTCGACTCTCCTGCGCCAACCCATGACAAGGCCCACGGGAATGCCGACGATGACGGCAAAGCTGAAGCCCCATAGGAATGCCCGGCTGCTGACCGCCAGATCGTGCCAAAGTTTGGCGCCTTGGATTTGTTCCTTAAACGCTGCGGCAATGAGCGATGGTTTAGTAAAAAAGAACGGGTTTACCGGAAAGATGTACGTCAGCACCAGCTCCCAGACGGAAACAACGAAGAAAACCGAGCACAGTCCGAGCCAGAGCCGGCGATGTTCCGTGAAGTATCCCTTTGCCGTCATGTCTAGCCTCGTGAAGTCAACTCTTCTCTAAGCACTTCCCAGATACGCAACTTGATCTCATTGAATTCGGGCGTAAGCCGCATTTCGTAGTCTCTCGGTCGCGGCAGTTTAATCTGGAGGACGTCCTTCGTGCGCCCCGGCCTTGCGGTCATGACAATGACCCGGTCTGAAAGGTAGGCCGCCTCTTCGATGCTGTGGGTCACGAACAGCACTGTCTTTTTGGTGTGTTCCCAGATTTGCAGCAATTCCATCTGCATCAGGTCGCGCGTCTGCGCATCGAGCGCGGCGAAAGGTTCGTCCATGAGTAGCACCTCGGGCTCGGTCGCCAGCGCGCGTGCGAGGCCGACGCGCTGCTTCATACCACCGGAAAGCTCGTGGGGAAAATGACTCTCAAAGCCGTTCAAGCCGACGAGCTTGATGAGTTCCGCCGCGCGCTGGGCTCTTTTGGCCGCTGGAGTTCCTTTGAGCTCCAGACCGAGTTCGACATTGGCCGTGACTGTGCGCCAGGGCAGCAAGCCGAATTCCTGAAAGACCATGGCTCGCTCCTGACCGGGACCCGTAATCGGCGTGCCATTTAACTCCAGAGCGCCGCTATCGTGTTTGATCAGGCCGAGAACGACGTTGAGGAAGGTGCTCTTCCCACACCCGGACGGGCCGACGATGCTGACAAATTCCCCACGGGCGACCGCGAGGGTCAAGTCGGTGAGCGCCGTGACGGCCTCGCGGTTTTTCGGCTTGAAAGTCAACGTGAGGTTCCGCGCCTGGATGAACGGTGCCATGACATGCCCGTCGCTGCTATTTGATCCCAATTCGTGATTACTTCTCTTTGCAGGCTGAAGTCAAAATCCCTGGATCGATCAAAGCGATGCTGCGTCTAGGAAAAGTAATGCCGGTTTCTCGACAGCCGATTGTACGCGTGCGTTCGCAACAAAAAGCACCGGTGTTCATCAGTGTCCACGGCGATCAAGTCCAAGCATTAGATGCACACTTGCTGGAAGTCAAGCAACCATGAAAGTGATGGCAGGGGGCGGATGCTTGACCGTCGAGTTTCGCTGCCATATATTTCCACTCGACAAATCTAAGAGCGCATTGTTGAAACTAACGATCGCTTCGCGCTTCGGAAAAATTTGCAAAATAAGGAGCGAACATGGGACGACCACCAGCGATAGAATGGCCCGACAAGGCGAAGATCTGTGTGACTTTCATCGTGCCCTGGGAAGTCTGGCCGGCGAATTTCGCGACTCACGAATCTTTGCAGCGGCAAGGCGGCGCCACGATTCCACCGGCAAAGGCAGTACACAAGCAGAATATGGCACTGGTCACCGAGCGAGAATACGGCGACCGGGTCGGCATCTGGCGGCTCGTGGATCTCTTCGAGCGTCACAATCTCAAGGTGACGTTTTTAATGAACGGGCTAAAAGTCGAGCAGTTCGCCGACGCCTGCCGGGAGTTCAACGCCAAGGGACACGAGTTTTCGTCGGAAAGCTATGAACACGAATACTCGTTCATGTACACGAGAGAGCAAGAG
>JBOHVN010000143.1:0-6767 GCA_050735675.1 Binatia bacterium | reverse complement strand
CGTTGGCAAATTCATGAGCAAATTTGGCCACAGCCACTCCTAAGGCGGTATCGCGCGCGTCATGTTGGCGCGACTTTGCGTTCCCTCGTGGTGGGATAACGTTTGATATTGACGTCCAGGTCACAGGCCACTTTTCTCTTCGACCGAAAGAACTGGACCGACAGTCCTTTGGAAAATCCGAAGGCATAAAATCTTTATCTCATCTTTTGGTTTGTCGATGCCTTAAGCAAGAGCAATGCCGAGGCTTTCGTATGGTGATGGAAACTTCTTTAGCCAATGTAAGGAGATGAATTTCCAGGTTTTTAGGTCACTGAGACGGAGCCACAGTTGAAGCACGAAATCTCTGTGTTCATTTTGCCAGCGATGGAAACTGTTGAATATCGCGGCGAGCTTCTCGTGAACGCATATTCACTGCGGCTTAAATTAAATTCTCTGAACGTACGGCAATTCGCTGAATCCGCGAAATATCGTGGCAAACGAATGTTAAGAAAATTACGGGTTACAGAAAGATTACTGGCTAGCTGGGCTAGCCGGAAGAGACATTAACGTGACATTAGATGGTCGTTCGGCGGAAGCCGGAATCGACAACGCGATTCCATTTCAGCCTAATTCAGCCAGCCGCCGCTCCAGAAACCGCCGTTCGGGCTCCTGTTCCGTGAGGCTCAGAGCCCGTTCGTAGGAGGCTCGGGCTTCCGTTATTCGCCCAAGCCGCCGGCAGAGGTCCGCCCGTGCCGCGTGGGCGAGGTGGTAGTCCAAGAGATCGCCACGTCCCAAGATGGCATCGATCAGTACAAGTCCCGCAGACGGACCGTCGCGCATTGCCACAGCCACCGCGCGGTTCAGCTCCACCACGGGCGACGGTTCCGCCTGCACCAGAAAGTCGTACAGCGCGACGATCTGGGCCCAGTCCGTAGCTGAGGCGTTGGGTGCGCTAGCGTGCACGGCTGCGATTGCCGCCTGGACGGTGTAGGGACCGACCTGCTGTGCCGCCAGCGCCCGTTCCACCAGCACTGAGCCCTCCGCGATCTGATCCCGGTTCCAAAGCAAACGGTCCTGGTCACCAAGCAGGATCAAATCCCCGCTCGGCGATGTGCGCGCGGCGCGGCGCGAATCGTGGAGCAGCATCAGCGCGAGCAAGCCTAGCGCTTCCGGCTCCGGCAGCAACTCCACAAGCAGCCGACCGAGGCTGATCGCTTCGCTTGAAAGATCGTGCCGCGTGAGTGCCGCACCGGACGACGCGGAGTATCCCTCGTTGAATACGAGATAGACGACCCGAAGCACGGCATCGAGCCGGTCCGGCAGATCGGGCGCCGAGGGTACTTCGTAGGGAATGCGCGCGTTGCGGATCTTTGCCTTGGCGCGGACGATGCGCTGCGCCACTGTGGACGGCGATGAGAGAAAGGCGCGCGCGACCTCCTCGGTTGCGAGGCCGCAGACTTCGCGCAAGGTCATCGCCACTTGGGCGTCCGGCGACAAGGCGGGATGGCAGCAGGTAAAGACGAGACGCAGCCGGTCGTCTTTGATGCTGTCGTCGTTCCACGCCTCGGGATCATCGGTGTCGGCCGCGAGTCGCTTGTCGATATCGTCCGGCAGCGGCTCGAATCGCTTATGCCGGCGCATTGCATCGATGGCCTTGAAACGGCCGGTCGATACGAGCCAGGCACGCGGATTGGCGGGCACACCATCGCGCGGCCATTGCTCCAAAGCCGCCCTGAAGGCGTCGTGTAGCGCCTCCTCGGCGAGATCGAAGTCGCCGAGCAGGCGGATTAACGTGGCGAGAACATGGCGCGAGTCGGAGTGGTAGACAGCGTCCACCTTGTTGCGCGCGTGTTCAGCCACAACGCCTACGTCGGCTTTTGGATTACTATCCACCATGCCACATCGAGGAAACCGCTCGACGCTCCTGTATCTTACTGCAAAGCTGTCCCAACGTTTGAATTGAGATGAGTTGTAACATTCTAAGAACAACAGATTTATCGCCCGTAGACAATTTATCGATTTGAATCAACCGAATCCACACTTTCACACCTTTATGGAAGCAGCTTGGGGATGCGCTCCGGAAAGTTTTTGGCGAGTTAGAACACTCCTTTCCCCTAGCAGCGTTTGAACAGGTCAATCGGATTGCGGGACGGTTCTTCCAAAAAGACCTGGCCATCGACCGAGACCGACAAGACACAATACGAACGATAGCCCGCTTGCAAGCGTCCGAAACCAGTGGAGCCTGCCCCATTGGATCAAGAGCTCCAACGCTCGCGCATCAGTCGGGTCGACCACCTTGAGTTGTTGGTTCACGGGCGCAACGACAAACAACGTAAAGGGAACGACAACGAGTATTAAGACGCCGGCGACAAGCCAAATGCGACCCGATCCCAATAAATAAGCGGAGAGCGCCGCGGCAGTCCCTCCAATCGCAAGGCTCGCTTGCATGAGAGACGCTCGTCCATACATCGGCGTAAAAAAACGCGTAGCGAATTCCGCTCCCGTTTCCAGAGCCGCGGGCTGTTGCGCCAGCGAAATGTAAGCCGCCGCGCCGAAGAAAACCCTGCAGCAGAGTGTCGCGCATATCTCAAACCAGCGGCGCGCCATTCTCAAATTCCGCACTGCAAACTCTTGTACGATCTTCCAATATGTCGCTTCTCGACCGCTGTGGCTGAAATATTCACGATGCGCCGGCGAATTTTTCCCAAGCGCGCGCTCCAGCGCGCTCATTCCGGGAGCGAGATTTGTTGATCGCCCCTGGATTCAATTAAAGGCCGAATTAGCGCGCACCTCAAGGCCGAGTTGGAGTTAAACGAGAATTTACATTAACGTTGCCGGTATATTGGTAAGGTAAAGAAGGGAGAACGCCGAACTTTCGTGGCATCATACTGCTTAACTTCGTACTACTATAGTTGAGAACTTGCGTAGCTTGCGCAAATCTCACGGATTGGAACCCTTTCGAACTCGGATAATCCTCCCGCAAAGGCGCAAAGACGCCAAGTTCTGAAATTGTTTTTACCTTTGCGTCTTGGCGCCTTGGCGGGAGATATTCTCAGTTATTTTTTGCGTACTTTGCGTTCTCTGCGATAAATTTCCTTCTGGGTCCTTTTTCCGCGGGCGCGATCAATCGCGCCCCTACCTTGTGACCCTTGTGATCTCTGTGGTTAATTCTTCTTATTCGGTTGCGGCTCTGCCGCGCTGGGCCCTTTGTGGTTAATTCTCTTCTCCGCTTCGGTTTTGACTTCGCTACCTCCCCGTTATCACGGCAATGCCGGCGACGAGCAGCACGACTCCGATCACCACGAATCGGTTGATTTTCTCGTCGCCGCGCAGAAACAGCGCGGTGAGGGCGATGACGAAGAGCGGCGTGGTGTTGCTCAGCGGGGCGATGACGGAAATTTGCCCGCCGTTGAGCGCGATGAACGTGCACAACTGGCCGATCAGCGCGAACACCGCCGCGCCGCCGTAGTACGGCAAACATTCCCGCGTGATTTTAATCGAGCTCGCCTTTCCGGAAAACAACACCGAGCCGAACAGACAGCATAGCGAGGTTGCCGTCGAGATCGTTGCCGCGATGATCGGCTCGTCGGTGGTGTTAAGCCCGATCTTGCGGATATTCTGCGACACCGACGCGAGCACCGCCGCGCCCAAAGGAAATAATAGATCGACGGCCCGCCATTTCGCCTCTCCGGCTCGTTTGTACGAGACCAGCCAGGTGCCGGCCACGGTCAAAACTCCGCCCAAATAAACGATCAAGCCGGGCCGGTCGTGAAAAAGAAAAAAGGCGATCGCCACGGAAAAAAACGGCGACGTTCCGCGGATCGGCCCGGCGCGCGAAACGCCGAGCCGGACGATGCCGATGTAGAACATTACCCTCACGATCGCGGGCTGAATAATGCCACTCACGACGAAGAACAAGTTCGCCGGTTGAAAGATCTTTTCTAGGGGATAGTGATAAGAAATGTAGGGAACCAGAACCGCGACGTTGACGGTGAAACTGATGAGCGCCGCCGTCGAAGGGTTCGAAAACGCCGTGCCCTTGCGCACGAGGATCGAGTCCACCGCCCAGGCCGCCGATGAGATGATCGCCCAAAGCTCGCTGCTCATGAAGGAATTGTCACAGACTCCGATTGCATCACTCTCTTAGCACAGCTCTTGAGCGCAAGATACCGAACGGCGTGAAGAAACAATCTTCAGCATCGCTCTCTTTCACGAAGGTGCTTCTCTGAGTTAAACGACTGAAACGAAGCAAAGCGGTGGAACAGTTGGAACGTCTGAAACGGCTATCTGTCCAGTGACATCACGAGGCCGTGCTTTGTCGGTTGTATTCGCGGCGTTGGCAATATAAGGTGGCGCGAAACCGCTGTTTTCATCGAAACGCTTCACGAGGATTCCGTGAAAAAACTTTTGGGTTTATTAGTTATGAGCGGCGCGGTTCTCGGCGCGCTGTTTTTTCTCACCAGTCTCGCGCGTATCGGCGGCGGCCAGCCGTCTCAAGCGATCACGCTGAAGCCGGGTTCCAACATTCAAGAAGGCTCGCTCGTTTCCATCGAGTACACGCTCACCGACGAGACCGGCAAAGTCATCGATACCAACGTCGGCAAGGAACCGCTCACGTTCATCCAAGGCGCCGGCCAAATCGTCAAAGGCCTCGAACAGAAACTGGCCGGATTAAAAGTCGGCGACCAGAAAAAAATCCAAGTGAAACCGGAAGACGGCTACGGCCTGACCGATGATAAGGCGTTGCAGGAAATTCCGCGTGAAATGATTCCCGCCGAGGCGCAAAAACCCGGCGTCATGTTGATGACCAAAGCCGAAGATGGGCGAGCGATTCCGATCCGGGTGCATGAAGTCAAAGAGAAGACCGTCGTGGTCGATTTCAATCATCCGCTGGCCGGGAAAACTTTGAATTTCGACGTCAAGATCAAAGACATCAAGGCCGCGGGAGCCAAGTAGCCGCAGTCCAAGGTTCACATCTGGAGTCCCAGCACAGCAAGCCGCAACTAAAATCGAAACAGACATTTTCACCACGAAGGTCGCGAAGAGCACGAACTTAAGAAATTCACATGTAATAGTTTCCGAATCCTTCGTGTCCTTCGTGGTGTGACATGATGTTTACTCATTGATTCAGCAATTTAGAATCGGCGCGTCGCAAAATTTGCCTAAGCTGCGAAAACTCTCAACTATAGTAGTGCCAAGTATTTGAGAGATGGATTGATGGTCTAAGCCCAATACTCCCGCACTCCAGCACTCCAATTCCTTTCATGACCTCCAGGTTCTTCTACGGCTACGTCATCCTTGCGTTGTGCTTCGCCAATATGGTGGTGATGCGCGGGGTCAACGGCGCCTTCGGCGTTTACTATCTTGCCCTGTTGGAAGAATTTTCCTGGTCGCGCAGCGACGGCGCAACGGTGGCTTCGGTAAACTTCGTTGTCTATGCGCTGGCGTCGCCGCTGGTCGGCCTGGCCTTCGACCGATTCGGGCCGCGGCTTCTCATGCCGCTCGGCGCGCTGCTGGTCGGAGTCGGGCTGGTGGCTTCATCCTTCGCCAGTTCGCTCCTGGGCCTGTACGTTTCTTACGGCATCATCACGGCGCTCGGTCAGGGCGCTCTCAGCTTCGTCGGTCACAACGCGCTCATTTCATTTTGGTTCGTGCGCCGGCGCGCCACGGCGATCGGCATCGCCTCCATGGGACAGGGCGTGGGCGCGCTGGTGATGGTGCCGCTCACTCAACTATTGATCAATCACATCGGCTGGCGCTGGACGTTCATCGTCACCGGAAGCTTGCTGCTGTTCATATTGGTACCGGCCAACGCGCTGTTTCAGCGCCGCGCTCCGCAGGACGTCGGGCAGTTTCCCGACGGCGATGACGCGCCGCCAGCAACGGCGCAAAGTCCCGGCCGGCACTCGGCAAAACAGGGCGGGCGCGATTGGACCCTCGGAGAAGCGGCTCGCTCCTTCCCCTTTTGGTGTATCACCGTCGGCCATCTCGCGCTCGGAACGGCTTTGTTCATGATTAATACCCATGCCATCGCTCACTTCGTCGCCGTCGGTTACGAGAAGCTGGTCGCGTCATTTTACTTCGGACTCATCGGTTTCATTCGAATCGGCGCGACCATTATATGGGGTTCCATCTCCGACCGCCTCGGCCGGAGTAAGGCCTACGGCGTCGCGACTTTCGTCACCGCGCTGGGCGTCGGTTGCATGATCGTCATGACCTTCGGCGCGCCGCTCTGGCTGGTTTATCTAACGATCGCGCTTTACGGCATCGGCCACAGCGCCGGCAATCCTACTTACGGCGCGGTTATCGGCGATATCTTTTCTGGCCGTAAGATCGGCCTGATTTTCGGTTTTCTTGAAATCAGCTTCGGGCTCGGCAGCGCCTTCGGCTCGTGGATCGGCGGTTACCTGTTCGACACGACCGGCTCCTACGCGTGGTCCTTTACCGTATGCCTCATCTGCTTTGTTATTTCCGGCATGGCGATCCACGCCTGCGTGCGCTGGCACGCCCGGCAATTGAGCCGCATGACTTGAGAAAAAGTAAATTTTACCACGAAGGCCGCGAAGAGCACGAAGTTAAGAAATTGAAATTTAATGATTGCCGAATGCTTCGTACTACTATAGTTGAGAACTTGCGCAGCTTGCGCAAATCTCACGGATTGGAACCCTTTCGAACTCGGATAATCCTCCCGCCAAGGCGCAAAGACGCCAAGTTCGGAAATTGTTTTTTACCTTGGCGCCTTGGCGGGAGATATTCCCAGTTATTTTTTTGCGTACTTTGCGTTCTCT
>JBOHVN010000142.1:0-20296 GCA_050735675.1 Binatia bacterium | reverse complement strand
GCCAACACCTGTCCGCGCTCGACTTCCTCACGCTTGGTGCCGCGCAGCAGCACGCCGATATTATCGCCAGCCTGCCCTTCGTCCAACAGCTTGCGGAACATTTCGACGCCGGTCGCCACCGTCTTTTGAGTGGCTTTGAAGCCGACGATCTCGATTTCTTCGCCAACTCTAACGATACCGCGCTCCACACGACCGGTAACGACCGTGCCGCGACCGCTGATTGTAAAAACGTCTTCGACCGGCATGAGGAAGGGTTTGTCGATAGCGCGCACCGGTTCTTGCACGAAGGAATCCACCGCTTCCATGAGTTTTAGGATCGCGCCTTCGCCCATATCGGAGGTGTCGCCTTCGAGCGCCTTCAACGCGCTCCCGATGACAATCGGCGTATCGTCGCCCGGAAATTTGTACTTGGATAACAGCTCGCGGACTTCGAGCTCGACGAGATCGAGCAATTCCTTATCGTCGACCATGTCAGCCTTGTTAAGAAAAACCACAATCGCGGGGACGCCGACTTGGCGGGCCAACAGAATATGCTCACGCGTTTGCGGCATCGGGCCATCGGCGGCCGAAACTACGAGAATCGCGCCATCCATCTGCGCGGCGCCGGTGATCATGTTTTTAATGTAGTCGGCGTGGCCCGGACAGTCGACATGGGCGTAGTGCCGCTTATCAGTCTCATACTCGACGTGAGCGATATTGATCGTGACACCGCGCTCTCTTTCTTCTGGCGCCTTATCGATCTGATCGTAGGCGAGGAATTTTGCCTTGCCCTGCTTTTCCAAAACTTTAGTGATCGCGGCGGTCAGAGTTGTCTTGCCATGATCGACATGACCGATCGTACCAATGTTCAAGTGCGGCTTTTTCCGCTCAAATTTCGCTTTGCTCATCTCATCCTCCTAATGATTTGCCAGTCAATCAATTTAAAAAAATGGAATTTTGCGCGCACCCAACACTAAAAAACTCAGGGCAAAGCCCAGGAGCGGGATTGAACCGCCGACCTCGTCCTTACCAAGGACGTGCTCTACCGACTGAGCTACCTGGGCATCGCAGTCGATGGCTTATAGCAAATGGCGGATTTCTCCCGTCCATTTGCGGGCGGGCGCCTGCGGCCATTACGCTGCCGGCCATCAGTTAAGCAAAATGGAGCGGGAAACGGGACTCGAACCCGCGACCCCAAGCTTGGAAGGCTTGCGCTCTACCAACTGAGCTATTCCCGCAAAAATGGTGGAGAGGGAAGGATTCGAACCTTCGAAGGCATCGCCGGCAGATTTACAGTCTGCTCCCTTTGGCCACTCGGGAACCTCTCCTTGTTTCCCTTCACCCCATTTTAATAACTAGTTCGTTCAGAACGCCCGTGTCGCGCGGGTAGTCTGGCGACTCGAACTCTGCTGGCTGGAGCTGGCGATAGGACTTGAACCTACAACCTGCTGATTACAAATCAGCTGCTCTGCCATTGAGCTACGCCAGCTTGGCATTGATCACCGTTTTCACTCGCCAGCGCAAATTCTGTAAATTCGCCTCTAGATCAGTAGCTTAAGCAAGAAAATAGATACGGCTAGTGCCAGCCTTCAATGCGGCGCGCCGGGACCGCTGAGTACCCGGGGCCCGAAGGCACCTTTCCCCATTTGTAAACGGATATTTAAAGCATCTTCAACGAAATATGTCAACACCGGTGCGGCACGACCCTCAAGTTTGCCTCGTTTCCACTTTTTCCTCTTAACTTCTCGCCGCATCCGTGTCAACTTGCCGGGATTGGCGAACAATTTCGTACAAGAACACGGCCCCGGCAACGGAAACATTTAGGGATGGCACTTTGCCGAGCATGGGGATAGAAAGCAAAAAATCGCATTCTCGCAAGTTGATCGGCCGGACACCGGTTCCCTCGCTTCCTAAAACTATCGCCAACCGCGACGGGTAGCTCCTTCCATAGATGCTTTCCCCGCTACCGGCATCCAAACCTGCAACCCAAATCCCATGTTTTTTTAGATCCGAGATCGCCCGGCGAAGGTTGGTGACCTTGGAGATATTAAGGTAGTGGGTGGCTCCAACTGAAGCCTTTACGACAAGCGGAGTGACCTCCACGGAGCGATCCTTGGGAATCACAACATGGCAAACGCCTGCCGCTTCCGCCGTTCGCAGAAGCGCGCCGAAATTCCTGGGATCCGTTAACCCGTCAAGTATTAAGATCCGCGCGGCAATCGAAGGCGGGACAATCCGTTCGAGCAGCTCGGCAAACGCCAGGTAGCGGAAAGCCCCAACGCGGGCAACCACGCCTTGGTGCCGTTGCCCGCCGACCAACTGGTCAAGAAGCTTTGGGTCTACGTTCACCAACCGGACACCGAGCCGCACGGCTTCCCGACTGATATTCCGCAACGCGGATCGGTCGGAGACTTCGGAAATCAAAATCTCCTGCACATCTTCGGATGACGCATTCAGTTTTTCTAAAACCGGATTGACACCGAAGATTATTTCTTGGCTTTGTGCCATCGATCGTCGCGTTCTTTGCGACCCAAGGATTTTACAAAGAATGACGCACCAGTTAACATGGCGACACAGTGAAGCGAAGAATACTTTTTCGGTATCTAATCTCTGAAATTCTGCCGCCCTTCTTCATCGGCCTTTTAGCGTTCACATTCATCTTATTGATTGGACGCATGTTAAAGCTCATTGAGTTGGTGGTCACGCGCGGCGTATCGCCAGTGCAAATCGGCAAACTCTTTTCGCTTATTCTGCCGACGTTTTTGGAAATGACCGTCCCCATGGCGTTTCTGCTCGCGATACTCTTGGGACTGGGCCGAATGTCTAACGACCAAGAGCTCTTGGCCATGAAAGCTTCGGGAGTAAGCCCAACGCAAATTCTTTGGCCAACAATCTTCGTCGCTTTGATCATCGCAGCGATGACTCTGGCCTTGACCATGTTTGTTCGTCCAGCGGCGAACTTCGCACTAAAAAAAGAAATTTACAATATTGCCAAAAGCCGCATCGGAACGGCCCTCAAGGAAAAGGTTTTTAACGACGACTTTCCTAAGATTTTGATCTACGTGGAGGAAATCATTCCGCCGGGCAACACGGCTCAAGGCGTGCTGATCGTCGACAATCGCGATAATACACGGGAGGATATCATTTTAGGTAAGGTCGCGCGCATCATCACCGACGAGGAAACTAATAGCTTAGGCCTTAGGCTCTTCGACGGATCGATCTATGAACGCGATAGGAGTCGAGGAGGATTTAGCCAAACCCGCTTCAATATTTATGATTTCAAAGTTAGCCTTGAGGAACTGGTCGGCCCGGTTCGGCAACGCGAATCTGGACCGAAAGAAATGCCGCTCGGCGATCTGCTCACTTCGATCCAAACTAAGCAAAGCCGCGGAATCCATGCAATCGCCGAAAGAATGGAGCTGCATCAGCGAATATCTTTTGGCTTTGTTCCTCTGATATTTTGCCTCCTAGGCGTGTCGTTAATCTTGTTGCCGCGGACATCACGGTCCAATCGCTCCTGGGGGTTTATGTTGTGTTTTTTCTGGCTGCTGGCCTACTACGCTTTACTGTCTTTCGGTAAGGCGCTCGGCGACAAAAATATTCTCCATCCCATTCCGGCAGTCTGGCTGCCCAATCTCGTGGTCGGCGGCATCGCGATTCACTTCTTCAAGCAAGCATTGAGGGAATCCCCGCTATTTCTGCCCCGAGCCTTCGAAAGCGCGGTTGCATCGGCGGGACAGCTGATGCAGACACTCAGAACCAGCGGACGCAGCTGAGCATTCCATGAGATTCCATTTCAAGTTTCTCCCTCTCGGAAGCATACTCGATCGCTACATTGCGGCGGGATTTCTTCGGATATTCTTTGTTAGCTTAGCCGTAATCACCTCACTGTACTTCACTGTAGACTTCTTCGACCGAATCGGCTCCCTGATGGAGGCCGGGGCAAGCATCTCGAGCATCGCGCGATATTTTTTTTACAAGGCCCCGCTCTTGATTTCCCGAACGATTGGCTTCGCGACGCTTTTTTCCACGCTCTTCTGTCTCGGGACATTGGCTCGATCACGCGAGATTGTTGCGATCCGCTCCAGCGGAATTTCGATCGAACGCGTGGCCTTGCCCCTGATGCTCCTTGGCCTGCTGATTTGCGCCTTTACCTTCGTCTGGAACGAGACCCTCGTTCCTGTTTTCACCCGCAACTCGCAAAACATCTACAAATACGAAATCAAAAACCGACAGCAGAAAAGTTTATTGGGCACTCAGGACATTTGGATTCGCGGTGATGCCAGCTTTATCAATGTGGATTACTTCGACACTCGGACCGCCGCGCTTGAGAACGTCACAGTGTTTCTGCTCAATCGCGATTTCAGCCTGCGCGCGCTGGTGGAAATCCCTAGGGCCGAATGGACAAACGACGGTTGGAAAACCGAAGAAGCGACGGAATGGAATTTTTTGCCCGACGGCCAGACATTCCGACAAAAAGTCACGGCCGCGCTACCCATCCGCGAAACACCCGAGGATCTGAAATTATTAGCTAGAGACGCCGAAGAATTTTCCTACTTTGAGCTGCGGAAACAGATTGCCGACATGCGCAGCAAAGGCATCGATACGACAGGTTACGAAGTCGATCTTCAGATTAAGCTGGCTTTGCCTTTTGTCGCGCCGCTCATGGTATTTTTAGCCATCCCATTCGCTCTCAAACGACATCGCGGCGGCAGCGTTTCGCTAAGCTTCGGCATCGCCATGGTGATTGGATTCGGCTATTGGGTTCTCACCGCCTTCTGCATTTCTTTGGGGCATAGCGGCGCTTTGCCTTCGTGGATCTCTGCATGGATACCCAATTTCATTTTTGCCATGGTCTCTTTGTTTTTCTTTACGGCCGAGGAGTAATAACTGCGCGGCTCTCGCAGCTCGCCCAGAGTCAATTGCTCGCCTTAGGTTAAGGCCAAACTTTCGGCGGAACCTATCGGTAATTAGAATGGGTCGGACCGTACTGCGACATTTTTCAGATAGACGACTCGAAGCTGCGAGGTTGCACCTTAGCGATTGGCGCGATCGAAGAATGAGCGACTCGCCGTGGCTCGAAGCTACGTGGACCGCAGCGCTCGAAGCGAACCGATCGCCAAAAGCCAGAAGAGCGTGTGAGAACCGACTTAGCGCTTGGAATACTGCGGCCGTTTACGCGCCTTATGCCGGCCGTATTTCTTGCGCTCTACCGCCCGGGGATCGCGAGTGACGAAGCCTGCTTTCTTGAGCGGCAAACGGAAATCCCCGTTCACTTGCATCAGCGCGCGGGTGATTCCGTGGCGGATCGCGCCCGCCTGGCCTGAGTTTCCGCCCCCGGCAACATTAACGTCGATGTCGAAGCTACCCGCCGTTTGCGTCAGGTCGAAGGGTTGAAGCACGATCATACGGGCCGTTTCGCGGCCAAAGTATTCCTGCAAGGATCGATCATTGATGGTAATCTTGCCTTTGCCGGGCTTCAGGAAAATCCGCGCTACGGAAGTCTTTCTTCTTCCAGTCGCTGTGAAAACTTTATCGGCCATGGCTAGGATGCTCCTACGCTACGATCGCGAGAGGTTGTGGTTTTTGCGCATCATGAGGATGCTCGGGGCCCGCATACACTTTGAGCTTGGTCACCAGTTTCCGGCTCAAACGGTTCTTCGGTAACATTCCCTTGACAGCGAGCCTCACGAGATCTTCGGGCCTTTCCTGAAGCATCTGCGCCGCGGTCCGTTCCCGGATTCCGCCCGGATATTCCGTATGACGGAAATACACTTTCTTTTCCAGTTTTGTGCCCGTCAGCTTGAGACCGCGCGCATTGACAACAACAACAAAGTCGCCTGCATCCTGGTTCGGCGTGTAAATTGGTTTATGCTTGCCGCGCAGAACTTTAGCGATTTCGGTGGCCATCCGCCCAAGGATTTTTCCCTCGGCATCGATAACGTACCAACGTCGTTGGGACAGAGCTTCTTCTTTATTCATGGCCGCTAACTCCACTAACCGAAAACTCTCGCATCGACAACGAGCGGTAAAGGTGGCGGGGCCGACGAGACTCGAACTCGCGACCTCCGGCGTGACAGGCCGGCGTTCTAACCAACTGAACTACGACCCCGACATTACGCTCCTTAGTCAATCCTACTGGTGGGCGGTACAGGATTTGAACCTGTGACCCCCGGCTTGTAAGGCCGATGCTCTCCCGCTGAGCTAACCGCCCTCCGCCTGTAATACAGCCGGGTTTACTCAGCTCCGGCGGTTCATTTGACGACCATCCAGTCGATCACGGATGGTGCGTTGCCTGATTATCTCTCTTCCGGATCTAGAACAAATTTCCGCACCTCGCTTCGACAAGACTGGCGTAGTCAATCTACGAGCGATTCGGCAGCCGGCGCAAGGGATTTTTATAACAGCAGCGATGCCGGGTGTCAAACCACCCGGCATCTTTATGCTGCTGAACTAGAGCTACTGAGGCAATATTTCGGAGGCGGGTACTTCGTCGACCTTATCAGGGTAGCCAGGCGGCTCATCCTTTGACGGATTTTCATCGGACGGATTTCGGAACAACCGCGCCGGATCATCGATTGCCAACGCCTTCTTCAAAACGTCGTCCATGTGGGCGACCAGCTCAAGTTCTACAGTCTTGAGAACGGTTGCCGGGATCTCCTCGATATCCTTTTCATTTTCGGCAGGAATTAAAACCTTCTTTATTCCTGCCCGATGCGCCGCCAGCACCTTCTCCTTCAGTCCGCCGATCGGCAGGACATTGCCACGCAGTGTGATTTCACCGGTCATTGCCAAATCACTGTAAACCGGCACTTTCATCAAAGCGGACACTAAAGAAGTCGCCATCGTGATTCCCGCTGATGGACCGTCTTTCGGAATGGCGCCTTCAGGCACATGGATGTGCACGTCGAGCTTCTGATAAAAATCCCTTTCCAACCCCAGCTCAGACGCACGGGAACGAACGTAGCTCATCGCCGCCTGCGCAGATTCCTGCATCACGTCGCCGAGCTTTCCGGTAATAATCAGCTGACCTTTACCCGGCATGATCGTGACTTCAGTCGCCAGCAATTCCCCGCCCAACTCGGTCCAAGCAAGCCCGGTCGTGACGCCGATTTTAACCTCGGCATCTGCTTTACCATAACGGAATTTGACCGGTCCGAGATATTTATGCAGGCTCTTGGACCCGACTTGAATGTGGGCGTTGCGGTCTTTGCGCACCACTTCCACGGCCACTTTGCGGCAAATGGCGGCGATCTCGCGCTCGAGGCTTCGCACACCGGCCTCTTTGGTGTAGTGACGAATCACGCCAAGAATCGCGTTGTCGGTAAAAACCAAATTTTCCGTCTTCAGCCCGTTGGATTCCTTTTGTCTTTCCATCAGGTATTTTTTTGCGATGCTCAGCTTTTCCAACTCCGTATACCCGGCGATGCGAATGATTTCCATGCGATCCTGCAATGGGCGCGGAATACGGTCAAGGGTGTTAGCCGTCGTGATAAACATCACTTTCGAAAGGTCATAATCCAGATCCAGATAATGATCGTTGAAGGTGGTGTTTTGCTCCGGGTCCAAAACCTCCAGCAGCGCCGACGAAGGATCGCCGCGGAAATCTGTCGACATCTTATCGATCTCGTCCATCAAAAACACCGGATTGCTGGAACCGGCTTTCTTCATCGATTGAACGATTTTTCCTGGCAATGCGCCAATGTAGGTGCGGCGATGGCCGCGGATCTCCGCTTCGTCACGCACGCCGCCGAGCGAGACTCGAACGAATTTTCTCCCCGTCGCGCGCGCAATCGAGCGGCCGAGTGAAGTCTTACCGACCCCCGGAGGACCGACCAAGCAAAGAATTGGGCCCTTGATCTTGCCGACGAGACTCTGAACGGCAAGGTATTCGAGGATGCGCTCTTTCACCTTCTCCAAGCCGTAGTGGTCCTCTTCGAGCACGCGCTCGGCTTCGTTGATGTCGAGCTTGTCGTCGGTGAATTCGTTCCAAGGCAGGCTCAAAATCCAATCGATATAATTTCGCACCACGGTCGCTTCCGCCGACATGGGCGACATCATTTTAAGTTTTTTGAGCTCTTTATCAACTTTGTCTTTAGCTTCTGCCGAAAGCTTTTTCTGTTTGAGCTTTTCTTCGATTTCCTGGATTTCGTTTTTGAACTCGTCCTTTTCGCCGAGTTCTTTTTGGATCGCGCGCATTTGCTCGTTCAAGTAGTACTCTTTTTGCGAGCGCTCCATCTGCTTTTTGACGCGCGAACGGATGCGCCGTTCGACTTCGAGTATTTCAATCTCCGCGCGCATGTGGCCCAGCACCTTCTCAAGGCGCTCGGCGGCATTGAAAGTCTCCAAAAGGTTTTGGCGATCTTCGAGTTTGATACCGAGATGGGCGACAATAGTGTCCCCCAATCGGCCCGGATCGTCGATGGATGAGACCGACATGACCATTTCCGGTGGAATTTTCTTCTTGAGCTTCACGTAGTTTTCGAACGTGGTGTGAACTTCGCGAACCAACGCCTCGACTTCCGTGTTGCGCTCGGCGACCTCCGGAGCTTCATCGACATCGACCAAGAAGAAGTCAGGGTTGGAGACAAAGCGGCCAACCCGTGCTCGCCTTTTCCCTTCGATCAAAACCTTCACGGTGCCGTCGGGAAGTTTGAGCATTTGCACAACCGAACCCAAAGTTCCAATCTTGTAAATGTCGTCTTCGGCCGGGTCATTCGTTTTCGCGTCCTTCTGCGACGACAAAAAGATCAGGCTCTGTTTCTGGGTCGCCTCTTCGAGCGCCTTGATCGACCGCTGCCGGCCGACGAAAAGCGGCACGACCATGTGAGGAAATACAATGATATCGCGCAAGGGAAGCAGCGGAACTCGCACGGGCCCGGAGCCTTGCTCCTTGTCGTCTTTTTTCTCGTTCCGAAACAGCATAAGCATTCCCCTCCTAAGCGCTCTCTGCGGCCTTGGTGTATACGACGATCGGAGGTTCATGTCTTTCGACAACGTCCTCGGAAATCACCACTTCCTTGATATTTGGCTGTGAGGGCATGTCGTACATTATATCCAACATGATATTTTCCATGATCGCGCGTAGCCCGCGTGCACCGGACTTCCTTTTCATCGCGTCACGAGCGATCGCTCGTAGCGCCTCTTCGGTAAACTTGAGATGCACGGACTCCATTTCAAACAGCTTCGAATACTGCTTGGTCAAAGCATTCTTTGGCTCCTTCAGAATGCGCATCAATGCCGATTCATCCAACTCTTCGAGCGTCGCAATGACCGGCAAGCGCCCGATAAACTCTGGAATTAATCCGAACTTCAATAAATCTTCAGTTTGCACGCCGTGCAAAAGATCCGCCGGGCGACGGCCATCTTTGTCTTCAAGTTGCCCGCCGAATCCCATGCGCTTGCGGCCCGTGCGCTTGCGGATAATGTCATCCAAACCCACGAAGGCGCCGCCGCAGATAAAAAGAATATTGGTCGTATCCACCTGAAGGAATTCTTGCTGGGGATGCTTTCTGCCCCCTTTGGGCGGCACGCTCGCCATCGTCCCTTCGATAATTTTTAGAAGCGCTTGTTGTACGCCTTCCCCGGAGACGTCGCGAGTAATCGAAGGATTGTCCGATTTGCGTGAGATCTTGTCGATTTCATCTATATAAACGATGCCGCGCTGCGCCTTTTCGACGTCGTAATCGGCCGCCTGAAGCAGATTGAGGATGATATTTTCCACATCCTCGCCGACGTATCCCGCTTCAGTCAGACTTGTCGCATCGGCGATGGTGAAAGGAACCTGTAGAAAGCGGGCCAATGTTTGGGCCAACAGCGTCTTGCCCGAGCCGGTCGGGCCGAGCAGCAGGATGTTGCTCTTTTGCAGCTCGACCTCACCCGTCACCAACTGGCTGTCGATGCGTTTGTAGTGGTTATGCACCGCGACCGCAAGGATTTTCTTCGCGCGCTCCTGACCGATGACGTATTGATCAAGGACGCGTTTGATTTCCATCGGCTTCGGCACGTTTGAAGACGAACTGATGGTTTCATCGTGATCGCATTCTTCGGCGATGATATCGTTGCACAGATCGATGCATTCATCGCAAATGTAAACGGTCGGACCGGCGATCAGCTTGCGAACCTCATCTTGGCTCTTGCCGCAAAAAGAGCAGACGAGATTTCCCGATCCGTGCTCACCGTGTTTTGCCATAGACCCCCCGGTTAGACTGACGACGCCTTCTTGAGACTGGAATCGGGACGCGTTGCAATCACTTCATCAACCAAGCCATATTCCTGAGCTTGCTTGCCGGTCAGAAACATATCGCGATCCGTGTCCTTTTCGATTTTTTTTAAGCTTTGCCCCGTGTGCTTCATCAAAATATTGTTCAATTCCTCGCGCATGCGCAATATCTCGCGAGCTTGAATATCGATGTCGGCCGCCGGCCCCTGAAATCCACCGAGCGGCTGATGGATCATGATGCGTGAATGCGGTAGAGCAAACCGCTTGCCCTTGCTCCCGGCCGCGAGCAGAACCGCGCCCATACTGGCCGCCTGCCCGACGCACACGGTTGAGATCTGCGGGCGGATATATTGCATCGTGTCGTAGATCGCCAGACCGGCGGTCACGGAACCACCCGGACTATTGATGTAAAAAAAAATATCACGCTCGGGATCCTCAGACTCGAGAAAGAGCAGTTGCGCGGCGATGACATTGGCAACCTCGTCGGTAACGACGGAACCCAGAAAGACGATTCGATCTTTTAGGAGACGCGAATAAATGTCATAAGCTCGTTCACCACGGCCGGTTTGTTCGACAACGATGGGGATAAAATTCATAAGCAAGCAAACCCCTCGATCACGAAAAGTATTCTAGCGTTTTTCGCCTGACTCATCAACCTTGGAAGGAGGTAAATCGACGTCCTTGATCTGCGCGCGCTCAAGCAAAAAATCGACGGTTCGGTCGAACACCAACTGCGCGCGCAGGTCATCGCGCGCATCCGGCCGCGAATAGACCTCTCGGACAGTTTTGCTTCGTTCGCCGGCGGCTCTGGCTAAATGGTCGATGCGCTCTTGCACTTCTTTGTCGGAAATTTCGATTTTTTCGAGCTTGGCGATTTTCTCCATCAACAGCGTCGCTTGGACTTGACGCATGGCGCGAGGTTCCAGCGTCTTCCTGGCTTCTTCCATCGGCGGCGCCGCACCGGCGTCCGCGCCCGATTGGGCGACTTGATTCTGGTAGCGTTCCATCAAATACCGGGTTTGCCGCTCGATCATGGACGGCGGAGCCGCAAAAGAGTGCGACTCGATCAATCTGCTGATGATTTTTTCCTTGAGATCCTCGTCTTGATAGCGCTTCAGTTCATCCGTCAAACGCGCCCGAATGCGGCCTTTTAATTCATCGAGCGAAGCACACTCGCCGTGGTCTTTGGCGAAGTCATCGTCAAGCACAGGCAGTACTTTTTGCTTGATCTCACGCACCACCAGAGAAAAGTCGACGGCCTTGCCGGCGATTTCCTTGTTGGGATAATCCTCCGGATAATTCACTTGCACGGTTTGACGTTCATTCACCTTCAGTCCGGTTACCGCGCCTTCGAATTGCGGTGGCGCCTGCCCAGCGCCGACTTCGAGCGTATAGTTCTCGCCCTTGCCGCCGGAAAAAGGCTTGCCGTCGATGGCACCGTCAAAATCGAGCGCGACAAAATCGCCTTTCTGAACAATATCGCGGTCCGTCACCGGCTCTAAACGAGCATGATTTTCTTGCAGCCGCCGCATTGCCTCGTCAACTTGGCCATCCGTAATGGCGAGCTTGAGCCTTTCGACTTCGACGCCGAGATAATCCTTGACGCTAATTTCGGGCTTGACTTCAAAAACTGCCGAAAAGGAAAATACGCCGGCTTCGCTGAGATCATTGGCTTCGACCTCGGGGCGGGACACGATCTGCAATCCGCGCTCACGTATAATCTCGCCCAGGGATTCTTCGACGAGATGCGATCGAACTTCGCCTTTCACCTCATCGCCGTAAATCCCTTGCAAGACGCTGCGCGGAATCTTACCGGTGCGAAACCCTTTGACACGCACCCGCTGGCCGAGATTCTTGTAGGCGCGCGAGAATTCACTCGCTACGGTCTCCACCGGAAGCTCGACGCGAACCTTACGCTGCACCGAGCTTAACTCATCGATGTCGATCTTCATGTCATGTCACGCTGATGTTCCGCAGGCAGTTTCGCTAATCACGAGAGGAACGCGGGGGCACGCATTCTCGATCAGCGGGCACCGCCCTAACGATTAACCTTTCTAACTCGCTGTAGAACCTTCCGACGATCAATACTGGTGCGAGAGGGGGGACTCGAACCCCCACGGTTGCCCGCTAGATCCTAAGTCTAGTGCGTCTGCCAGTTCCGCCACTCTCGCGCGCCACATATTCGTGAAACAATTTCTTTGGGTCCTCGCGATTCGAAGTGCAGAGTAAAAATTACCCAGTGGTATGTCAAGCGCCGTCGGAACCGAATCGCGACTCAGTCACACATGCCGCACCGACGGCCGAAGCATGAAGGAATCGATCAGTCTCCATAGCCGGTTGCGAATAGCCTAAGGTTGGAAAGGACGGGATTGTCGTTCGTATCGATTGTCTCGCGTGGCTTTACGTCGCTCGACAATCATTACAGGGACAGAGAGAACGCAGGTAGTCGAAGCTGTAGATGCCGGTGCTGTGACCGTCATGCCAGAACATTTCAATGGCGTAGTTTCCGACTCCGCGGATTTCCACCAGCTTCGCATCCGGAGTGTCAATGAAGCGGCGCTGCGCTCCGTGCCCCTGACACAGCGCACAAGGACAATAACCGCGCAGATAGATTTCGTCATATTCGCCGATGTGGCCGTCGTCCCAGATGACGCGCACGGCGGCACGAGATTTGATATGATTGATTTCCGTTGGATAGGCCATCGTCTTTAGAGCTCGACCAGCGCATCTCCGATGGCCGACATAAAACCAATTTTGGCGCGATTGACCAGGTATGTGCGCGGCCCGACCTCCGGCCGATCTAACAACGTGGCTTCAGTCACAGGCAAAAAACGACTCTTCTCCATCAGAAAATCGTGCAGTCCGCTGCCGGCCTGCAAGTGTACATTGCCCTGCAGCAAGTACGTGCCAACGCTAAACAGCGCCTTGCTCCGATCCTTTTTGACGAACAAAGCGTGCAAGCCGGAACGCTGCGTGCGATCTTCAGCGCTCAAGTCAGCGATCAAAAATACCTCTTGCATGTAAATTAGATATTCTTCGGTACCGATCGAGATCGGTTTTCGATTGGGAATCTCGAGGGTCGCCTCCCGCAGAGAAAATACCTCTTCGCCCTGACGAACCACTAAATAGTTGCTCAAGCGGTCTTGATTGGTCTCGAGAATGCCGCGCACGACCGCCGTTTGGAGGTAAACCTCCAGGAACATCGTAAACGTGAGACCTTCTTCCGCCATGAAGAGCTATGTCCGTCGAGCCAATTACTAGTAGTCGCAACAGCGCCGTTACCGCAACCGAAATAATTATCGCACCACCCGGCGCCCTTAACAACAGAGATTTTTACTCGGAAATCGATTCGCGAGATGTCGCAACGTTAAGTTTGGTGGGCCGCCGGAGACTCGAACTCCGGACCCGCTGATTAAGAGTCAGCTGCTCTACCAACTGAGCTAGCGGCCCATGCGCCAAACGATCGAAGAGGGAAGGCTAGGCATTGAGGATCGCGGTCTTCACTTTCTATCTTCGATCCTCAGCTTTTACAACTGGGGTGAGTGAAGGGATTTGAACCCTCAACCCCTGGAGCCACAGTCCAGTGCTCTAACCGTTGAGCTACACTCACCGCAAAAATCACAAACCGAGCTGGCGCGCCAGAAGGGATTCGAACCCCTGACCTACGGCTTAGAAGGCCGTTGCTCTATCCAACTGAGCTACTGGCGCCATAAGCCAGTATTGAGCAACGAGCGCCGAGGTGAGAGTCAACAGCACTCATAACTCGTCACTCAGTACTTTGCATTGGTCGGGGCGAGAAGATTCGAACTTCCGACCCCCTGCGCCCAAGGCAGGTGCGCTACCAGGCTGCGCTACGCCCCGATAAATTTGACCAGCGGTCATTCTACACAGGGGCTGCATGAAATCAAGGTTTTGTCGGCATTTCAACCAGCGTTGGCAGGACCTCCGCCAGCTTCATTAGCGCCTTGCCGCGATGACTAACCGTCGCTTTCACTTCACGCTCAATTTCGCCGAAGGTTTTGCCGAACGGCGGATAAAAAAACAGCGGATCGTAGCCGAAACCATGAGAGCCGCTGAGCCCGAACGCGATGCGCCCTTCGCAAGTCTGACGCACGACCCAGTCCTTCATGCCTTGTGATTGCGGCGCGCACAGCGCCAGCGCGCAGACAAACCGGGCGGTTCGTTGCTCTTCGCCGGCCCCTTTTAGCTCGCCGAGCAGCTTCTGATTATTGCGCTCGTCGTCGCCTTCCTCGCCTGCGTAGCGGGCAGAGTAAATGCCCGGCGCGCCGCTCAAAACATCAACTTCCAAGCCCGAATCGTCCGCCAACGTCAGCAAGCCGGAATATTCCGCCAGCATCCGCGCCTTCTTGAGCGCATTCTCTTCGAAGGTCCTGCCGTCTTCGATCACTTCGGGTGGATTGGCGAGACTTTTGAGCGAGGTGATCCGCAGGGGAAGCTTAGCAAGGAAAGCTTGCACCTCGGCCAACTTTCCCGGATTGGTTGTCGCAACTAATAGCTCAGTCACTTTGCCAAGGCGTCAGGCGAGAGCGACGCAATCACTTTTTTTTGGGCTTTGAGCAATTCCTTAATGCCGCCCTGGGCAATTTCGGCCATCCGTTCCATTTGTTTCTTGGTAAACGGCGCCGTCTCGGCGGTGCCCTGCACTTCGATAAACTTGCCCGAGCCGGTCATGACGAAATTCATATCGACGTCGGCCTTGCGGTCTTCCTCGTAGCACAGGTCCAAGAAAATCCTGCGGTCGATGATGCCGATACTCACGGCCGCAACGGAATCTTTGATCGGATCGGCGGCGAGAATCCCGCGCTGCCGCCATTTGCGCGTAGCCTCCGCCAAGGCAACGTACGCGCCGGTGATCGACGCCGTGCGCGTACCGCCGTCGGCTTGGATGACGTCGCAATCGATCCAAATGGTTTTTTCGCCGAGACTGCCCAGGTCGGCAATCGTGCGAAGGCTCCGTCCGATGAGACGCTGGATCTCGTGCGTCCGTCCGCCGATTTTTCCGCGCGACGATTCGCGCCCGATGCGCGTTTCGGATGAACCTGGCAGCATGCCGTATTCCGCCGTGATCCAGCCCTTGCCGCTGTTGCGCAAAAACGGCGGTACGCGGTCTTCCAATTTCGCCGTGCAGATAACCTTGGTATCGCCCATCGCGATCAAAACCGAGCCGTCGGCGGTTTTGATGTAGCTGGGCGTAATTGTCAGCGGCCGTAGCTGCGCGGGTTTTCTTCCATCCGATCTCATTCGTGATCCATGTTAAGTTTCCAGGTTTTTTAATTTTGCCCTTTTAATTTTTTACTTCGTCTTCGTCCTATGATCTCAAATGAAACACCACCATCTTAAGCTCGCTCATTTCCTGCACGGCATATTTCGGTCCTTCTTTGCCGAAACCTGAGTCTTTCAATCCGCCGTACGGCATGAGATCGACGCGCCACTGCGAGCCCCAGTTGACGTGCAGATTGCCGGCTTCCGCCTCGCGGGCGAACTTCATCGCCCATTCGACATTCTCGGTAAAAATACCCGCGGCCAGCCCATAGACACTGTCGTTTGCCAGCGCGATCGCCTCTTCGATCGTCTCGAACGGCGTTACCGCCACCGCCGGACCGAATAATTCATCGCGGGACACGCGCATGTCCGGATGCACGTCGGCCATGATCGCAGGTAGATAAATTGCACCGCGTCTGCCGCCGCCGGCGACCAAACGAGCGCCTCCGCCGATCGCTTCGTTGATCCACTCGTCGACCCGCACGGCCTCGCTTTCCTTGACCATGGGCCCGACCTTCGATTTTTCGTCTAACTGGTTTCCCGTCGTCAGCGCTTCGACCTTAGGCTTTAGCGCGCCGAGAAAATCGCCGTAGACTTTTTTCGCCGTCAGGACCCGCTGCGTGGAGATACAGGTCTGACCGGCGTTGCCGTAGCCGGTCATCGACACCACCGCCGCCACTTTGTCCAAGTCGGCGTCGGGCATGATGATCACCGGACTGTTAGAGCCGAGCTCCATGGTGACTTTTTTGATTCCGGCGGTGCGGCATATGCGGTCGCCGACCTCCCGGCTGCCCGTAAACGTCACCTTGCGCACGCGCCGGTCGGCGACCAGAGCGTCGCCGATCTCACCGCCTGACCCGGTAATGCACTGTATCCCTTCCGGCGGCAAGCCAGCTTCCAATAAAATCTCGGTGAGCTTTATCGCCGACAGCGGCGTATCTGACGCCGGTTTGACAATCACCGTGTTTCCTGCGGCCAGCGCCGGACCGACTTTGTGGCAAACCAAATTGAGCGGGAAATTAAACGGCGAGATCGCCGCCACCACGCCACAGGGCACTCGCAACGTAAAGCCAAGTTTTTTACTCCCCGTCGGATCAGCATCCAGCGGTACTGTCTCGCCGTGAAGCCGTTTGGCCTCCTCGGCCGAGCCCATCATGGTTTCCACCGCCCGGCTCGCTTCGCCACGACCTTCGGCGATGATTTTTCCCTCTTCCTTGGAAATGATTTGTCCCAGTTCCTCATTGCGCGCCGCCATCATGTCGGCCGCTTTGCGCAAGACCTTCCAGCGCTCGTAGCTCGAGAGTTTAGCCATCACCTTGGCACCGCGCTCGGCAAACGCTAGCGCCTGCTCCAAGTCGCCAGCGTCGGCTTTGGGCACCGTGTCAATGACCGAATTATCGAAAGGATTGGTGACTTCGATTATCTTTGCCTTATCGAGCCAATTTCCGGCGATAAAATTCTTCATGTGCTCCTCCGAATCGCTCACTTCGACGATGGATCATCGCCGGCCCGTCCTGACGTTTGGCGGTAAAAACTCCGGCCGTAGGCGCGATGAAACGCGGTCCACTTCGACCCGGGTTCTTTTTCCGGCAGATTTTGAATCGCTTGGATTTTGCCATCGAGATCGTCCAACGAGTGAAGAATAACGGCCTCCAGAGTCTGTGGCAACTTTGGCGAGCCAAATTCATAGGCGCCGTGATGGCTCACGAGCATATGTTTCACCAGCATCGCCAATTCATCGGGGAAATTCGCTATCGTCGCGATCTTTTTGTCGACCAACTCGACTTCCATGACCAGGTGGCCCAGCAGTTGTCCCTCGTCCGTGTAGTCGATGGCGCGCTCGAAAGAGAATTCATAAACCTTGCCGATGTCGTGCAGAAAGCCGCCGATCAGCAACAGATCCACGTCGATGGCGCGGTAGTTCTCGACCACTTTGAGGATAAGCTTCAGCAACGACAAGGTATGTTCGAGCAGTCCGCTTAGGTAAGGATGATGAATCGATTTGGCGCCCGGCGCCCGTTTCAAAAGGCTCATCAGATCTTCGTCGGCGAAGCAGGCCTCGGCGAGCGCCAGCAGATGCGGATTTTTAATGACGCGAAGAATAGCTTGCAGTTCAGCGAGCATGGCCTCCGGGTCAGAAGCGCTTTTCGGCAGAAAATCCTCCGGCGCGATTTTTGATTCCTCGACGCGGATGACGTCCTGCACGCGGATCTGCATCCGACCTTGATAAAGTGTGGCGTGGCCGCGCACGCGCACAAAATCATTCTTTTCGAAGCCTCGCCCCAGGTCATCTGCGCGCTCCCAAACTCGCGCTTCGATCTCGCCGCTGCGGTCAAGCAGCTTGAGCGTCAGATAACTGCCGCCGTTCTTGGTGACGCCATGATTCTTCGATGCCACCAGAAAGAAACCGTCCACCAGCTGATTATCGCGGATATCGGCAGCGTAAAGAGACTTCATGGGAACACCCTCCATGCATTACTTTAGCGTATATGCCAACTCGAAGAGCGAGCGGACCAAAAAGCGCTGCAGAAAGATGACCGCGAGCCAAACCACGATCGGCGATAGATCGAAACCGCCGGCAAACATCGGCAGCCTGCGGCGCACCGGCTCGAGCACCGGTTCGGTAGCCGCGTAGAGAAAGCGGACGATCGGATTGCTGTAGTCCGCGTTCACCCAAGAAATGATGATGCGGCCGATCAGAATCCACATATAGGCCCACAAGACATAGTCGAGGACTTGCGCGACCGCGACCAGCAAATTGGCAATAACGAACATCGGCTCAATGGCTCCTCGGGCCGAATAAAGCCGTGCCGATGCGCACGATCGTCGCCCCCTCTTCGATCGCAAACCTATAATCGTGGGTCATCCCCATTGACAGTTCTTTCAAATCCACGTTGGGTACGCGCAGTTCGGTAAGTTCACCACGCAACTCGTGAAGCTCGCGAAAATAGCATCGCACTTCTTCGGGATTCTCCCTAAACGGCGGCACGGTCATCAGGCCTTCGATCGCGACATGTGTGAGCTTTCCCACCTCTTCGAGCAAACTCCTTACCTGATTTTTAGCAATCCCGCTTTTACTTTCCTCACCGGCTAAATTGATCTCGACCAACGTTCGAACCGTCTTGCCGCGCCGCGCGCCTTCTTTATCCAACTCGCGAGCGAGCACCGAACTGTCGAGCGTCTCGATCACATCGAACAGCTCCACCGCCGCCCTGGCTTTGTTGCGCTGCAGATGGCCGATCATGTGCCACTCAACGATTTGGGGAATTTGCTCCTTCTTCGCCTGCGCCTCCTGGACGTAATTCTCGCCGATCAGCGTCACGCCGGCCGAGATCGCCGCCCGGATCGCCTCGACGCTCTGCGACTTGGCGGCGGCCAGAAGTTTGATTCCGTCGGCATCGCGCCCAGCTCTCGCCGCGGCTTCGGTGATACGAGAAAGAACCGTTCGATAATTACCGGCAACATCGCTCATGAAGGCAATTGCTTACCATAACCTAAGCCGTAATTCACACTTTGTAAAAGGGGACTTTATATGAGGGTTTATTTTGACCGCAAGCTAGAAGAGACAAGCAGGGTATTTCATTTAGGTTGTCAAAATTCGGCAGTGCCGTTAAAAAATAGCAATTGCATTCCCTGCAGATCTAAAATTTCGATCTAGATCTTATGTAGCGAAGGCATTTGAATAGTTTTCTCACATGGGGAGTCGATGAATGTTGTTATTTGCTAGTTTGGCGACCGTTTGCCTCTGTCGAAGCCAAAATGTTTATTTCGCATCCTCGGAAGCGAGGAGCAACAAATTTTATTGTGTGCCAAGCCTCGTGAGTGTCAACGCGCACACCCACGAGTTGTTACTCCTAAAGGCTGGCCATTTGCCGTTGAGGTGTTTACAAATATATCCGCACACGTATCCGTGTATACGCTTACGGCTTGCGACTCTTGGCCAAGTTTTCCACGGTAAACGAGTGTCAGATTATATGACCCAGACCGGTGGCCCTGGGGAAATTCGCTCATGTTGAAGCTGAAAACGAATTCCTGTTCCCTCTGGTAACCGATCCGGTAATGGGCTGGGAAATGACTCTTATGAGATTAGGATGAGGCGCTTCATCGGGACTAATTGGCCCCGCGGAGCCATCTGTATGCTCCAAGATCGAGACCAATTCCGCGCTACCTTCTGTTTCTTCGTCCGGAGTTTGATTCGATACGAGAAGTCGAACGGCCGAAAATGGATATACGGGCACCGGGGGACTATCCGATATTCTGATATTAACATTCCCTCGAAAAAAATAATCAATCAGTCCCGCCGAGTAACCGATGGCTCGGGCGGCAACCGACAGGGGTCAGGTCTAGCATCATAGCACAAGCGGACCCTCTGGCTACCTTCTCCCGCGGACTGCGCTCACTCGCTTCATTGGCTGGCGCACAATTCGCCCCACTGTAGTGAAATGGACGCCAAATTCCGTCGCTATTTGTTGATAGCTGTATGCCCCGGTCGCGTACGCTGCCCGAATCGCGTCGTCCCGATTCTTGTACCGCCGGCGTATCGCGCTGAGCTTTGGGGCCGGTCTCCGTTGTTGTACCCTGGGTATGTTAACATCCTCCTCACGTTCGCCTAGCTTGCCCCGCATCTGCTCGACAAAATAGTCATCCCCCAAATAAATCTGCCCTTTGAGGTCTTTCCAGATGCTCTCTGCGCTCATCCCCTCCTCGATAAATTGTCGGTACTTCCGTCTCGCCCCAGCACGTCTGTTGCCGAACTCTGCCAGCAAATTGTCGGTGGTGAACCACAGCGGAGCTGGAGACGTTCCGATCGTG
>JBOHVN010000141.1:0-9937 GCA_050735675.1 Binatia bacterium | reverse complement strand
AAATATGATGTCCACCACGAAGGCACGAAGGACACGAAGGGTTGAGGAATTATTATCTTCCAATTTCCTACCTTCGTGCTCTTCGTGTCTTCGTGGTGAGATGTCCGTTCCGATTTTGGTTGCGGCTTTGCCACGCTGGGCTCTTCGCGATCTTCGTGGTAAGTATCTCCTTAGGCTGCACTATTCGCTTGCGACGATCGTATTCGATAAAGCGCCGATTTCGGACGATGAAACTTCCACGACGTCGCCAATCTTGAGAAACAGATCGAGCGGCCGCTTGCCGTCGGGGCAGCGGCGCGATTTGTCGGCGGCCGTACCGGCAGAAGTGCCGCCGGCGATCACGTCGCCGGGGACAAAGGTGAAATCCTGCGAGAGATATTCGAGCACTTCGCCGAACGGCCAGATCATCTCATGGGTATTGTAGCTCTGCCGCAGCACGCCGTTGACGCGCGTCTCGGCATCGACCTCTTGATGGTTTACCTCGCCGACGACGATGCAGGGCCCCATCGACACGGCGCCGTCGAAATTTTTCTGTAAATTATAGCTGACGACTCGGTCCGCGCCGCCGCCATCGCGAATGCTCCAGTCGTGAAATAACGTCACCCCCCAGACATAGTCACGAATTGTTTCGGCGGGAATATTCTTGCCGCGCTTGCCGATAATAATGGCGACTTCGCCTTCATAGTCGAAATAGGTCACGCGCTTGGGAAACGGGATCGTATCGTTCGGCCCGGCGACTTCGGCGGGCACTTTCCAAAATCCCCACTGACCGCCTTTCCTGGCTTCTTCGGTGATCTGTTCGATCGTTACATCGGTCCTGCCGAGCCGGTTCGCCCACATGCCGGCGAGGTGCGCGGCGTAATTGCCGCCGACGCAGGCGATGCGCCGCTCGGGCCACGGCGCGCGGACCTTCACGCCGCTCACGTTGTGAACTACCTTGTCGACAGCGCGATCGTCGTGGGTTTGCATTTTGCCGAATTGATCGATCATTCGCTGGGCGTCTTCGAGTCCGGCGGAGCCGCGTTCGATGAAAGATAACAGGCGCGCCGGCAGGCGCATCGCCGCTTGCTCTTCGGCTTTTGCCTCACCTCGCTCTTGAAGATGCCGCGCCATGGCGCAGTTCAGATCGATAACTCGCTCACCGACCAGAGCGCCGACACGGCGTTCCGGCCCAAAGACTAAGATTTTCATGCTCGTCCTCATTTCGCTCGATATTCCTTGACCGCGTCTTCGTTGAGTTCCAGGCCGAGTCCGGGCTTCTCGGTCAGGGTTATCCAGCCGTTAACCGGTCCCGGCAAATCTTTATAGATCGTATTCGCGGTGAGCCAATTGTTGACGTGAATTTCGGCGCGCCAGCCGTTGGGCACCGCCGCATGCAGGTGGATGTCGAAGTGGTCGCCGTTGCCGACCGGCAGATTGAAAGCGTGGGCCAGACCCGCCGCTTTCATGCCCATGGTAAAGCCGCCGACCGAAAGCACGTGGATATTCAAAAAGTCGACCGCGTCCTGCTTAACCAAGTCGGCGAGCTTGAAAAAATTGTCCCACTGCCCGGCGGCGATCGGGATGCTCGTCTGCTTGCGCAGTTGAGTGAGTAGATGCGGGTCGTTGTGTACGATCGGTTCTTCGAACCACATTAAGTTGTACGGCTCGAAGCGCTTGCACCAGCGTACCGCGGCATCGAGTTTCATCAGGCAATTGGCGTCGGCCATCAGTTCCACGCCGTCGCCGACCGCGTCGCGCACGGCGCGAATGCGCGCCTCGTCTTCGGCGGGATTGTCCTCGCGATGCTCGCCGCTGGCGCCGGAAGGATCCATGGCGCCGCGAATGTTCGAGCGCCCGACTTGAATCTTCAACCGGGTCTCGCCTTTGGCAACCCAATGTTTCGCCGCTTCCGCTAACTCTTCCCGGCTGTAAGCTCTGAGACCGAAAGTGATGTAAGCCGGGATGGATTTCTGCGCGGCGCCGAGAAGACGCCACACCGGGGCGTTGTAGTATTTTCCCTTGATGTCCCAGAGCGCGACATCGATGGCGCTGGCGGCGAAGTTCCACACGCCGGCGTGGGCGCGGGTGTTAAACTTCCAAAGCATCTGGTGCATCAAACGCTCGTTTTCCAGCGGGTCCTGGCCTTTTAGGAACGGCGCCAACTCTTGATGAATAAACGCCGCGCTGGCGGAGTGCATGAATCCGCCGAATTGCGACAGGCCGACGATGCCATCGTCGGTTTTGACTTTCAGCAAACGCACGGCCGCGCGCACCGGCTGCTTGAAGAGCGGTGGCGTGACCGGGATGTTTTGTAGTTCAAGAGTTTCGATATCGGCAATCTTCAAGTGCCTTTCTCCTTTGCTGCTTATTTAACTGGCCCGAACTTGTTGTCTTTTGCGCTCAGGACTTGCGGGTTATCAGCACCCATCCGCAGGCCAGGCATATTAATCTGAATAATTCGCCGTCAGCAAGAACAAAAACGCCGGCGCCACCGCCACCCGCTGCTTCAATGCGCAAAACCGAGCTGGGCTGCAAAGACTCGAAAAACTTTGTGGCTAAATTTTCACACTGTAGCGTAAAGTAGACGGCGTGTTTGCCGGTATTTTTGCTCTATCCTGAAGGATCGTCTTAGGGCGCAATTAGGCCAGCGGGAACCGGAGCCCGAATGGTCGCCTTCAACGGCAGATGGTCTGAAGCGATACGCGTGAGAGGGGTGTGAAAACAGCAGAGATCGTTCAGCGCTGCCGGCGGGGATACCCAAATGCGATCGAGGGCGAATATGGGAAACCGCGATGGAAACGTCCGCACCAGCGCGGTCTTGCCCAGATGGGTGTGGAGCCAGCGCAGTGAGCGGCCGGTCGGCAGCCATTCGTTGACGTCGCTCAGCAAAATGACGATGCGCGTGCGCTTTTTCGACAAGGCGGTCAAGAGCTTTTTCACCTGAAAGCGGCGCTCGGCGGGACGCAGTCCGAGATGCGTGACGATCACGCGCACGGGCTCGCCGTCGATGTCGAGGTCGGCATCGATAGCGCCGCGTGGTTCGCGCCGGAGATAGCTGAGATCGAGCTTCTGAATGTCCAGAACTTTGCAACTAGTCAGCAACACGTTGCCGTAATGTCCGTTGCGCCGCTCCACGGACGGCCCGGGCACGGCCTGCAACCCGGTTGCCGCAGCCAAATAATTCATCTGATGCAATTGTTCAGCGCCGCTCGAATCGGAATGCACTTCCTGGAGGCCGACTATTTGCGCGCCGCTTTCCTTGATGATCCGGGCGATCCGAGCCGGGTCGCGACGCCGGTCCAGGCCGACGCACTCGTGAATATTGTAGGACAGGACGGAAAAATCTTGCATGACCGATCTGTGCGCTTTAGCGTATTTCAGCAGCCGTTGCCACGGATGGAATCTTCCGCGTGCCGGGAACCTGCTTGCTAGCGATCCAGCGGCGTAAGCCGACGATGCCGAGCAGCATGACCAACAGGGTTCCGATGAGCGCGACCAGGTTGATCGCGTTTGGACTGCGAATCATCTGTTCAAGTTGGTTGGTAAAAAACGTGATTCCCACCACGCCCGGACTCATGCCCAATAGGGTTCCGTAAACAAAATCGCGAAACGGCACATGCACGGCGCCGGCCGCTAGATTAACCAGGGAATAGGGAGCAATGGGGACCATTCGCACTGCGGCTACCGCCAACACGCCTTGTTTAGCAATCAGGCGATTGACGCGGTTCAAGCGTTTCCCGGCCACCCGGACGACGTTCTTGCGCCCGAGTTGGCGGCCGACCGCGTAGAGCAGGATCGCGCTGAGAACACAGCCGAGCAGCGAACAAATAATTGCCAGCCACCAGTCCAAAATAAAAGCGGCCGCAAAAATCAGCAGCGTGACCGGAAAGGCGCTGATGCCGCCGAGCAGAAACGCGCCGATCGCCCACAATGGCGCGTTAGCGCTTTCTCGTAGGCTGACAACCCACGCCGCAGCGCTGTCGAGACCCAGCCACTCTTCCAAGGGAGTCCAGCGCCATAGCGCCGCGACAGCCAACATCGTGACCAGGATCAGCAGACCGCGCAGCAGCGCGCCGCTGGCGGAGCCGCGCTTTTCAGACCGGACAAACTCTTCGACGAGCTTCTCCGGCGCCAGCGGCGCCTCGGGATCGACAACGGCGGATTCGGGAAGCATCTGATCCAGCCAATCCGGTATCGAGCAGTCGGCCAGCTCCAAGGCTCGCTTACGGGTTCCGCCGAGCGCCTTGATGGCTCCGAGCAAAGAGTTTGTCTCGCTTAGGCGTGCGGCGACCTTTTCCTGAGTTGAACTCAGATGCTCAGCGAGAAGAGAATCGCGCAAACGGGCGATCGCTTTTTGAACGTCCCGCCGGTCGCCCGCTTCCAACGCCAGATCGCACTCGGTGTCGAAGCCCATGGAGCGGTTGCTCAGATTTGCCGAACCGATGCGCACGAGCCGGTCATCGATGATCAAAAGCTTGGCGTGAACTGACAGGCAACCTTTGGTTTGAACGTCCACGACCGGACAATAAACTCGCAGGCGGCGATAGCGGTCGGCGGCGCGCAAGCGCTTGACCAAGCGCCAGCGCAACACGTCCATGGTCGCCCCCTCGAGCCAACCGTGGCTTGCCTGCGAAACAACGATGACGATTTCTGGTCCATCCGCTTGTCCCAAACGCTTTGCCAATGCATCGCCCACAGAGACCGAGCTCAAATACTGATTTTCGATATAAATCCACCGCCGCGCCGCGGCGATGGCGTCGCGAAAAAGGGTTTCTATCTCGCGGACTTTTTTGGTTGCGCCGTAGGCCGGCTCGGTTCGGGCAATAGCAACATTGATGTCATTCACGTCAGAGGCCAAGGCGCTCGGCCAGCGGTCGTCACGATTCGTCGGCGCGTGGAGACGGCGGCCGGTGGCGCGCCGCCAGCGGTCGCGCGCGAGCTCGCCCAATGCTGCCGCGATGTCCCCTTGCACCGCGGCCTGAACGTCATGGTGCGGCGGCAAAAAGGTGCCGTTGAAGTCCGTCCGCCGCGGGTCCTGCGGCCGATGCTCCGGCGTGTCCCAGCGGCCTTTGGCCAAATCGTTGCCCCCGACAAACGCCACGGAATCGTCGATGACGACGATCTTCTCGTGGTGCGAGGCGCCGACGGGGTGATTGCCGTCCATATGAAAGTGGACGCGCGGATGGCGGCGCCAGGCGGGCCCGAAAAAAGGGATCGTTTCGCGATCGAGGGCGAAGATCATCGCGAAATCCCAGACCAGGATGTGGACGTGGAGTGCGCGCCTTTGCGCCGCCAGTGAGTTGAGATAATCGCCCAGGGCAGGTAGCGGGCTGCTGTGATGATCAGGCTCGTATTTCAACCGAACGCGGCTATCGAAATCCCATCCCAGAATGAGGATTGATTCTCGCGCTTGAGCGAGCACGTCGGCGAGCGCGGAGAAATAAGCCGCACCGTCGATCAGAAATTTTACCCTTGATGCGTTGGCGATTTTCCAGCAATTGTGGTCCTCGCGCAGGATGAGATCCGGCATTCAGCAAATTCTACCAGAGCAAGATCGTAGTGCTAGCAGGCTGCTGAAAAAGACTCATATGCTTCGTTGTGCTCAATCGCCTCGCTACAACGTACTGGTTAAGTACGCCTCCGCTCGTCGATTCTTCGCGCGCCTCGCCTCTGAGATCTTTTTGAGAAGCCTGAATCAGGGCTTTTGCTAGCCGCGACAGTTATTAGAGGCGGAACAAGGCAGAGGCCGGTCCCACGGCAAATTGCCGTATGAACCGGCCCCAAACCCTTTTTGCGGCTGAGCTGCGCAGCGACTATGCCGCGTTGCCTCGCACGCACGGACTCTTTGGCGCTCTGCGCCAGCCACTCGGGAAAGGCGACCAGAGCACGGCGCAGCCAATTAGCCGAGAAAACCGAACAACCACAGCAACACGACCAGGCCGAGTGGAAGGCCTAACAGCCACAATAGTAATCCTGTAATCATGGCTACTCCTCCGTTTCCTACGCCTTGAGCGTAAACATTTGTAAAAGCGGCCTACCGGCGCGCGAATTGGGCGGACGCGAAGCTGAGGATTGAGGGCGCTGTAGCTAAAGAACCGACGAGGGATTGTGCTCTGGTGCCGAGAGTGGAACAGTGGGCTGGTTTATTTCAGTGACTTCAGATACGCGACGGCTTCCGCATCGGCCCGGTGCATACGAACGGGCGCATGGGAGTGCTCGGTGCGCGGTCCGTTGTCGGTAATTCGTCGGCCGCGCTCGACGGTCGCGGGAAGCTGGATCTTGGATTGCAACAGAACAAGGGGCCGGCGAACAGAGGTGCAGCCGCCCACATGCGGAGCGGCTATAAATAGACAGGAGCCTTTTATGAAGCTCTCTTCGATGATTGTGCTCGCGGCCGCGCTTGCCCCGGCGGCTGCAACGGCTGCCGAGTATCACATCTATAAGGACGCGGGCGGTAGCATTGTGCTGTCCAATTTGCCCGCGGCAGGGCAGCCGGCGGACCACGCGCCTGGATCGCTTGCACTGGTCAAAACCTACCAGTGGGCCGATGCGACGGCAGAAGATATCGCCGCGACGGAAAAGAAAAATCGCGAAGCCGCGCGTACGAGCGCGCTGCGCGATTTGGCTTTCCAGACCGAGCGTCTCGCCGACGAGATGGAAAGGTCAAACGACATCGCCGTGGCCGCGTTGCGCCAGCAAGCTCTACGACCGTCGACTGACATCAATCAAGTTATCGTGACAACCCAACGGCTCAGACGGTCGCGCATTATAGGCCGGTGATGAATACGTTCTACCTGCCGGCGCAGGATGCTCTGCCCACGGATCAGAAAAATCGCCCTTGGCCGTCCCGTTACCGGGACGGTCACATAACGAGGTTTGTCATCGTTCTAGGAAACAGGAGTCGCAAATTACCGCGTGCGCGCAGATGCAAGAGAAGAAGATACGCCGACCGGCATTTGTCGCCTCCCGCCGCGAGTCAGAGGTAATACGTGAGACGCCACAAATCCGACGGTTGCGCGCGCCTCTTTTAGAGTCTTCGAGCAGGGACGGATCTCGCAAACGTGCTCGTTGACAAATTTAGCCCGCATCGGATATCCAAAAGGTATTGGCATCGCGCTCGATCCCACCCGGTAAAGGTAGGGAAAGCTGATTAGGAGCGAAGGGGGCGTGGCGTGCAGGGCGGAGTATGATACCGCGGCCAAGCGAGCAATTCATTCAGAGGAGGATCCGACCATGGTCATGCTAGGCACTGATATGAAGATCGCCGAGACCCCGAAAGAGGGTCTCAAAGATTACACGAAATCCGACCCGTATGCCGAATGGCTCAAAACGGAAGGCGTGAAAGTCCATGAAGACTTCTACTTTCCGAGCTTGGCGAAGATCGAGCTGGGGCCGTGGGAGCGTAAAGGCGGCAGCGGCGCGGTAGCGCATATTGACAATCGGCACATGCCCAACGACTGTCACATCGTCGAAATCAAGCCCGGCGGCAAGTCCGCGCCCGAGCACCATATGTACGAGCTCACGATTTACGTGGTGACGGGGCGCGGCGCGACGACCATCTGGCAAAGCGAGAATGGTGAGAAGCGCCGGAATAGCTTTGAGTGGCAGGCCGGAAGCTTGTTTTCGATTCCGCTCAATGCCTGGTACCAGAACTTCAACGGCAGCGGCAACGAGCCGGCGCGCTATATCGCTGTCACCAACGCGCCGCCGATGATGCGTTTGTTTCGCGATATCGAGTTCATATTCAACTGTGACTACATGTTCCGCAGCCGCTACTCCGGCGAGGAGGACTATTTCAGCGGCAAGGGCAAGCTCTTCAATCGGCGCATCTGGGAGTCCAATTTCATCGCCAATGCGCCCGACATGCTCTTGTATGGTTGGAAAGAGCGGGGCGCGGGCGGCATCAACGCCATGCTGGAGATGGCCGACAACAACACCAAGAGCCATATCTCGGAGTTTCCCATCGGCACGTACAAAAAAGCGCATCGTCACGGTCCCGGCGCGCACCTCGTGTTGCTCAGCGGCACGGGCGGCTACTCGTTGATCTGGACCAAGCAAGACCGCTCCGACATGATCAAGTGCGACTGGCAGCTCGGCTCTATGGTCACCGTTCCGAGCGACAACTGCTACCATCAACACTTCAACTCCGGAACGACCCGAGCGCGCTACCTGGCGCTCAGGCCGGGCGATATGGGTTTGTACAAGGGCAGGGGCGGCGGCGGCGAGAACGCGGACCGTAGCATGAAAGAAGGTGGCTGGCAGGTCGAGTACGAAGACGAAGACCGCGAGATCCACCAGATCTTCGAAAAAGAGCTCAAGGCCAACGGCGCGACGTGCAAAATGAAAGCCTTCGTGCCGTGGTGCAGCGGTGAAGTGGGACCGACCAGCGAGCGCGACACCTAGCCCGGATATTCGCAACCGTTGCGCGCGAGGAGCAAGCCTCTCCGGTCGCGGGCAATGGGCCTGTACCTCGAGGAGACCTGCAAACCTAGCCGCGTCGCGACCATCGAGGGGAAACGCACATGCCTGCCAAGCACCCTAGAAGTCCGTGTAACTTTGCACTCTTGTGCCCGCTCTCTACGAAGCTTACTCCTCGTTCTACACACAGTCTTGTTTTGTCCTCGCATGAATAATCTGGGTAGCGTTGCGCTCGACCGCCTCGCTACAAGGTAGACGTTTGGAGTACTGGAGTGGTGGAGTGCTGGAGTAATGGATTGAAACCCAATACTCCTGTACTCCAACAGCCCATTGCGCTCACTCGCCTCTGAGATCTTTTCGAGCAGCCTGGATTCAGAGTTTTTCAGCAAACTGCGAAGTTTCATTAACTTCGCGTTGGCGATTGCATCATCGAGAATGATTCACGCGGCCTTCACGATGATCTCGGTGGGAATAGCTCTAACGCTCACTGCTTGCCGCTTCGTAGTATCGGCAGAGCGCGGCTAAGCAGGCGATCCTCTTCGAAGACGATGATGCTGCCTTGATTGAGGAGATCGGCGAGTGTGGAAAGATTGGCCAGAAGCAAACTGGCTTGAGCGTCGGGGCGCCGGTGTGAGTCGCGCCTAAACAAGATCACCGACGGCTTCGCAGCTTGTCTCGTCGCTAAGATCGTAGCGAAATCCGTGTCGGCCGACACGAGGATGCGAGCTTCCTGTGCGGCCCGGTCAAAAAGAACCTCGTCATCAGCTTTGTGAATGCCATAGCGGCGGACGTGCACGGAGTCGTGTCCTGCCTGGCGGAGTTTCTCCGCCACCGCCGGCGACAACGAATGGTCGACCAGGAAATTCACCGGATATCGATCAAGGGGAGTTCTCGCTCGCGCACGGCTTCGGCGGCAAAATGGAGCGCTTCGCGAATATCTTCGGCTTCAAGATCAGGATACGCTTGGAGAATTTCTTCGTTGGACATGCCATCGGCCACCATACCTACCACAGTCGCAACGGGAATCCGCGCGCCCCGAATGCAAGCGACTCCGTCCATCTGTTTAGGGTTTACAGTGATCCGTTTGAATTTCATCTTTAACCTCCTAGCGAAAACAGGTGGCGGGGGTCATTATCCCGAATCTTTCCTACCACTACAATACGTGTAACGCACGAGTATCATCAACAAACTGCGACGATCTTAAGCAAGCGCGAGCTCGCATCGCGACTGCTGAACTTCGTGCTCTGCGCATTACTATGCCTGAAAGTCTGCGCGGCCTACGCAAATTTGTCCTGCCGAAAGAACCCGGATTCCGCTGCGCTGCATCCGAGCTACGAACTAACTGATGCGCGGAGCGCACCCTACGAAAATCTTCGTGTTCTCCTTCGAAAATTTGGTTGTAGGGTGGAGTTCATACGGCGTCTGCTATAGGCGTTAGCTTCGTGGTGGAATTGCCGTCTCCGCTTTTGGTTGCGGCTTCGCCGCGCTAGGCCATATGCTATTTCGGACGCGGATCACGCAACGATGCATCCGGCCG
>JBOHVN010000140.1:0-3840 GCA_050735675.1 Binatia bacterium | reverse complement strand
TCGGAGGGCGGGGACGGCGAAAGCCGTTTCCGACCCCTATCGATAACGCCGGCGTGACGGGATGAAGGGTCGACTTCCAGTCGGCAAATTCAGAACCCCTCGGCTTGGAGCCGAGGGTCGTTCAGTTTTCCTTCTAACGAATTTCACACCGGCAACTGAAGCGTCGTTCAGATCAAAGCGAACCACTGCCCAGTCTTCCGAACGTTTGACAGTTTCATTCTATCTAGAGTAGCACTGGAAGCGCGGAGAATTTCGCAAATCATTAGGAGGAACGACGATGGCAAATTATCAGACTCTGTTGGTTGATAAAAAAGACGGCGTAACGACCATTACATTCAATCGCCCGGAGAAACGCAATGCGATGAGCCCGCAGCTCCACCGCGAGATGTACGATTGCCTGAACGATCTGCGTTACGACAAGGAAACGCGCGTGATCATTATCACCGGCGCCGGGGAAAGTTTCTGCGCGGGCCAGGATTTGAAGCAGTATTTCATCGAGATGGATTCGCAGCCGGACCGGGTGCGCGACGAGGTTCGCGAGAAGTCGCGCCAGTGGCGCAATGAAATCCTGCGCAAGATGCCGCAACCCGTGATTGCGAAAATCAACGGTTGGGTATTCGGCGGCGGCTTCACCGTCGTGACCGGTTGCGATATTGCGATCGCCGCGGACGACGTGCAATTCGGCCTTTCCGAAGTCAACTTCGGCCATTTCCCCGGCGGCGAAGTGACGATCGTTCTGACCGAGCACTTGCAGCCGAAGCATGGGCTTTACTACGCGCTGACAGGTAAGACCATGAACGCGAAGGAAGCGGAGCGCATCGGTTTGATCACCAAGGCCGTGCCGCGCGCCGATTTGGATAAAGAGGTGATGGAAATTGCTAATAACCTCAAGGAAAAAGCCCCATCGGCACTCAACGCAGTCAAAGAAGCGTGGTACTACACTTTCTACTCCAACCCCGAAGTCGCCTACGAAATCTCCGGCTTGATTTCCGACAAAGCGAAGCAGGCGATCGGCGGGCGGCCCGGATTACAGCAATTCACCCGCAAGGAATATCGGCCGGGACTGGGGTCGTATCGGGTGGAAGAGAAGAAATAAACGCAGCAGAATTTTAGATTTGCGATTTTGGATTGTCGGAGTGGAAGTCAAGATCCGATGCTCGAAATGGCGGTCGGTTGGGTTTCGTGGCCCATAATCGAAAATCCAAAATTTAAAATGTTGTCGGAGTGGGATCAACCCCGGGAATGCATCCGGGTCACTGCTGCGAAGCCGGCGGCTACGAACGCGGTTTGAGCCCATCAAGCTAGCTTTGTCCGATAATCGAAAATCCAAAATCCAAAATCGAAAATGGGGGAATGATGGATTTCAATCTGCCTGAAGAATTGCAGATGCTCAAAGACACGGTGCGAAAATTCGTCGACAAGGAGCTGATTCCGATCGAGATGCACTCGATCGAGAATATGGAGCTCAAGCCGGATATTCGCGAGCGGCTGGAGAAGAAGACAAAGGACATGGGGCTGTGGATGTTCGACGTGCCGGAAGAGTACGGCGGCGGCGGGCTCGGCAGCTTGGCGCAGGTGTTGGTCTGGGAAGAGCTGGCGCGCACGGTTGCGCTGCCGTCGCGCGGGCAAGGTATCTTCGGGCCTGAAGTACGGCCGATTCTTTACGCGCTCAATCCGGAACAGAAGCAGCGTTTCATGGATCCGGTTCTAAGCGGCGAGAAAAAACTCTGCTTTATGCAAACCGAGCCGGATGCGGGTTCCGATCCCGCTTCGATGAAGACCCGCGCGGTGCGCCAGGGTGATTACTACATCATCAACGGCACCAAGCGTTTCATCACCGGCGCGGGGGACGCCGACATCGGCCAGTTAATGGCCGTCACCGATCCGGCGAAGGGCGCGCACGGCGGCATTTCCTGTTTCATGGTCGATATGAAGACGCCGGGGCTAACGCTCGTGACCAAATTCAAGACCATGATGGGCGAGGAGCCCTGGCAGATCGCCTTCGATGACATGAAAGTGCCCGTCGAAAATCTCGTGGGTAAAGAAGGCGAGGGTTTCAAGTTGGCGCAAAAATGGCTTGGCATCGGCCGGCTGAAACACGGCGCGCGCGCGTTGGGCGTGGCCGAGCGCTGCATCGAGATGGGCGCCCGCTATTCCAAGGAAAGGGTGACCTTCGGCAAGCCGTTGTCGGAAAGGCAGGGCATCACATTCAAACTGGCAGACTCTTACGTCGAGTTGCACGCCGCGCGTTTGATGGTCTACCAGGCCGCGTGGAAAAACGACCAGAAGATGGATATTCGCAACGAGGCCTATATGGCCAAACTGTTCGCCGACGAGATGTCTTTTCGCGTCGTCGACCGGGTGCTGCAAATCCACGGCGGCATCGGCCTGACGCTCGATCTGCCGCTCGCCAAATGGTTCGTCGATCAGCGTAGCCGCATGATCACCGAAGGCGCGTCAGAAGTGATGCGCATGGTCATCGCCAGGGAAGTCTTAAAAAAATACAATTAAGGAATCGAAAAAACAGTTCCAATCGTTCCAGTCGTTCCAATCGTTCCAGAAGTTCCACCTGATGAATTCTCAAGAGATTTGATCGACTGGAACTACTGGAACGGTTGGAACTTCTGGAACGACTCTTAGTTCTCTTTTGCGAACGATAGTTCCCAGCGATTGCCGTCGGGGTCGAAGACGTTGATCGAATAGCTCACGCCGTCCCGGTGCGGGCGGACCTTTTCGATGTTCGCGCCGATATCTTGCAACGCCTGGAGCGCTTTGTCCTTTTCCTGCCAGGGTATATTCAAAGTATGATGCGGATCGACCGCGCGCGGCTTGACCGACGCATCGAACAGATGAACCTCGAAGTTACCGAGCCGCACGTCGACTTCCTTCACTTGCCCGGAAGATAACTGCTCTTCGGTTGGTTCGACTCGACGCGTGATCTCGCCGCCAATCACTTTGGTATAAAACTGCACGGCCTTGTCGAGATCTTTGGCGCTCGTGGCAAAAGTCCTGATTCCCTTGATATCGAACATGAAAACCTCCTTGGACGAAAACTATCGGTGATTTGTGAACTCAGGTTATTGCCGGGAAGCGCAGGTTGTCAAGACTTTGAAAGCGTTCAAGAGCTGTTGGGCGACGGAGGCATGAACACCACCATGACTTATACCCATTTCTTGAACCGTGGTGGTAGGGGAGTTCATAGTCCCGTGGATCAACTTGGGATCGAATCAGACCGGCTGTAGCCGGCAAAGGCTGACAATCGTGCAATGTTTGTTGGAGCTTGTTTTTCATTGTTACGTCTTGAGAAAAACAGTAGAATTGCCCGCAAACATCGATTCGGTATGGCGATAGATTGACCGACTCACTTAATAGTTTCCGTTAGGCCGTCGTTGAAGGTTCCACGGCGATGTCTCCGATAAATCCTCCGTCGATCGCGTTCTGCCACTGGGTCCCTTGGTGTGCCCGTGGCGGTTTGAGGCAAACAGATGGACCATGGCTGGGTGTGTACCTATGGGGTAAATTTCGGTCGGGCGCCATTGCAATCGAGCAAGCCATATCCCACATTGCCCGAAGAGGTCATTTACGTCGGGGAGACAAAGCGCCTCGATTTACGCCCGTTGGCTGGGTTACATCATCGGCTTGAGCATTACCGGGAAACCTTTCCCAACGATCCGGGTCTTAAGCACCTGTACGTCTCGGTGTGTCGTGTCTGCTGTTTTCCCGGGGGCTTCAATGAGGAAAACGCCAAGAAACAGTACGCCATCTTGCGCGTATATACACAGTACGTTGAAGCCAAGATCTACTGGGAGTACACGCAACGCTGGGAACATCCTCCGGCGC
>JBOHVN010000139.1:0-8520 GCA_050735675.1 Binatia bacterium | reverse complement strand
AATCCACGCTGCCCAATCCGCCGCTTCGAGATATTTCTCAACCGTCGCCACAACAACACCACCCCACAACCGCCAACGGTTCGATTTTGGTTAGATCGACGTTAGCAAAATGTAGCCGTTAGGCACTTTTCCGCCTTTGCAATTTCTTGAATTGCCGCATACTTAACACTTGCAAGTCTTTCAGAGTTGAGGAAGGAGCCGATTCAAATCCCGTCGGGGACGCCAAAATCTTCCAGAAGTTAGTGCCATCACTCGAAAGGGTTTTTTCTTGTTTTATGTTCATTGGTCGGTCTCGGGACATGAACAGGTTTGCTCGAATGGGGCGCAGTGTGGCATTGGCTGAACTTTACTCGCGAGCGCCTCGAATACTCAGTCCCGCCAGTTAAGTTTAGTAGAAGTTCTCTTACTCCTACTTTGACTCCAGTAACTGTTTAACTCGATTCACGATGGCGGGGTCGATTTCATACAAGCCGTTCACCATCTTTTCTATGCCGGGTCCATCGACCGGGTCGATCTCGAGCTTTGCCTTTTCTGCCTCAGCCAGAAGCTGAGAATCTTTCAGAGTATTGATGAAGGCTTTCTGCAGTGCTCGCACGCGCTGTTCGGGCACTTGTGGCGGAAGAGAATAGAGTCTTTGTTTGCCGTAAAGGTCGCCGGCTATCCGGAGGAGTTTTTTCCCTTCCTCCGTCTTTGCGTACTCGACAGCGAGAGGGACACCCTTCAGCTCGGGATGAGGCTCGAGCGTCGTCTGGAGCACAACATGAACCTGTCGTGCCCGCAGGGCGTTGGCCCAAGTCACCTTCGCCGATTGCCAGCCAAAGGAGCAGGTACCGTCGACTTCCCCGGTTTCCGCTGCAACCCTGATGTCGGCGGTACCCTTGTAGCCCTCGATGAGCTGCATGGGGAAATCCGTGGCGGCGGCCAGGAGCTTGGTATCATCGGTTCCGCTGGTGCCGGGGCCAATCGCCCCCAGCTTGAGCCGTGTTTTAGCCTTGCGCCACTCCTCTGCCGTCTTTATCCCGCTGCGATCGGTCAGTATGCACACGAGGGAATCCGACGTCGGCATACCGAGCCAGTTAAACTTGCGCCCCTCAAATTGCACCGCACGGTTCCCCATTAGCTGCTGTAGAATAAGCGGGCCGGACCAATGCCCGATGTATGTTCCGTCGCGAGGAGCGCTGTTATAGATGTAATTCGCCGCGATCAGCATGGCCGCTCCGGGCATATTCTGAACGACAGTGGAGGGTTTGCCCGGAACGTATTGAGCGAAGTGGCGCGCGATCAGCCTCGTGTACGTATCATAGCCGCCACCGGCGGAACCGCCGACGACGAAGTGGATTGTTTTGCCCTTGTAGAAGTCCTCGAGCGAGGCAGCAAGCGCCGACGTGACCAGCGATACCGAGATGAAGATAGGGAGCAAAAATACGCCGAGTGCCTTGGCCATGAGCCACCTCCTTGTAATTTGGCGGTCTTGGCCGGAGGCTAAGTTGCCCGCGAGGCCATGTCAAGGGGTTCAGAGGAAATGGGATAACACGGGGGTATCAGGGAAAAGCCACATGAGCCCGAAGCCGCCAGAATTGAATGATCGACGCTGCAACGCAATTTCAGCGTCACGATTTTAGCACTAATCTTGCGCCCGTTCGGGTCCGCTTGCAATTAGGTTGGCGATAACCAAATGTCGCCATGACAATCGTGCTTAATGAATTTTCAACTCAATCACTAATCGGCCGCTACTTGCACACCTCGTCGATGTAACCGCTTTTATCCAGTTCTTTGATAAAGCTCATATCGAGAAAACTCCGCGGATCGGCCTTGGCCGCCTTGGGATTCTTGACGGCAATCTGCTCCAGCAGTCCGGCTACTCCCTCGGGATCGACGTAGGGCTTGCAGCTCGCGGTCTTCACGAAGGCATCGTAGGTTTCTTCCATCTCCTCCGCCTTTGCCGGCAAATCAATGCGCATGTATTTCGCCATGATCTTGATGCTTTTGGCTTTGTTGGTTTTGTAGAATTGCGTCGCCGCGATCATAGCTTTCAGCAGTCCCCTGATGATCTCCGGGTTCTGCTTGACGTACGTGTCTTTGGCTGAAATGGTTCCGTAAACGGTTTTGGGACCGGACTTGATAAAGTCAAAGAGAAAATTCAATCCCAGTTTTTTTGCGTCCAAAGTGTACGGAGGATCGATGACGATCGCCGATACGGCTCCGGAGGTTAGAGCGGAGAAGCGGGTCGCCTTTCCGCCAGCAACCACAATCGTCACGTCCTTGTTCGGGTCGAGCCCCAACTGGGAGAGACCGAAGCGCATGGAAGTATCGTCCAATCCGCCGAAGGCGCCGACACCGACTTTTTTCCCCTTCAGTTGCGACGGACTTTTGATGTTAGCCGGCACAATGAGCTTGTACGGCTGGCGGTTATTGGTTGCGGCGAGAATGCGCAAACCCGATCCCTGCAGACCGCTGGCGACGATCCGCGAGGCGCCGACTCCGGCGACGCTCAAATCTTCGGCGATCAACGCATGCACCGTAGGGCCGCTGTCGATAAGAATCAGTTCGACGTCCAAATCATTCTTAGCAAACAGGCCGGTATCTTTTGCGATATAGGCGACGGTGTATCCCGCGCTTAGCGCCGAAATCCCCATTCTGATTTTTTTCGTTTGCGCACTCGCGCGAGCTGAAATGCTGACGACCATAAAGAGCACGACAATCGCCAATAATACTGTGCCGCGAAATCGCTCCATGGCTTTGCTCCTTTCGCAACGGGTAAAAGTTTGCGCCGACCAAACGAGAGCTTATGGTAACGAGGCGGTCTAATGCAATGTGAATTGTTCCACAATGTGTACTTTACGCCCATCTCAATGACTGGCACGTAACGGAATCAGCGCCAACGGCGTTCGATACATTCAAAGTTGTCCTATGTTTGGGACCGCACTTCCGGCCCGGAATCTCACGGCTAGGACGATACCGAGCAGGCTGCAATCAGAGTTTTACAGCAATCTGCTAGCGCAGTCTGTACAACGCGAGTTTGTCCTCCTCGCAACGCCTTGTGGCATGGTTGATGCTTCATCCACTAGGCCAGCCAGCAACTCTCCTGAATCCGCAGCGCCTTATTTTCTCTGGTGGAGCTGAGATTACCGGTCATGATTCATGCTCAATCGTTAAGAGTGATCGGCCAGTCGCTAGAGGTGGCTGGCGTTACAACGTTCGAATTAGAAAAACATGGCCAGTATTACATTGCGTGGGGCGATTCCTTGGCTCAGGCGGGCGAATGGATTTTGCAACATGGCCTTACCACGGATGTTCTTCAAGCAGGCGCCCGCGAGTCAAAGGCAGATTGCTCGTTGTGCTTCAGTCGATTCGACATTTTACGACTCGACACCCAGGCAAGAAAGAACAGGCGAAATCATTCTTCTTCGAATATGCAGGGGTCAAGTAAGCTGTCTCAGCTTTCGCGTACTCTGGGGGATCAACTCGACAGAATGGAGGTAAGTGCGTTTCATATTTCCTGGACCCCTGATTCTGTTTCTGTAGTCACGCTACCCGTGGGGGACATGATAATCGAAAGAAAAACAATAACCGCTGAGAAACTGCAGCAGCTCTATTTTCATAGGAGACTCCGACGGACCAGGCCTCACGTTATGCGGCGTTAACCTGAAGCACGTCAAAAACATGACCGAGAACTTGATCGAATCTTGGGACTACGGTTTGTTTTTATCTAGAACGAAACCGTAACGCTTCTTGGAGGTCATCAATGAACATTATCGAAGAGGTCGAAAATCTGGCGGCCAAGGAGCGCGAAGTGCGCAAACTCGAAATGCTGATCGAGTACGTCACGTCACTCAAAGAAGAGGACCTCGCCAAAGTCTTGGCGGGTCTTGCTTCGGCGCGTAAGGGTTGGGTTCTCAATGCAGCGCCGCCTCTCAGTGCAGCGTCGACGCCTGACGAGGCGCCCCGAGGAATATTGCAACAGCCGGTCTCCGTGAGAAATTCATCTGGCGTCGTTCTCCGACGATTCACGAGTTTACTGAAAACCAAGAACGCAGTCTGACCAGTACGGGGCGCCGGGCTTCGGTTGGCGCGCGCTCTCATCGCTGCAATCCGGTCCCATCAATCATCGGTGTCAAAAAGAAATCATCGGTGTAGCCGTTTCTAGCCGGCAATGCATGGCCCCCGTGTCAGGCAAACCTTTTCGACCATTGTAAGAGACCGAGCAACAAAATTTGCCTGATGCTCCCACACCCCGTTAGGGAGCCGGCATGGTCAATTCGTGGACCGATCACCACGAGCCCCACCCTTTTCCGCCCACCAACTGCGCCAACTCTGACAAGGCTTGTCATAAATACTGTGTCATTCTGCCAAATCCAACCAAACATTAGCTATAATTACCTAAGGTTTCACGTCATTCTGTGGTGGTCCAAGCATTGCTTTCCGAGCAATGACGGCACCACGACCCTATACTCCAAAGGAGGCAAGGATGTCCGAGGATATCGCTTTGACCGTGCTCATTTTACTTATTATCGTCGCCGTGTCTTGGCTCGGCACGACTATTCTGACGAAGTTTAAGCGGCGTCGGAAAAAGCATCTTGCCGAGCGGGGGGTTGTGAACTACTTGCGCAACACGCGTAGGTGAAAATGTGTCGTCGGCTACACGCCCGTTCGCTGAGACGCGGCATCCATCAACGAATTAAGTTATCTGAGGTGCGGGCGCGCGAGATTCCGTCACGGAGCAGTAGCTGCCTAACGATTACGTTCCCTCGTATGCTTCAGATACTCGCCTGCGGGAATATAAGGAGTTGGCTCTGGCGAATTAGAACCCAATCGCGTTGGGCTGGACCGCCGGAACTTTGTATGTAAACTCAGCTCCTGCAGTTTTTCTACGGTGAACGCTCTACTATCATTCGCTCCGTTCACGCTCTGATAGTCGACGAAAACTGAAATCGGGCTCCACGAAATATGGAAGGTTCTTGCCTCCGCTCTGTCAAGATGATCGCCTAGAGTGCGTAAGAGTTGAGAGATCCCTTTTAAACCCTCCGTACGTGATGAAGAACTATTTCGTCGTTTTTGTCCCTGCGCGTCAAGCCGCGAGACAGCTGCTTGACTGAAAAGCAGCGACCGGTCAACCCTCGATTGGCTAATTTCCACCGAAGACTCGTTCTCGCGAACAGCATTTCGCAAGATCCATTCGCTCGCCTGAGTCAGAGAATCACTTCGCATGAGATAGGATTCGCCGTCATTTTCCAGTTCGAATTTCACCAGCCTGGCTGTCTCTAGCGATTGCCCGATCACTCTTAACGATTGAGCGTAAGCCATTTTCCGCACCCCTTGGATTTACTGAAGTAGATAATGATCATAGGACTGTTCGGAAAGGCATTTCAATGGGTGTTATCGATTTATCGTTACGATTTGATGAAATATCTGTCGCGCGAAGCGCGTTGTGGAACTACTCAAATAAATGATTTGGCACCCGGTATAGAGCTCTTGCGGATTAACAGATTGAACGACTTGAAGGGTTTTGAGCAGTTCGATTGCCACGATGGACATTGACGATTCACTGCGGTAGACCGTAATCCATGTCACCCGATCAATTTATCGACGAGCTATGGAGCTATGCCGCCGAAGTGCCGATGGAGCAACATCCTTGGTTCGACGGCATCATCCGACACCGCTGGACGCGCGAACAGATCATCCGCGGCGAAGTGCAGCACTATCTAAGAGTCCGCACCAACCCGATCTTCTTCGGCTACATGGCGGTCAACGCCGTTTCGGCCAAGGAATACGCGGTCATGGACACTATCTTGGAAAACTTCATGGAGGAGCTCGGCGGGAAGCCTACGCACGTCGACATTATGCTGCAGTTTCTCGAAGAAGGCGGCATCTCGCGCGAGAAAGCCGACAACGCCGAACCGGCCCCCGGCACGCTGGCGGCGATTGAAATGATCATCGGCTGCTGCCAGCGCCGCTCCGCGCTCGAAGGCGTCGCCATGCTCGCCTTCGTCGAGAGCCAGCTCGGCGGCGCGGGTAAGATCTCCGCTATAGTCTATCGCGAGCTGACCGGCCACTACGGTTTCTCGCCGCGCGCCGCGGAAACTTACAAGCTCCACGCCGACGAAGACGAAGGTCATGGCAGCCGCCAGATCGACGCGATTCGCCAGCTCGCAATCGACGACGCGACTCAAGAAAAAGTCCGTGCCGCGGTAAAGCTCGGCTTAACCGCGTTTACGTTGGAATGGGACGGCCACGTGCAGGCGATGACTGGAAAGAGAGAGTTTTGGGGTGGCGTGAAGGATCTGAATCTGCGCCAGCTAAAGATACGGTTGCCTGACGCCGGTCGATAATTCCTCAATCTGCGTTACTGGGAGATCTAGAGGGGGTGGACGGCCTTACTTCGAAGAATCACCCCCATCTTGGTCTTCCCCCAGCGGAAGCTGTGTCGTAATTCGAGACATCACCTGGATGTCATGCTGAGCAACGCGAAGCATCTCGCAATTCCAGCAGCTTACGAGAACAAATTCTTCGGCTGCGCCTCAGGATGACATTGAGACACATTCTCTCGAGAGGAAGAAGTTTTTCGGAGACCCCGGAATACGAATCAACTGTTGCCAGGCGGGAAACTAACAACTAGAAACTATTCTAGATCGGCCACTCTTTCGGCAAATCTTTTCGTAGCCTTTTATATTCCGGATCGTTGCTGTGCTGGGCGCGTAAGCGCTTGAGCGCCACGACGACATCCTTCTGAGCCATCTTCACTGTATTGGAGACCATACCCGTGGTCTCTTCGAAGCCGAGGCTTCAATTGCTGTATCAGCCGCGCATGCGCTGGAGGATATAGAGATCTCTTTCTTTCTGTGTCATTGGTTTCTCTCTAGACTCGTTCGTGAGAGCCGCGAATCAGTTTTGCACGCCGGAAAATCCAACCTTCTGTGTGGTTACTAACTCGGTCGCGGACTCAGGTTCGCCTTGTGGGTTAACGACGACTCTGACCCTTGCGAAGATGCGCCATTCCTCATCGAGCCGGTTTACATTGAGAATCAGAAATGCGTTCTCGGTGACAAGCCCCGGGGGTTCATCGCAATGGACCCGAGTCTGAAACTCCGCAACGCCTCCCGGCGGTAATTCAACTGAGGGTTTGAACTGCTGTTGCGTGGATTTAAACTGCCCATGAGGCAGCCTCACGCTAGTAATCTTGAACGACTGCGCTCCTGTATTCTTAAGCATCCATCCGATGCTCCAAGATCCCACTAATGTATGCCGGCGCAGCGAAACCTGGCGCAACTCGATCGACGGCGACGTGATGATTTCGGATGCCATAGCGCCGTTATTCAATGCCTTTACCGGTTGGCGGACACTGTAATTTTGCCATTTTTGTCAAAGGTAAAACATCATAACGCTCCGGCTTGCCACCCTCCATTCCAGGCGACCCGACAGGCATGTCTGGAACGGCGAGGCCGGAGATCCGCCCCTGCAAATTTTCCGCGAAACTAAACACTAACAATTTAGCAGATACATTGACAGCAAAGCGAGCCTTGTTGTATCGATCATTGCATCCCGTTGTGAGGAAGACCATGAGCAAAAACGGTTTTAAATGTCTTGCGGACATGCATGTCATGGAACCAGTGAACCCTTGGGATAGCGCAACATAACGACAGTTTATGGCAAACGAAATCGGCAGAAGAAAACTCAAGCTGGGCATCGCCGGCATTGGCGTCGGCGCCTCGGAAATTTTGCCCCAGATGCAGCAGATACCGGAGTTCGAGCTGGCAGCCGCAGCCGACATTAACCCTCGGGTGCTGGAAACATTCAAACTGCGCTACGGCTCGCGCACCTACGACAGCATTGAAAAGCTGTGCGCTGATCCGGATGTGGAAGCGGTCTGGATATCCACGCCCAACCGATTTCATGCGCCACACATGATTATCGCCGCCAATCACGGCAAGCATGTGGTAGTCGAGAAGCCGATGGCAATATCGCTGCAAGAAGCGGAACAGATGATCGAGGCGTCGGTCAAAAATAAGATCAAGCTCCTCTGTGGTCACACACAAAGCTTCGGGCCGCATATTCGCACCATGCGGAAGATCATTCGCTCCGGTGAGTTTGGCAGACTGTGCGCAATGCACGTCTGGGCGTATACGGACTGGATACTGCGTCCGCGCACGGCCGAGGAACTCGACATCCACCAGGGCGGTGGTGTTCCCTACCGCCAGGGTCCCCATCAGATCGATACGTTGCGCTTGCTCGGCGGGGGCATAGTGAGAAGCGTCCGGGGCTCAATCGGGCAGTGGTTCAAAGGTCGAACTATACCGGGTTACTACTCGGCCTTCATGGAGTTCGAGGATGGCACACCGGCAACCCTGATGCACAACGGTTACGGCTATTTTCTTGCCTCGGAGTTGGTCCCCTGGGGCAAGCAGAACAGCCGATATAGCGAATCGGAGCGTGCTTCGATCAGAAAATCGTTATTGGACGGCACACGCGACGAAAACGCCGACAAGGACGAAATGCGCATAGGCGGCGCCAATGAGCGAGAGG
>JBOHVN010000138.1:0-6577 GCA_050735675.1 Binatia bacterium | reverse complement strand
CTTTCAGCATCGCATCCTGTTGGTCGGTTCAAGGCGCCGTTTTTCGCCAGCCTGGGCTATACCGTTGCTGACTGGCAACGTCTCGAACAAGATCTGCTTCGGCTAGCGGACTCGGCGAAGCGGAGCCTGGAAGGGAAAGTCCATATGGCCAAAAGTACGAAATTCGTGGTACCTTGAATGGTCCCTCTGGGAAATCCGCGAGCGTGTTGAGCGTTTGGATTGTACGGTTTGAAAACGATGTTCTCCAGTTTGTGACCGCTTTCCCGGGAGAAACGGAATGAAATACAAGCTTCTTGACACAGTAGTGCTTAACCGAGACCTGCCGCAGCATGGCCTTCGCGCCGGAGATTTGGGCGCTGTCGTGGAGGTGTACGAGCCCGATGGATTGGAGGTTGAGTTCGTAACCGCATCCGGCAAAACTCAGGCTCTTGTTACTCTCAACGTTAACGACGTGAGGCCAGTGCAGGAAAACGACCTTGTTGCCGTTAGATCCGTTGCCTAAAGCAACGTGCATCCTTCCCGCAACGATCGGATAACATCCGGCTTGAGAAAGACCTTTGGACCCCGCTCCCGTAGCTCGCGGGGCGCGGCTTCTCACCCAAAACGTTAGGGCTTCCTGATCGCGACTGCTGCCAATGTGCTTTTGTCTCGCGTTTTATGAGATAATTCCCCCGTGGCTTTTCAATTCCACTTTGAGTGGGACCCAGCTAAGGCCCGGCAAAATGCAAGAAAACATCGCGTTACGTTCGAACGCGGAGCCACAGTGTTCTTGGATCCAAACGCTTTGTCATTGTTCAATGAGCAACATAGTGAAGAGGAGAAAAGGTGGATAACTTTGGGGTTGGATCAAACTGGCGCGTTGTTGGTTATTTCCCATACTTATCGTGAAGAAGCGGAAAACAGTGCGCGAGTACGCCTGATCTCAGCACGGAAAGCAACAAGGAACGAAACGAAGCAATATCAGAGGAAATAAAATATGAGACGAGAATATGATTTTTCGAAAGCTGTCCGAGGAAAGTTTTATCGGAAAGGCGCTGACCTGCGACTACCGATTTATCTAGAACCCAAACTGCAGAGCAAACTCGAGCGTATTGCTCGTAGGAAAGGCAAGGATATCGGCGAGATGGTGAATCAATTGCTGAGAAAAGACGTCGAGTCTCTCGAAGAGCTCAAGTGAACCGACTTGCAGCCCTAACCTGCGGCTTGAGAAAGACGTACGGCCCCGCTCGCAAAGCTCGCGAGCCGTCGCTTCTCAGCCTTGATCGTTAGGCGTGCATTTGGTTTTGTGGCATATGGAAACGCATGTACTTCGAGATCATCGGAGAGGTCGAGAGTATCGAGCCAATCGCCATTGGAACATCGATTCGCGATATTGCTCGGCTTCGGAAACGCTACGGCACTGGTCGTTGGCGAAAACTGAAGGGAACAGCCACTGTTCGCCCTGAGAACTGGCGCCGTGCATCGAGCTGAGATACACTGGTACGAAGCCCACGGGATCGGGAAAGTAAAATTTAAGATTAAACAATTCTTGGATTAGCACACATGAAGCATCAGAAAAAGCAGTTTGCGATCTGTGTTCGGAACGAAGGGGCTGAAGATTTAGAGATCAGGAAGATTTACCAGATTCTTCCCGATGCCCGCGCCGCCAAGGATAAGCACCTCAGGGTTATTGACGAGTCCGGCGAGGACTATCTCTATCCCGCAGATTTTTTCGTCCCACTGACGCTTCCACGTGAGGTGGAGCGTGCCCTTTCAGCCGCTACACGTTAAAGCAGAGAGAACGGCTAACCATTGGGTTGAGAAGGTCGCGGCGGACCGCGCCTCTCACCCATAACGGTATGCCGATGGAGAATTTCAACCGAGAACGGTAGAATGCTCTCGCGGGTTATAATTTCGAGTGGGATCCAAAAAAGGCAGAAGCGAATCTCAGCAAGCACGGCGTCTCGTTCAGAGAGGCAGTCACCGCTTTCGGTGATCCGTTGTCATGAACATGGCAGATCCCGACCATTCAGAGGGTGAAGAACGATTTATCGTATTGGGAATGTCAGACCGTTATCGCCTGCTGGTCGTTTCCTACATAGAGCGGCCGCCAAGAACGCGAATTATTAGCGCTCGGTTGGCAACTCGACATGAACGAAAGCAATATGAAGAAAAGTAAAAAGAAACCCCGCCCATCGAATTTTGACGAAGATACGATGCGACCCGAATATGATTTCTCAAAAGCGGTCCGTGGTGTGACTGCGGCACGGTACGCGGAAGGTACCAACGTCGTTCTTCTCGACCCAGATGTTGCAGAAATCTTTCCCGATACCCGTGCCGTTAACGAAGCGTTGCGTACGATGGCACGTGTGACGCGCACGACCTTACGCCAGCGCGCTCGCAAACGCACTGCATAACCATTGGGTTGAAAAGGCCGCGGCTAGATCCGACGGGCCTTCGGCCCGCAGCTCAGCCGCGAACCCCGTTAGATTTGTTCTCGGACCAGTGGTATTCTCTCGGTGGAATAATTTTCATGGCAACCCGACAAAGCGTAATTCATAGTGACCCTGAAATCCTTGGCGGCACTCCAGTTTTTACCGGGACTCGCGTGCCAGCGCAGGCACTGATTGATTATCTGGAAGCAGGGCATCCGCTCGACGAGTTCCTCGACGACTTTCCTAGCGTAACTCGCGAGCAAGCAGTGGCTGCGTTGGAGGAGGCCAAGCAGATGTTGGTGTCGAGTGCGCGTGCTGCTGGATGAGTGCGTACCACGGAGGCTGCGACGCGGGCTCCCGGGCCACGACGTTCGCACGGTAAGTGAAATGGGCTGGTCGGGGATCAAAAACGGGCCGCTGCTCCACCGTGCCGCTCAAGAATTCGATACTTTTTTAACCGTAGACCAGGGAATTGAGTATCAGCAAAATCCGGTTGAGCTGGCTCTTGCTATCAATGTAATGGTCGCCACGTCGAATGATATCGACGATCTTCGGCCGCTGATGCCTCGTGTGCAAGAAACACTTAGTAGTGCTTCCCCTGGAACTGTCGTCAAAGTTAAAATCTAACCCTTGGGTTGAGAAGGACGCTGAGAAAGCGCCTCTCACCCACAGCGTTAGATGAATTGCGCCCTTTTTCTGCCATTTTCTACATCCCGCGAACGGACGGTGCCTTGCCGGCAGTAGCTCAATAATCCCGTCCTAAGCTGTAACGCTCACTGCTCTCCGCTGCAGCGTTTATCCCGCTCTCACCAAAGAGCAACTTTCTCGTTCCGTTTATGATTTTTGCTCCCGCGCAAAAACTTCGTCCTGTTGTCCCGCAGACGCCGTGGTCGCTCAGCGAAGTCGCCGGGCGGCTGGTGGAGATATCGAGCTCTGGGACGTCGGCGGCACTGACGATTACTTTCGGTTTGGTTCGAGAGGCGCAGGAGCGCGGCGAGCCGGTGGGGTGGGTGACGACGGCGGAGACATTTTTCTACCCGCCGGATGTGGCTCAAAACGGTATGGATTTAGCCGCGTTGGTCGTGGTGCGTCTAAGTGCTGCTGCAAGCATCGCGCGCGCCGGCGAAAAGCTTTTGCGCTCCGGCGGCTTCGGTATCGTCGTGCTCGATCTCGGCGCCGCCGATATCCCGATGCCGCTGCAGACTCGCCTGACCGGCCTGGCGCATCGCCATCACACGGCGCTGGTATGCCTCACCGAAAAGAGCAGCGCGGCGTTTTCTTTGGGCTCGCTGGTTTCGCTGCGGGCTCACGCTGAAAGAAAGCGCACCGGGAATCGCCGCTTCGCTTGCGCCTTGCGCGTCCTCAAAGACAAGCGGCGCGGCCCCACGTGGAATTATGAAGAGCTTTACAGCGGGCCGGCTGGCTTGTGTTGATCTGGCGGCTTTCCCACTGCAGCTTTTGCTGCGGCGCCATCCCGAGTGGAGCGCCGCCTATCCGGCGGCGGTGGTGGCCGATGACAAGCCGCAAGGATTGATCCTCTGGGTCAACGAAAAAGCCCGCCGGCAGGGCGTGCTTCCCGGCTTGCGTTACGCCGCCGCGTTTTCTCTGGCTTCCGCGCTGCGCGCCGGGGTAGTCGCGCCGGCTGAAACAAAAAAGGCCGCGAGCGAATTGGCTCATCGGCTTATGCGCTTTACTCCCGAAGTCGAGCCTTCGGCCGAGGAGCCCGGCGTCTTCTGGCTCAACGGCGCCGGCCTGCAGCGTCTCTATGCTTCGGCGCAACAATGGGCCTACGCCATTCACAAAGATCTGCGCGCCCAGGGCTTTGCCGTAAGCCTGGCGGTCGGCTTCACGCGCTTCGGCAGCTACGCCGTTGCCCGGGCGAAGGAGGGCATCACGGTTTTTCGCGATCCCGCCGAGGAGCGCGGCGCCGCGGAGAAAGTTCTCCTCAATCGTTTAAACATCGAGCCCGGCTTCCGCGACATGCTTTTCAAGCTCGGCATCAAAACCGTCGGCGACTTGCTCACCTTGCCGCCGGGCGGATTGCGCGAGCGCTTCGGCAAAGAGGCGCACCGGCTTTACCGCATGGCGGCCGGCGATCTCTGGGCACCGCTCGAACCGCAGGCGCCGGAAGAGCCCGCCCGGCAAAAGTATATTCTCGACGATCCGGAAAACGACACCACGCGGCTCTTATTTCTTATCAAGCAACTGCTTCATCCGCTGCTGTCAACTCTGGCGGCGCGCCATCAAGCACTGGTTACACTCTGGCTGTCATTGCTGATCGATCGAAGCGGCTGGCTCAAAGAGCCGCTGCGCCCTGCGGCGCCGGTCCTCGATTCGGCGCAAATATTGGATCTGGTCCGCCTGCGTCTGGAGTCGCTCCAGCTTTCCGGAGGCGTTGTGGAAATCGAGCTCCGTGCCGAGACTTGCGCCGCTACCAACGAGCAGTTGCGACTCTTTAATGAGTTTATCCTGAGCGCCGGCGAAGGACGCGATCTCGACGCCGCCAATCGCGCGCTCGCTCGCCTACGCGCCGAGTTTGGCGAAGAATCCGTCGTCTGCGCCAGGCTCGCCGACGGCCATCTTCCCGAAGCTCGTTTTGCCTGGGAGCCCTTGAGCCGCGTCAAACTCCCCAAACCGAAAAATGCCGCGGTAAAAACTCTCGTGCGCCGCATCAGGGCAAAACCGCAGCGTTTGGCCGGCGAGCCGTACCCCTCGCACGAAGACGGCTGGCTTATCTTGGGTCCCAAATACGGCAGCATCGACAAGCTTACCGGCCCCTACGTTTTCGCCGGCGGCTGGTGGAACCGCGAGATCCAGCGCGAATACTACTACGCCGAAACCCGCCGCGGCGATTTTCTTTGGCTTTACTATGACCGGATGAGAAGAAGGTGGTTTTTGCAGGGCGCCGTCGAATGACGGCGCCCTGCCAAAAGTTCAACGGTTCAAACGTTCAACGTTGTTTAAAACCAAGACGTAGGGTTTTACCCGCGGGTTACGATTGAGCCGAACTAAAAAACAGGAGGTAAATTTATCATGGCGGTGAAGCGATTCGAAGACTTGGAGGTTTGGAAAGAAGCGCGCCGATTGACGCACGAAATCTATCAACTGACCAAGGGAGAGAACTTCTATAAGGATTTCGCGCTATGTGGCCAAATTCAACGAGCAGCGATCTCGATCATGTCGAACATTGCCGAGGGATTTGAACGCGGCGGCAATCAAGAGTTTAGCCAATTTCTTTACGTCGCGAAGGGCTCATGTGGAGAAGTACGGTCGCAAATCTATGTGGCCGTCGATCAAAGTTATGTTGCGCAGGAAAAAGCCGAACGGCTGACAAATTCCTTCAACCGCTTATCAAGTATGATTAGTAATCTGATTACGTATCTAAGAAGAAGCGGCATGAAAGGCGAAAAGTTCAAAAAGCCGATGTGATTGCCAAGAACGCTGTCGCACTTTCCGTTATTTGGAAAACGTTGAACCTTTGAACGTTTGAACTTTTGAACGAAATCTAAAGGAGCGCTACTGGCTCGACTTGCAGGCGCGATTCGACCGGAAGGGAGAAGACAAATTACGCACAGAGTTTCCAAGAAAACAGTCGCTACGCTGTGCCGGATAACCGAGGAGGGCAAATCATGATTGAAACGGCAAACACCCACAGACCAATGAACCGCACGCTCGCCGTGATCGACGGCGGGTTGAATTCGAGAACCGGTGTCCAGATGCCATCGACTCCGAAGCCGAAGTTGCTCGAGCAAGTCCGCCAAGCGATCCGGACGCGCCACTACAGCTATATGACGGAGAAAGCCTACGTCGGCTGGATTAAAAGATTTATTTTTTCCATAACAAGCGGCATCCAGCGGAAATGGCTGAGGCGGAAATTTCGCAGTTTCTGTCAAGCCTGGCAACCGACTCGCATGTCAGCGCTTCAACCCAAAACCAAGCTCTCAACGCCTTGGTGTTTCTTTATGGCGAAGTTCTTCATAAAAAGCTTGGGCTTATTGACGGTGTGGTGCGCGCAAAAAGACCGCAGCGGCTGCCAGTCGTACTTACGAAAGACGAGGGCAAAAGAGTGATCGACCATATGGACGGCCTGCCGAGTTTGATGGCCATACTTCTTTATGGAGCCGGTTTAAGATTGATGGAATGCTGTCGTCTACGAGTCAAAG
>JBOHVN010000137.1:0-11190 GCA_050735675.1 Binatia bacterium | reverse complement strand
AATTTGAAAGCAGATCCTTCACTTCGTTCAGGATGACAACTCCACTCCAGTGTCATTCTGAGCACAGCGAAGAATCTGCTTTATTGCGACTTTTGCTGAAAGCCTGTACTGGTCGACCAAAATGAGTCACTACCTTGACAGCACCTCTTTAGCCGAACTACATAGGTCTGGTAAAGTTTGAATTAATGGACTCTCGGAGAAGCGATGCGCCGGCTATAAGCCGCCTCTCCAAGACCCCCCGATCGATTATTCCGATTAGGAGGTGAAATGGCGAACATCATCGACGGTCTCGTTGGATACATGTTGGCCTCGCGATCCGCGAAGCTGCCGGCGGAGATAGTGCAAAAAGGCAAGAGCCATCTGCTGGACTCGCTGGCGGCGATCGTCTCAGGTTCAACTTTGAAGCCGGGTAAGCTCGGCTTCCAACATGCGCGCGAGCAAGGTGGCAACGAACAGTGCAGCGTACTCGGCACAAATCTAAAAACTACGCCGATACTTGCCGCGTTCGCCAACGGAATGTCCGGTCATGCCGACGAGACCGACGATTCGAATAGCCAGCTCCATCCCGGCTGCGCGATCGTGCCGGCGTCATTGGCGATTGCCGAATCGCAGAATAGAAATGGCGACGCGCTACTGCGGGCGGTAATTCTCGGCTACGACATCGGCTTTCGTTTCCATCAGGCCTTCGAGCCCAGGTCGACGAGCTTTGGTGCGACGTTCGGCTGCGCCGCGGCTGCGGGGACGCTCGCCGAATTGGATGATCTGCGGGTGCGCTATTTAATCTCCTACGCTGCGCAGCAGGCGTCGGGATCGAGAGCTTGGGTCGGCGACGACGATCATATCGAGAAAGCGTTCGACTACGCCGGCATGCCCGCGCGCAACGGAGTCACCGCGGCGCTGCTCATCAAGGCCGGTTTCACGGGTAATCGCGATGTGCTCGAAGGCGATCAGGGCATCGTCAAAACCTACGCCCCCTGCGATCCGAAAAAAATATTGCACGAGCTGGGCCAGCGTTTCACGATCACGACCTGTCTGGTGAAAAAGTATCCAGTCGGTTCGCCGATGATGGAAACCGTCGACGCGACACTCGCGCTGCTTGCCAAAAACGCGATCGATGCCGGCAATATCGAAAAGGTCATCGTTCGTATTCCCGAGAGCGGCGCGCGCACGGTTAACAACCGGCATATGCCCGACGTAAATGTGCAGTACATGGTCGCGTCGATCCTGATTGACGGCAAATTGACCTTCGAATCGGCGCATGATTACGAGCGTTTTCAGAATCCTCGTGTGTTGGCTTTGAAGGAGAAAGTCCGATTGATCGGCGACGAAACGATGGAACGCTCGGGCCCGCGTTTCCAAGGTCGGGTCGAAGTGACGTTCAAGGATGGCAGGACGTTGAGCGAGCATGTCAGCAATTGCCGGGGCCGGCCGGAGAATCCGATGAGCCCAGAAGAGGTCGAGAAAAAGGCCGCGTGGTTGATGGAGCCGGTCCTGGGCAAGACAAATGTCGACCAGATTGTAGAAACCGTCAGGGCTATCGAATCGGTAAGCAGCGTTCGAGATCTAATGAGACTGCTGGTGGTAGCCTGACGGTAATTGATGCCGTACGCTGAGTGTAGTATGTCCTCAATAATGAAAAATTCAGCAGGAGGTATGCAGGCATGTCAAAAATAAACTTGTTGTTTGCCGTGGCGCTTTTGGGATTAACGCTTTCAGCTTGCCAGAAAGAAGGCCCCGCAGAGAAGGCAGGTAAAGAAGTCGACAAAGCCGCTAAAGACGCGGGTCAAGCGATGGAGAAAGCGGTGGATTCAGTTAAGGAAGCGACCAAGACGAAGTGACTATTTCTAGAGCGCTTCGCTTAGGCGGACGTGAGAGTTCGTCCTGCCGGCGAAAGCCGGCAGCCGAGTTAATTTTGGATTTGAGCATCAAAATAGCCTGGGTTCCCCGCCTGCGCGGTAACGACGGACATCCAGTCAACAAAAATCTAGAACCCTTCAGCTGGGAGCCGAAGATCGTTTAGTTTCAGTCGTTTATTAAAAGAGAACCGACGAGCCTGCTGGCAACACGATCATCTGGAGGAGCACTTGACAAAACCGAAACTCACGATCGCGCTTTCGCACTATGATCGGCACGTGCCATTTTTTGATGGCACCGTTGAACCGCGGGAAATCGATCTGAATGTATTGATCGTCGGCCAATCGGATCGGCAGAGAGATGGCGAAGAGCGCCACGAGCGCATGCTGCAAAAAGGCGAGTTCGACGTGGCGGAGCTGTCGCTCTCGTCCTACTTGATGGCGAAGAGCCGAGAGATGCCGTTTACGGCGATCCCGGTGTTTCCGCGGCGGCTGTTCAGCCACTCGCAGATGTGGATTAATGTCGATGCCGGTATCAACGAGCCCAAGGATCTCGTCGGCAAGAGAGTCGGCCTGCATAGTTTTCAGAACACCTTGGCGACGCTGGCTAAAGGAGACTTGCAGAGCGAATTCGACGTGCCGTGGCGCAAGATCCACTGGATGCTGAGTAAGAAAGACAATATCGAGTTCGAAGCTGAGAAGGGGGTCAAGATCGATCAGTTGCCGGAAAGCGCTAACGCCGGCGACATGCTCCAATCCGGCGAGCTGAGCGCGATGATGACGCCGCACCCGCCCAAGCCCGTGCTGCGCGGCTCGAAAAAGATCAAACGGCTCTTCGCCGATCCAAAGGCTGAAGACCTGCGCTATTACAAGAAAAACGGTTTTTTCCCGATCATGCACGTCGTCGCGTTCAAGGACGAGGTTCTGAAGAAATATCCCGCCGCCGCGCAAAGTTTATTCAACGCATTCGGCGAGGCGAAGCGAATCTGCCGTGAATTCTACGCAGATCCTAATTGGTCGTGGCTAGCGTGGGGTCGTCAGGCTTTCGAGGAAGAAGAGCAGCTCTTAGGTCCCGATCCCTGGCCGTACGGGTCAGAAAAGAACCGCCCGAATCTCGAGCGCTTCGTCGGCTATTCGGTGGATCAAGGGTTGATGGCGAAGAAGATGGCGATGGAGGAATTGTTTTTGTCGTTGAACTGATGGTGGGTCTAACGGTTTAGCCCACCTGCGCCGACCGCAGCGAAGGGCCACACGTCGCTGCGGTCTGGCGTCCGGAGCTGCCTGCTGTTTCGTGTCCATAAGCTTCATGATGGGCTGGGAGACGACTCACTTGCTTTGGTCGGCACGGTCTATCAGTGCGTTCGACGGCAAACTCGGATCGAGCACCTTGCGCGCACTTTCAATGCCGGCGGCGGGCAGGGTGCTGGCATCGAGCAACCCCAGTTGGACCAGCACGGAGGCTTGGTCCCAGTAAATGTGCTCGTGGGCCAACTTCCCTTCTCTGAATCGAACAATGACGACCAGCGGAACTTCAACCCGCTTTCCCGTCGGAGCAAGACCCGGCAGCATCCAGTCCATGCCGATGGTATGGGTGAACTTGAACACCATTTCATCCACCAATTGATCGGTGCCCATGGTTCGCGAGACGGGAATCATTTCCGTATCTGGAGGCATCTGGGGAATGAAACGCCGGGAGTAAAATTCCCGCAACTCGTCCCGGCCCTCACCTCCGGTCAGCACTGGGATGTGGTTCACGTAGGCGTCCTCGCACATGGTGGCGAGCGTGTCTTCGGTGTTGTGGGTTGCGAACTCGTGTTGCACATGCTCCTCCCAGAGCCTGCGCAGAATTTCTTGAGCAGCGGTGAGGCTTGTTTCTGACCCTAACTTCTCTGGTTCGTTCATGATTTGGCCTTCTTCTCTCTGGTATTATTCACAGCTCGAGGACACGCTACAACACAGGTGCGCAGGCTAACCTCAGGCTGAGACGCCGGAGCAGCGCGGCTCTTCGCATGCTGCGATGGATCGCGCCCGACCGGCTATTTAGGCATCCTTCTCTCTCTCTCTCTCTCTGAAGGACGGGCCCAATATTCGTATCCACGAGTCAATTATGGCTTTCCGCTCGCGACCTCTTCTGCGATATGGATATCGGGTTTCTCGGCCACCCCGGCTTGCTGCATGGCGCTGGCGAGTTCGGGGGATGCGAGGAAGCGTTGGGCGTTCGCCACGTTGTCCCACTCGAAAGAGAGACACAAATTGTTTGGCTCCCCAACGACGCGGGCAATCTTATAGGTCTGCTCGCCTCCCGCACGACGCTTGGCCGCGAAGCCGTCGAAGATTTGTTTCCAGGCGGTGTAATCCGGTATTCGGCGCCGCACATATACATTGACCATGGTCTTTACTCCCGGTTAATGAACTTAACGTTGAGTTAGCCAATAAGATATCCTTGCAGCACTACTATCATCGCTTCTTATTCTGGTCGACTGTAATCATGCTCTCGTGACATATCTCGGTTTTGTCTCGGCCCTTTAACTGATGTTCTCCTTTCTCACCCGGCATTTCTGTGCGCGGTGGGCGACCGATGCGCTGATCGGATCGATATCCGCATTGGGAACGAGCAGATTTGCGTTCGCGCCGGTCTCGCTGAACGGATCATGACCGCTGACCTTCAATTCTTGGCAGGCTTGCCACCAACCGTAGACGGTTGCGACGGTCTGTGGATGGAGCGAATCGTTGAACTTCGCTTTAAGTCTCACTTTGCCGCTTTCGGTTTCGAGTGAAATCCATTCGCCGTCCTCGATGCGTTGGGCTTTGGCTGTTTGCGGATGGATCTCTAGAGACGGGTCCGGGGCTGATCGCCGCAGGCGCGGGATATTACGGTGTTGCTCGCCGCAAAATTGCACGAGGCGGTAAAAGGTCAGTGTGAGGGGATACCGTTCATTTGTGTCGTTATGAGCGCTCGTGTCGAAAACCGGTAGCGGCGCGTAGCCTGCATTTGCGAAGCTTGTCGAGTAAATTTCGATCTTGCGAGTCGGAGTGTCGAAACCGCTTGGCTTGCCGGTCTGCGCGTCGATTTCAGCGTACTTCTGATGACTAGTCGTTACGTTGGCGCGAAGTCCGACGGGATTCTGTTTCAATTCCTGCACGGACAAATTCGATGGCGCCAATTGGTGGTTGAGCGCTGCTTCCAGATCACCATCGAAGAACTGTTCCGACAAACCGAGCCTTTTCGCCAGATCGAAAATAATCTCGACATCGGACCGCGATTCGCCGACAGGTTTTGCAACGGCGGGCCGGAGCTGCGCCCAGTTGAGTGTGTCTTCGGCGACCTCGAAAGATGTCATCAGCGCTTCGCGTTCCCAGCAGCTCGCCGCCGGGAGCAGCAGGTCGGCGAAGTTCGCGCTTGGATTAACGATCGTGTCGACGTGAATGTAGAATTCGAGACCTTCAAGGGCCGTTTTGCCGCGCAGAGAATCCCCGTGACCCAATAACGGATCGGTGCCGAACGCGATCATGGCTTTTATCGGATAGGGACGGCTAGTGAGGATCGCCTCGTAGACTTCCGCCGCCTGCACTAGACCGGGGTCGGTGGGTGGTCCGAGCGGATGCTGCTCAACGCCGATCCGCAGTTCGGCTTTATCTTTCGGCAGCAGCTCGCGACCATAAATCGGATTCGTCGGAGTCGTGGCGAAGAGCACGTTGCTGCCGCGCTGATCGAATTGGCCGGTGAGGGCATAGAAGCAGCAGACGGCGCGGTTGGTTTGCATGGCATCGTTGTCTTGCTCAAGGCCGACCCAGGTGCAGTAGCTGGACGGTTTCTCCGCCGCGAATAGACGTACGGCCTTTCTGACTTCGGCGGCTGGAACTGTCGTGACTTTTTCTGAGAGTTCTGGTGCGTACGCGATGGCGATATCTTTGAGTCTCTGAAGTGCTGGTTTGCAGGTGACCGGTGTTCCGTCACTGAACTGTACCGTAAATGTTCCAAAGAGCGCCGCGCTAGTGTTGCGTTGAAGCGTGCCAGGCGCATTGCCGTGTTCATCCCAAACGAGGTACGTGTCCAGACTTCCTTCGCTCTGCAGATCACGTTCCGTGATTAGCTGATTGTTGTCGCAGCGCACTAAAAAAGGGCCGTTGGTCCATCGGCGCGCGAATTCCCCGTCGAAAAGATTCTCTTCGATGAGCACATTCAGCATCGCCATCGCTAGCTCGCCGTCCGTTCCGGGACGGACGCGCAGCCAGCAGTCTGCCTTTGCCGCCAAAGTGGTTCTGCGCGGATCGATGACGATCAGTTTCGCGCCACGGTTTCTCGCCCGGTTGAGACGCAGAGCTTGCGCCGGCGAGGTGGCGGGCGGGTTGACGCCCCAGATCAGCATGCACTTCGTACTGTCAAAGTCCGGCAGAGGCATGCCGACGCCGTAAGTATATTTAGAGCCCACTCGCCGGTTCCAAGTGCAGATGTGATTCGAGGTCAGAAGATTGGGACTGCCGAAAGCATTGGCCAAGCGTTGCAACCAACCGTCGTAGTCGATGGCGGCGCTGCCCGCCGTTGTGGCGCGCGAAAAAACAACGGCTTCGGACCCGTAGTTTTCTTTGATGTCGTTAAGCCGCAAGGCGGCTAAATTTAGCGCTTGCTCCCAGGTGACGCGAACCCAGCCGGGATTGGGATCGCCCTTCGGCCGCGTGCGCACCATTGGAAACTGCAGACGATCGGGTGAATAAACGATCTCCGGCGCAGCAGTTCCCTTGACGCAGATGCAACCGTTCGGGTGATCGGGATCGGCGTTGACCTGAGTGAGGACTCCGTCTTGAACGGTCGCCAGCACGCCGCAGCGCGAGGTGCACATAGCGCAGTAGGTGTGGATCTGTTCGGTGCCGATTGGAATGCTCTCCTTACGAGCAACGGAAGACAAGAGACCTTACCGCAAAGAACTCAGCGCGGCAAAGTGGCAACCAGAAGAAAAACAATTCAGCCGCAAGGCAACCTAGTGCGGCAGAGCCGCAACCCAATCTCGGAATATCTCCCGCAAAGCATGTCCTGAGTGAAACCGAAGGGACGCAAAGACCGCAAAGATCGGAGATTGCGGGTGAAAATCATTCGTAAAGGTTTTCATCTTCCCCTCTAAACTTGGCGACTTTGCGCCTTGGCGGGAGGATTTCCGACTCCGAGTGCTTTCAGCTTCCAATCGTTTGCGCAGGCCACGCAAATTTTGAACTATAGCAATAGGACGCAAAGAAGATGTAGGGGCGACCGGCGGGTCGCCCGGCTTTGGCTAGCTCTACCAGTCGCGCGTCGACAAAATCGAAAAATTCCTTTAGGATTTAGCCGGGAGGTGAATCCTATGGCGACGCCAGAGTTTTTCTATCAAGATCCGCTGCCCGTCGAGAAGGACACCACGAAGTACCGGTTGCTGACCAAGGACTACGTGTCGACGACCCAATTCGAAGGCAAGGATATCCTGAAGGTCGATCCGCAAGCACTGACGCTTCTTGCCAACGTTGCGATACGCGATGTGTCGTTTTTGCTGCGCACGGGGCATTTGGAAAAAGTCGCGGCGATTCTCAAAGATCCGCAGGCTTCGGCGAATGACCGATATGTTGCGTTAGCGATGCTGCGGAACGCGGATACCGCGGCCAAAGGCATCCTGCCGTTCTGCCAGGACACCGGCACGGCGACGATCGTCGGAAAAAAGGGCCAGCAGGTGTGGACCGGCGTGAAAGACGAGAAGTATCTCGCCAAGGGCGTTTTCAAAACTTACACCGAAGAAAACCTGCGCTACTCGCAGACCGCGCCGCTTAACATGTTCGACGAAGTCGACACCGGCACCAATCTGCCGGCGCAGATCGATATCATGGCCACGGACGGCATCGAGTATCAGCTGCTGTTCGTCACGAAGGGCGGCGGCTCGGCCAACAAAACCATGCTCTATCAAGAGACAAAAGCGTTGCTTAATCCAGATAGTTTGGAGAAGTTCCTCACGGAAAAGATGAAGACCTTGGGCACCGCGGGTTGCCCGCCGTACCACCTCGCTTTTGTGATCGGCGGGACCTCGGCCGAGGCTTGTCTGAAGACCGTCAAGCTCGCCACCACGGGTTACCTCGACCATCTACCGACCACCGGCAACGCGCACGGCAGGGCATTTCGCGACGTGGAATTGGAAAACCGGATGCTTGAGCAGGCCTACAAGGCCGGCTACGGCGCGCAGTTCGGCGGCAAATATTTCGCTCTGGATGTGCGCATCATTCGCTTGCCGCGCCACGGTGCCTCTTGTCCGGTCGGCATGGGCGTGTCCTGTTCGGCAGATCGTAACGCCAAAGCGAAGATCAACAAGGACGGCGTTTGGCTCGAAGAGCTGGAGCGCGATCCAGGCCGGCTGATTCCCGAAGAGTATCGGGGCAAGGTCGAGAGCAACGTTGTCAAGGTGGACCTCAACCGGCCGATGACGGAGATTCTCGCGCAGCTGAGCAAATATCCAGTGACGACTCAGCTCTCGTTGACCGGCACGATGATCGTCGCGCGCGACATCGCCCACGCGAAATTGAAGGAACGGTTGGATAGGGGAGATGGACTGCCGCAATATGTGAAAGACCATCCGATCTATTATGCCGGTCCGGCGAAGACGCCTGAAGGAATGCCTTCAGGCTCTTTCGGGCCGACGACGGCGGGGAGGATGGACTCCTACGTCGATTTGTTCCAGTCGCATGGCGCCGCGCTGATCACGCTCGCCAAAGGCAATCGCAGCCAGCAGGTGACCGACGCGTGTAAAAAATACGGCGGTTTTTATCTTGGCTCGATCGGCGGGCCGGCGGCGATTCTCGCCAAAGAGAACATCAAGAAAGTCGAGTTGATGGAATATCCCGAGCTGGGAATGGAAGCGATTTGGAAGATCGAGGTGGAAGATTTTCCGGCGTTTATTCTCGTCGACGATAAGGGCAACGATTTTTTCAAGCAGATTCTCCACTAGCGATTCCGCCCCAGAGCTGAGACGGTTTCGCAATGTCATCCTGAGGCGATCGCCGAAGGATCTCTTCTTCGTAAGCGACAGGAAATGCGAGATTCTTCGCTGACGCTCAGAATGACTTTTATGCGAGTTTGCACTTGCGACACAGTCTCTCAGGCGCGGGGGCGCATGCTTCGAGTTGTTAGCGGAAATTTTCCAGTTCGAAGCGGTCGTTGTCGACAGCGCGTCCCTCGATGCGCACGGAATCGCCATCGCGTAACCGATTGAACCGGTCCATCACCGGGCGCGGCGCATTAAACGGGACCGACACGACGATCAAGCGATTGCGCGAGTCGCGCAGCTCGAAAGTTCCACGCCTCGGATCGACGTATTCGACTCGGCCATCAACGCGGTCAAACCGACCTGCGCCGCCGCGTCTGTCGCCGCGATCCTGGACGCTTTCTCGGACCGTAATCGTATCGGTGTAACTTTGCCCGTCGCGATCTTGTTGAACTCGCGTCGCGATATAGTCGCCTCGTTCCAAGTTATCGACCGAGTATTTGCGCTGGCGATAAACGACCTGAGTTCGGTCGTCATATCGGATGACTAAAGTACGTCCGGAGTCTGTGCGGACTTCAATTTCGCGCGCTCGCGGGTCGACGTACTCGACTTCGCCGACAACCTCGCTGCTCCCGGTCCCGCCATAGTCGCCGATCCCCTCGATATGACCGAGTTCGTGGCAGCCGGCAAAAGCTACTGCAGCCAGAAAGACTATCCCCAACAAGCGTGTCGCTAGTTTCACCGTGTACCTCCTTCAGCGCCCCAGTTGCTCGATCAGGATGAAGGTTGATGCCGGAATCGGAAATCAGAGGAATATTTTACTCAAAAGCGATAATAGTTGAGCCTTTTGCATTTAATTCTATAATTTTACTTTACTTTGAAGAAGCCGCAAAATCATTTTCACTATTGGACGGTTGGCGGTGCACGGCGTTACTGCTCGCCAATAATTTACTTGGCGCCGCTGGTATCAACAATGCCCGAAAGGCCGGAGGACTGACTAATAAAACCGTTTGAGTGCGATGAGGCGGATCAGGGAGCTTGTAGAAATTTCGCAGAGCGACCGGCCGGCCGCCCCACTTTAGATGGGCGCAGCAATTTTGGAGAAGTGACTCGAGCGTTCGCTTACAAACTGTAAAGCTTCGCCGCGTTTTCGCCCATGATTTTCGCTTTGAGCGCTGCGGAAAGATCCTTTCGCTCCATGACTTCTTCAACGGTGTGGGGAAACTTCGAATCGCTGTGGTTGTAGTCGGTGGCGAAGATAAGCCTGTCGGCGCCGACGAATTCGGCGACGTAGGGCAGCATCTTTTCTTCCATCTCGAAGGCATAAAACATCTGCCCGCTTTTCATATATTCGCTTGGCGGTTTGGTGAGCCATGGAACGGTCGGCTGAAGGATTTCATAGTGCTCATCGAGCCGCTCCATCCAATACGGCACCCAGCCGCACCCGGCTTCCATGAAGGCAAATTTCAAGCGCGGAAATCTTTCCAGCAATCCGCCGGCCACCACGCAGAGCGAGGCAATCATCTGCTCGAAAGGGTGGGCCATGGCGTGAGTATAGAACGGATGATCGAAGCGTTCTGTCCCCGCCGGGACACCGTCGCCCGCGCCGACGTGAATACATACCGGCACGTTAAGCCGCGCCGCTTCGGCGAAGAATGGAAACAGCTCAGAATCGTCAAGATTTTTTTTCGATGCCGATATCGGCGGCGCCGCGACGGCGACAAACTTAAGCTCTTCAACCGCGCGGCGGAGTTCCTTTACGGACTCCAAAGGATCTTGGATTGCGACTGCGGCCACGCCCTTAAGCCGGCGCGGATCGGCGCTGCAATAATTCGCCAGCCAATTGTTGTAGACGCGCGCAATCGCGCAGGCGAGATCCTTGTCTTCGAGGAACGGCAGGCTCAAGAATGGCGAAGTGCCGAAGAGTACCGCGGTGTCGATACCTTCCAGGTCCATATCTTTGAGACGCTGCTTGGGATCGACCATGCCCGTGGTCTGCTGGGGGTGATGGCTGCGCGGCGCGCCGACGAAGCTGCAGCCTTTGCCTACCGGCTTTGGTGTGAGTCTTCCGTCGATCATGACGAAAGTGAATCCGCGGTTGTCCTTTACGGCTTTTGGCGCGCGCGAACGGTAGGGCGCGTCGATCAAATCCGCCCAGGGAATGTCTCTTTCCAATACGTGGCCGTCGGCGTCGATAATGCGCATGCTGTTTTCTCCTGCTCCGATTCGATTATTTCAGCAAATATCAGTATCAGAATTTAGCGTTAGGGCTCAACCGCGACGCGTGAAATCGGAATGTAGGGTGGTGGAGGCGTATTGTGCCGATACCCACCGTTTTGTCG
>JBOHVN010000136.1:0-46406 GCA_050735675.1 Binatia bacterium | reverse complement strand
TTGCTTCCATCGTCCTGGTCTCACTCGAGCGTCAACGCCGCATGCGCCGCGACTGCATAGCCCGTCGCTCGTGCGTTGAGATGACACCCCAGGAACGGCGCCAGGTTCGGCTTGCGGCCGGCTTGGCAGCGGCGTCTTTGATCCTCATCGCCCTGGAACTCTTGCTGCACTACGCGATAGGCCATCCGCTGATTACGCGACCTTCCTTATGAGATGACAAATTCGACTGGTTCTAAAGATGACCGGCAATGATCGCCGTACCTTTGGCTTGTCCATCGGAAGGCTAGGCTAATTAGACATCATCTCCATCCGTGAAATAGAGCATGAACGCATAGTCCCAGCAGTAGCACGGTCCATAAGTGATTGAAGAATAGGTGGTAGCCTAAGTCGAACTCCTGCGATCCTCGGCGCCACTCTTCAGAAAACTGATGACCCTTGACAAGTTTTTCTGGAATCCCGATAGGGGGGGGAGAACGGGACGCTGTTGACTAGATGGACAAAGTTCTCGTTAGGATCTTCGAAACCCCGGAGGTTGAGATTCCCACTTGGCGAGCGATCTCGGCGACCCCTACTCCGTAATTCTCCACGACGGAATTTAAGGGGACAGGCTATTTTTCTGAACCGGCCAAGTGGTGTGGAGCTACGGTCCTTCCTCTTCGTGGTCTTTGCGCATCATGCCAGCACGCTCCTGTTGTCTTCGATACGCTTTCTCACCCTCGCCGGCAGCGCCTTCTCGGCGTTACGCAGGTCGTAGGTCATTTGCAGGTTCATCCAGAATTCCGCCGACGTTTTGAAAAACGTTCCCAGCCGGATCGCCGTGTCTCCCGTGATACCCCTTTCATCCTTCAGAATCGCCGTGATCCGGTTGGGCGGTACCCCGATCGCCTTCGCGAGCGCGTTTGCGGTGAGGCCAATGTGGACACTCGAATGTGGCACACTTCGCGCACGTGATCATACTTCGGCCGCTGCCCTGCATCGCGGCATTCTGTCGGGAGTTGTGGTGAATTTTCCAATTCAGTTAAGACCGCCTGTTTATCGTCTTGTCGGCGACGTCGATTGCTCGCCGTTTTGGCCTCAGCCTTAGGGCCATAGAACGCGCCGCGACCTTGCTTCGGTCCCGAATGCTCGGTCCTCCTTGCCTTATACGCCATGGCTCTAACTGGCTTTCCGCTCTTCGGCGATTTTTTCCGCGAGATAAACTTTGATCAGCGACTGATAGGGAATGTCCTTTTTGTTGGCCAGGACCTTGAGTTGATTGAGCATCTCGCGAGGCAATCGAAGGGAAATAGATTTCACAGGAGCTTCGATGCCAGGGTCAAATTCAATTTCGACGCGGTTCGACTCGGTAAAATCAAAGTAGTCCGTGGTGTCATGCGTGCTCCAAAATTCCCGCTCGTCCTGCTCGTTCCTGAACTTCGGCACCGGCTTAATTTTCTTTTTCATACACGTTCCTCTCGTTTCGGCTCATCGGGCGCCCACTGATCACGCGAATCCTGTTCGCACGAGCGGTAAACACTACGGTCAAAAGCCGACTGCCGTAGGTCTTTCCCAGCGCAACGTACCGAATCTCCTTGCCTCCCTTTGAGCTCCGGGTAATAACTAGCGGTTTGTTAAAAAAGATCTCCTCAGACTCACGGTCCGTCACACCGTGCTTTGCTTCGTTTTTGGCGGAGTTTCCTTCATCCCACTCGAAGCGCCTGACTCCCCGCAACACCTCGGCCATGGAGAAAGTATATGATTATGATATACGGGCGTCAATTACTCGAAACTTGAGATGAAAGAGGAAAAAGAAGCATTCTGAATTTAGTCTGCTGCTCTTCTCTTTTGTATAGCTGCTTGATAAACCCGACGCTTCCGTGCGCGGCGAAGTTGCAACTATATACGAATAGTCGTATAACTCATCACGATGAGGCCGATCCGCTGTCTCGGGACAGCTCGTCGCGATTTAGCGGCCTTTCCCGAGTTGGCGCGCCGGCAAGCCGGATACGAGTTGTTCATGGTGCAAGCCGGGCGTGAACCAGCAGACTTTAAGCCGCTTCCGACCGTTGGATCTGGAGCCTACGAGATTCGGATACGAAATGCCGCCGGCGCGTTCCGCGTCGTGTACGTGGCCAGGTTCGAGGAAGCGGTTTATGTCTTGCACGCTTTTCAGAAGAAGACCCGAAAGACGTCCCAGGTGGACATCAAGTTGGCAGCGCAGCGTTACAAGTTAATCGGAGGGCAGTCATGAAGAAGAAACAATCACGGCAAGTAAAGGACGCACACAATGTGTTCCTTGATCTCGGCTTCCCGCCGCATGAGGCCGCTGTGATGCTCCTGCGTTGCGAGCTGGCCGAAGCGCTCCGGAAATGGATGGACCGTGAGGCGATTTCCCAGGTGGAAGCCGCCAAACGCCTTGGCGTGGTCCAGCCCCGCATCTCCGAGATCGCGCGCAACAAGGTCGACAAGCTGTCTCTGGACTACCTCGTCGGCCTGTGCGCAAAGGCCGGCGTCTCAGTCGCCGTGAAATTGGCCGCCTAACAACACATGAACTGAACACCCACCACGACCGCCTTCACGATGCAACCACCCGCGTTGGCGGGGGCCAGGTGAGAGTTCGCCAGGGCCAGCACCGTGTTGGCCCGCCGTTGAGCGCAAACGTTTGCCCTAAAAGTGAACGTTCTCTCCTGCAACATAAGAGTCCCGGCAAGATGTTTGTTCTCCTTTCGTCCGTGAAACTAACGCAACAAGCTCCAAGAACGACGATAGGGTGGGCTTAGGCTTGGTTTGCTGGGCTTTATAAGGAGTGTTTAGGTTTTAATCGCGAATGATTTTCGAATGACATTCAAGTTCTGCGCGACTAGGATAGGCGGTTATCCTTACCGTTTGTATAGCTGCTTGATAAACCCCGACGCTTTCAGCTCCTGAACGAAACTCGTATCGACGAAGCTTTTCAATGGGTCGCGCCCGCGATCAAGGTGCCGAGTTATGCGGGCCGGCGCGCTGACTTCTCTGATTCCCAGTTCTCGGCCAATGCCGCGAGTGCTGGACCTGATTCGGGCCAGTTGTGCAAGATTGTCGGATCGAAGTCAGCTCCGTTTGGCCATACCAACGTGTGAACTTCGTTATCCAGCGTGACGCGGTCAAACAGGGAGGGCTCTTGTAAGGGACCGTAGAGATCACCTTTCAACACGGGACGAAAGTCGATGATCTGCGACGTGCCATCATTGAAGTCGACGCGTAATGTAAATTGGGCCACTTTCTGAAACGACGTGACCCGGTGAATTTCATGCGGCATGCAAACCTCACTTCAACGGTTCAATTTTAATCGGCGGATGACCGCCTTGCAACTTGTCCCAATTCGCCAATAATTCGTCTTGATGAAGCTCTGCCCATGCAAGAACCAGACGTTCCTGACGAGTTGGAAGCGAGCCGGCCAAACGCTCGATCTTCGTGATCCCGTAGATGGCAATATCATCTTGGTAGTAAGCGTGGAAATGGGCCAAATGGTGTGATCCGCCGGCCTCCACAAACATCCGAACTATAATCCCAAAAAATCTGGATATTCAGGCATCGCTTCGCGCCTTTTCGGCTGCAATTTTGTTGCTTGTTACCGCTTATATAGCTGCTTGATGAACCCCGTTGCTTCCAGTTCCTGCACCAAGCTCATATCGACGAAACTTTTCGGATCAGCCGTCGCTGCCTTCGGCGTGCGCGGTGCTATGTCGTCTAGCAGCGTCTTCACTCCTTCGGCGTTGGGATAGGGCACCTCCGGGAAGGCACCGTTGTAGGCGCGGTAGGCGCGCTCCAAACCTTCGGGGTCGTTGCTTTTAAGATTCTTGCCGATCAGCGCTTTGGTCTCTTCTTTATTCGTCTTGATGAAGTGAAGCGCTTCGGTGAAAGCGCGCACGACCTTGGCGACGAACGGGCGCCGCTCCTTGACGGTCTTCTCGCGCGTGACCACCGCGTTCACATAGTACTGGCGCTGATAGCGACGACTTCGGCGTTCAGGCCATTCCTCTTGAAAAATCCCTTTTGATCGGCGACCCAGATCGGCGTGTTCGACGGCGTGCTGCCAGCCCAGGCGATGCGCATGCGCTCCTGCGCCAGGCTGCGATCGGCAACCGAAATGCAAAAGACCATGAGACCGATAAAGATCCAGAGCGATTTCCCGCATGGAGATTCCTCTTTCTTGGCGAAAACCTGCCGCGCTCGAGGCCCGGGAAGCTGGCGGAATATATCGCTCGCGCAATTAAAGTGTCAATTACGCAGTGAAGCGGAGGCAGATCTGAGCTAGCGCAGTGCCTGCGATACGTTGACGATGACTTCCTCGATATCGTCGAGAGAATTCCAGCGCGGCGAGCCGCCGAGATGGGGCGTGACGATGACGTTGGGGAATTGGATGAGCGGATCGTTGGCATCGCCGGGCTCTTCGTAGAAAGTATCGAGCCCGTATCCGCCGAGCCGTCCCGAAGCGAGCGCTGCGGGCAGAGCTTCGCGGTCGACCAGATTGGGTTGAGAGACGTTGATCAAATAGGCTCCGGGCTTGATCACCGAGAGTTGTTGGCGGCCGATGAAGCCGACGGTTGCCGGGCTGCGCGGCAGATGCAGGCTCACGCAGTCGGAACTGCTGAGCAACTCATCCAGAGAACAATAAGCCGCTTGATACTGCTGTTCCACGTCCGCCGGCAGGCGCGTGCGCTGGGAATAAACAATGCGCATGCCGAGCGCCAGCGCGCGCAGTGCCAACTCCCGGCCGATCTCGCCCAGTCCGACGATGCCGAGTTGCTTGCCGTAAAGCGTCACCATTCCGGGGATGCGAGCCCAGTTCCCGTTCGGTGTGTGACTGCGATCGTAAGTCGCCGGTTGGTAGCCGGCGGTTTTTAATTGCTCGATGCTGATCAGATTCGCATTCCGCGTGAGCTGACGCGCCAGAGCGAGCATTAACATCAATCCTTGCTCCGCTGTCGAAATATTGGCGCGGCGGCGAATTGTTAAAACTTTTACGCCTGTGGTCGCGCAGGCGGTGTTGTCGATGTTGCGTGTGGTAACACCGTACTTTTGCACGAACTTGAGCCGGCTTCCGGCTGCGGCGATTTCTTTGGCGCCAACGGTTAACTCTTCGACGACAATCACGCTCGCGCCGGGCGCGTTCGCCAACAACTCGACCTGATTGTCGACCAGGTTAACGTTCGTGGAGTAGATGTTTTGCGCTTGCGCGCGGATTTTCGCGCACCAGCCGGCAAAGTCCGGCGTGTCGTGCTTGCAGAAATGAGCAAATGCATCGATGCGCTCTTTCGGCGCAGATGGGTCGAGGACGACCTGAATGAGGCGGAGAAAACTGTCGTTTTCGACGACGAACTTCATCGGGGAGGATAGGTTCATGTCAGGAACGGACCCTCACCCTTGCCCTCTCCCGCGAGCGGGCGAGGGAATTCGCTCAAAAAGAGTTGGCGAAAGAGATTCATCAACCTAAGCGCTCTGGCCTGCCGGCGGCTCCGGATCGACTTTCAGCGCCTTCAAGAAACGCGTGAGCATATTGTACGCCCCGATCAGCATCGTCAGTTCGACGGTTTGACGTTCGCTGAAGTGTTCTCGCAAACCGCCGAATACCGACTCGGGCACGTCGATTTCGCGCGTCATCGCGTCCGTGTAGGCGAGCAGCGCGCGCTGCGGATCGCTGAAGAGATTCGACCCTTGCCAATTCGCAATCGCGCTCACTTGCTCGGGTGTCAAGCCTTCTTTGAGCGCGTAAGCGGGGCCGTGAGCGCGCTGGACATATTCAACGTCATTCAAGATCGCCACGCGAATGACGGCCAACTCGCGGCTCTGACCGTCGATTGCCGTGCCGTAGCGCACGGCCTGATTCAAATCGAACCAGGCGTCGGCGAGCGCCGGACTGTGCAACATTAGACGGTAAATATTGATCAGCCGGCCGCCGCGCGCGTCTTTGATTTTAGCCATCGACCGGGCCAACTCGGGGTGATCTGTTTCGTTGATGAGCGGTACACGCGCCATGAATTACTCCGAGTTCCGAATGTATTTCACACGATGGGTCGTCATTCAAAGCGACCGGCGCCTTTCCAAGCGGATGGAAAAATTCGGCCTCTGTATGAAGACACTGCTGCGCTCGGTTTGTTTGCTCAGCTCCGCGACTAAGTTCAACAGCGGATTGCCGTTTGTCTTATAGGTGCGCGCCGGGCCGGCGGCGCGCATGCGATCGACGTCATCCTTGCTGGAGAAAAAGCGCAGCAACACGTCTTCGTCGTTGACGCCGTCGCCGCCATATTTGCGGCGCAGGTCCTGCAGCGAATCCGTCGGATGCGGCCGATCGGCGATTTCCTTTGCGCGCGAGCGATTCAAAACTTTTTCTTTGACGTTTGGATCCATCAGAGCGGCGCCTTCTTTGCCCCAGATGCCCATGGCGTACTCAATCGTCTGGTCGGTGACTTCCTTGTAGCGCTCGCCGACGATCACATTGATCGCCGCTTGGCTGCCGACGAACTGCGATAGCGGCGTGACCATGATCGGATAGCCGAACTCGGCGCGCACCTGTGCGGCTTCTTCCAGGGTTTGATCGATCTTGTTCTCCATGCCGACGCGGCGGAGCTGGTAGCGCAAATTGGAGATCATGCCGCCGGGAATCTGGTGCACATATTGGCCGTAATCGTATTCGGGAGTTTTACCGATCGGCAAATTCTCTTGCTTGGCGCAGGCGGTAAGAAACTTGGCGACGGCGCGCAGCGGCTCTTCATCGAGCAGCGTTTTGTAACCCAGGGCGCGCGCGTTCATTGCGACGTTGAATACGGACGGATTCGACGAGCCGTCAGCGAGCGGCGGAATGGCCGCGTTGAGGTTCGTCATGCCGGCTTTGATGGCTTCCAAGCAGCAAAGCGTTCCGAGCCCGGTTGTGCAGTGAGTGTGCAATTCCACTGTCGTCCCCTCGGCGGCGTTCATAACTGCCGGAGCCAGCGATTTGGTGCGTTCAGGGGTAAGGATGCCGCCGGGGTCTTTTAGAATGACGCGGTAGACGTTCAAGGCAACCGCTTCGCGGGTTTTCTGCGCGAAGTGCTCGTCGGTGTGACGCGGTGAGACGGTATAAATCAGATTGATAATCGGTTTAAGGCCGGCAATTTTGGCTTGTTTCACGCGCCATGCCCAATCGGCGGGATCGTTCCACGAGTCTGAAATGCGCACCTCGGTAACGCCCACATTCGCCATGCAGGTGTCGTAAAGCTGATGCAGCGCGTCGGGATAGATCGTGAAACCGCTGCGCGTGCCGTGGATGAGCCTCAGCGGGGTTTTTTTGAATTTGGGCATGATCAAGCGATAGCGTTCCCAGGGATCTTCGCGCAATTCTTTGACGCACTTCGGCATTTCCACTGGACCGCCGAGCTCGATGGCCTCGAATCCGGCTTGATCCAGTTGTTCGGCGACCGGGACCATCATGCCGGTGCGCATGTTGTAGGCCCACAAGCTTTGTTGGCCGTCGCGCAAGGTCGTATCGACAAAACGAACTTCGGTCATAGTTTGTCTTATAGCGCAAAGCGGGGTGGGATTGAATCGATCGAGCGGGTTGCCGACTGGTGCCGTTATCGGAACTGCGGAAAAACTTCTTCGGACATTAACTCCAAGGTCCGGCGCACGGCGGGCATGGGCACGCCGCCGAAGTTGACCATGCCGATTACGTGGGTGACGCCGATCTTTTGGTATTCGCGCAGTATTGCGACGGCTTCGTCGAGATTGGTGAACAACGCCAGGCGTTCTTGTTTAATGTTGTCGAACTGGGGAATCTTCGAGCCGGGGCGTCGATGGGTTTTATGGAAGGCAATGGCGCGCTCGAAGCATGGGCGCGCGCCGTCGACGGCCGCTTGCTCGTTTGTATCAAGATAAATATGCAGGGCGACCATGATCTCCGGCGTGCCTTTGTGCCCCGCCTCGCGATAGGAATCCAAGTAAAGATCATTTTTCGCTTCGACGTCGCGAAGCGTATTCGAGCGCGCGAATGGGATACCCATCATCGGCCATCCGAGTTGGCCGGCTCGAACTAGAGTATCGTCGCTCGACGCGGCGAGCCAGACCGGCGGCATCGGCTTTTGCAGCGGCTTCATGTAAAGCGAAATATCATCGAAGCGATAATATTTTCCCTGGTGCGAAAAATGGTCCTGAGTCCACGCCTTTAAAATCACATCGGTGCCTTCCCAGAACCGTTCTTTGGCTTCCTCCATCGTCATGCCGAATTGCTGGAACTCGACGGGCGAGAAACCGCTGCCGAGGCCAAATTCCAAGCGGCCATTGCAGAGATTGTCGGCCAAGGCGTATTCCTCCGCGATGATTAACGGATTGTGAAACGACGGCACCGCCACCGCCGGACCCAGGCGGATTCTTTTTGTGCGCTGACCCAAGGCGGCGATGATCATCGGCGGCGAGACGCAGGTGCCGTACCAGTAGAGATGGTGCTCGCCGAGCCAGAAGGAGTCGAAGCCCAGCTCTTCGGCCCACTCGGCCATCGTCAAAATTTCATCGTAATATTTCTGATTTGAGCGGCCGAGCTCCGGATGGTTATCGCCGAATATGAAGATGCCGAACTTCACGAGATCGCAACTCCGATTGCTTGCGGCTCAAAGGAATTTAACGAACGCACTCGCCGTGACCTGGGCGAATTGAATACGCCACGAGGGAATCTGGTCGGGGTAATTCGCGATTGAGCATGGCGGCTCGTGTGTCTTCGCGCGGGTTTAAACCCACCCCGACTTCTGCTTCCCTTAGCTAAAACAGCGGAAAATTATTTCCGATCTTACCCCTAATGTTTATTTGGCTCGTCCGTAGAGTTTCTCGACGAAGCCGCTTTTCTTCATCTCGCCGACAAAGCGCAGCTCGACCAAATCTTCCGCTCTCGCCTTGGACGCGCGCGGATCGGTCACGGCTTGAACCTCCAGCGTTTGCTTTAAACCCTCGATGGTCGGATAGGTGTCTTCGACCAGCAGCTCGGAATTCGCCGCGTGGGCTCCTTCCAGGACATCGCGGGGTAAACCGCGGGTGTATTTCTGCATTATTTTGATCGATTCATCTTTGCGGGTTTTGAAGAAATGGATCGATTCCGCCATGGTCCAGACGACGCGACGTACTTCGTCGGGATTCTCACGGATTTTTCGTCGCGTCGTGACGGTGCAGTTGAACTGAAACGGAACATTCAACTTCGCCATGTCGATAATCACTCTGAGGCCCATTTTCTCGCCCTGGATTCTTTCGCCGTCGGTGACCACGGTGAAATCGGTCTGGCCCTGCGTCACGGCGGCCAGCCTGGCCGGGGCGCCGCCGACGGTGATGGCTTTGATGTCTTTATAGTTGATGCCGACTTTTGTCAGCGCGAGACGCATGGCGAAATCAGCTGAGGTGCCGGGGATGTGCACCGCCGCGGATCTTCCCTTGAGTGCTTCCGGCGATTTGATGCTCGCGTTGCCGATGATGAAGTAGGGCAAGGTGTTCATTTGACTCTGAATGATGGCGACGTCGCCGCCGGCGAGTTTGGCGTTGATGACCGCCGTTCCCACCGCGCCCGTGTAGCCGAGATCGCCGGCAATCAGGCTTTGAATGCCGCGCACGCTGCCGTTGATGAAAATAGTGTCCAGGTCGAGGCCATGCTTCTTGAAGATGCCAGCCTCTTTGGCGATCCAGTAGATCACCGACGAATTGGTCGAGTCCGAAATATAGGCGATGTAGCTTTTTGCCTCGACGGTGCGGCTCGGCAGCGCCCATGAGAACAGCAACGCAAGAAAGACCAGCGAAGGAAATGGAATTTTCATGACGGCAATCTCCTTTTTGTTATCGTTTGGCCTAAGAATCGCGCCTAACAGGTTGCTGAAAACCCTCTCGGGTCCTTCGACGGGATCTCCCTTGAGAGCATTCGTAGTTTATTGACTTGACATCCACATAGCAGTCTATCGAAGGGACGAACGGAGGATTTGATATCATTGATGATTTTCCGTTCATGCTGAGGCCCTCGAAGCATGCCGAACTTTTTTCAGCAGCCTGCTAGGCTTATCGCATCCGGTGAAGGTAGGTCAACAACAACGAGCTATTTCAAAGCCACCCAATGATTCGCCGTGAGCACTCCGGCGGCGCAGGTTCAAGATCGAGTCGGAGCTCTTGGCCGTCATTGAGTTCGGGTTGATCAGCCGGCCGGGTTTCTTAGCTTGGCGGCGTCCACGAGAGCGAAAATCAGCCCGGCGGCTTGTAAAGCGGTCAAGATTAGAAACATACCGACGTAACCGGCGATCTCGACGGCGCTGCCGATGATCAACGACCCCACACCATAGCTCAACGGATAGGCGACGGAAAAAGTCGCCATCTGTTTGCCGCGGCGTTTCGGGTCGGCGCGCTCCATGGCGAGCGCCAGCGTCGTCGAGCTGCCGATGGCATTACCGAGCATGTATAGGGCGCCGCAAAAAATCACGCCGATCAAGTTGGACACCATCGTGATGAGCAGCAGGGCTGTAACCTGCAGGAGAAAGCCGGTTGCGATGGAGCGCGCGTGGCCGATGATATCGGACAGGCGACCGAGGAGAGGCCGTCCCAGCATGCTGGTGGCGCCGATGACGACGAAGTAGGCGGCGAAGTTGCCGATGCCGAGCTCGCGCGCGTAGAGGATTATGAAGTTGGTGATCGACGGCAGCGAAAGATTGAGCAACAAGAGCAGGACGGACGGTAACAGGATTTCCGGTTCGATAAAACGGAAAATCTCGCGCCACCACCGGGTCTGTTCGCCGGCGGTTTGAAGCCGTGCCGGGCGCGACACGGATGGCGACATCATGAGTCCCGTTATCGCACCGGCGATTGAAAATATGGCCGTCACGGCGAACACCAAGCCATAACCGCCGAAAGAGGCGTAGAGGAGCCAGAGAGCGATGGGCGGAAACAAAATCTGCGCCGAGCTTTGCACGCCGCTATAAAGTCCCGAGGCGGCGCCGCGCTTGGCTTCGGGCGCGATACGGGCGAGCAGCGAATAGCCGCCGGTGTTAAGTCCCGCCCAGCCGATGCCGCGCAAACCATTGGCTAGAGCCGCAGCCGGGACGAACGGAATGAAACAAAGAAAAATCGTCACCGCCTGAAAAATCAAACCGGAGATCATGACCCCCGCTTCGCTCCAGCGGTCCGCCCAGTGGCCGACGACCGGCCTAACGATGACGCTGGCGACGGCGAAGCAGGCGAGGACGATGCCGACGACGACAGGCGAGCCGCCAAGTTGCGTGACATAAAGCGGCAGCACCGGCGCGAGCATGAAATGCTGGGCATACCCGAGCAGCTGCGACGCGCACAGAAGGATGAAGGTCTTCGTCCAAATGGAGTCGGACCGGTCGCTGGTCATGGGCATGATCGCATTCGTGATCGTGTTCGCGCTCGGGTCCGGAATCCACCACGACCACGTTCCACGAACACGAATGGCAAACACCCCAGGCCGGGCGTGCAAACTCTCTCGTCAGCGGTTTTCAAGCATGGGGCGTTCAACACTCGGTCCTCTATTTCAGATACGCGCGATTGGCGATTGTAACCAGCAGACCGGCGGCGGCGAAAATCGCAGCCGCGATATACATCCAGAAGAATCCTACCCACTGAACCAAACCGCCGCAGATCAGCGCGCCGACGCCGTTGCTGAGCGGCAGCGCGACGGAGAACGTCGCCATGGCTCTCCCTCTGCGCTCGGGTTTAGCCTGTTCCATGGCGATCGCCAAAGTCGTCGAACTGGCCATCGCCAACCCCACCATGTAGAGCATGCCGGGTATGATCAAACCCGTCAGGTTGGAGGCATAGGCCAGCGAGATCAGAGCCAGTGCTTGAAGAATGAAGCAGGCGAGCAAGGCGCGCCGCCTGCCGATTCGATCGGAAACTTTTCCCAATAACGGACGAGCCAGCAGACTCGTCGTGCCGCTGGCAACGAAAAACCAACCGAGGTTGTCGATCTGGATTTGCCGGGCATAGAGGACCAGAAAGCTCGCCACCGCGGGAAAGCTGACGTGAGATGCAAAAGACAAGGCGGAGGCGAGAATAATTTCTCGATCGAGCACATTCAGAATTTCGCGCCACCGTGGACCGGATGGAACGCCACGGCGGTCGTGCGCCGGTTGCGGCGCATAGTTGGAGAGAATTGCGCCGGTGCCCGCGCCGGTCGCCGCCAAGGCGATGGCGGCGACGAAGACTACATTGAATCCGCCGAAAGGGGCGTCGATGAGCCAAAGCGCAACGGCCGGCAACAAGATCGTGCCGCTCGCCTGCACGCCGCTGTAATATCCCGAGGCTTCGCCGCGGCGCTGCGGCGGTGCGCTGAGGGCCAACAATGAATAACCGCCGGCGCTCAAAGCCGCCCAGCCGATGCCGCGCAGCCCGTTGGCGAGCATGGTGACTTCGGCGGAGGGAATGAAACAGAGCAACACCGCCGCGGCCAACAGTAGCAAGCCGCAGGTGAGGACTCGCGGTTCGGACCAGCGGTCGGCCCAGCCGCCGATGAGCGGCCGAAAGACAACGCTCGTCACCGCGAAGCAGGCGAGCACGAAACCGACCTCGAGCGGCGTGCCGCCAAGCGAGGTGATGTAGAGCGGAAAAGTCGGTTGCAGCAGCGCGTGTTGCGCGGAACCGAAAAACTGCGCGCAGCAAAGCAGTGCGAATGCCGGCGTCCAGAGCGGCAGAGATTTTTCCGCGGCCATTGAAAAGAAAATTTGCCGAACAGATTCTTTGCGCGGGCCCGTCGAGTTTAAGACGAGGCTGAGGACTGCAAAGCGTGCCCAAACTAACACGAAGTGGCCCTGGAAGCGAGTTTGCATTTGGGCGAACTTGCCGTCGAGTTGCATCTCTCGAGCTTCTGCGTGGGCACCCGGCGCGGCTGCAAGGCCATCGATTGGCCAAGGCCCAGCAAACTGCGTCGGTCAATATCAAGTCATTCGATTCAGAGCGCCTCCCGGAAATGCAAAGCAGAGTCAATTGGATTCGCTCGTTGTAGGCGTGATCGAGCTGAACAAGATAACTCAGTATCAGACCCTGTCTTACGCCGAGACCCTTGTTGCGGATTTGCGCAATTGAGCAAGCATGCAAATTCACTCTGATCGGAGGCCGCGTACGAGGTTTATGGCCTAGCGATCTCGAAGACAGTTAAATCCGGCTGGCGGATTGCTCGGCAACCTAACCGCAGAAGGGTTGCGATAAACGAACTCCATCAGATCAAATTACCCGCGAGTTGTTTCTATCTGAAATTGGAGGGCAGCAAGGCAACAAATCGACTTGCAGAGGTTTGAACCCAAGCCGCTCCCACGATCAACTGGATTCGGCTGTTGCAAGTGCGATCGAGTCGAACAAAATAACTCACTACTCAGGCCAGCCCGACCGCCGTTCCCTCTAAGTCCGTAGTCGCCGGCGATCCGATTCTTAAACGGCTTGAACGATTTGAACGCTCAGATCTTAGTCTCCGGCTTCAGTGATTTCCTATTGGCTCCAACCCGCTATTTGTGATGGCGCGGGCCGCCTCCGGCGAGGAGAGGAATCTGATCAACGCGTGAGCCGCATGCGAATCCCTGGTGCTTAGGGCGACGCCGGCCGAGAATATTGACACTTTCTGCACTTCCGGCGGCAGCGGTGTCACATGATCTATGCCGGGCACGGGAAGCAGCTCGCTGATCTGTTGGAACCCGATCTCCGCCTCTCCCCGCGCGACCACGGCGCCAACTCGCTCACCGCCTTCGATGCGCCGGCATTTGCTTAGCACCTGGCCGGCTATTCCCAAGCGCTGGAGCAGCTCGGTGGAGACGTAGTCGCCGCTTACGCTGGCGGAGTACGCGATGGACTCCGCCTGCAAGAGCGTCCGTTTCAGCGCGTCGACCGTGCCGATGTCCGGCTTGGGGGCTCCGGCCCGCACCGCCATGCCGATGGCTGAGCGTGCGAGGAGAGTATAGCTTTCGGCTATGATCAGGCCGTCTTTGATGAAGCCAACAAGTACGCCGTCCGCTACAATGACCACGTCGACGGGCTCACCACGACGCAGCCGATTCGGGATGGAGGTCTCCCCCGTCCCGATGGACGTTGCGGCGGTCACGATTTTTTTCTTCGTCAAGAGCTCGAGACGCGGAATGAGCTCGAGGTAGGCCGCGGTGAAAGCGCCCGAGGTCATGACCCGGATCTCATCTGTCGTGGTATTCATGTTTGTCTTTTTCTCTTTAGTCTACCAGGTTACTAAAAAACTCTGTTTGCAGGCTGCTCAAAAAGACTCAGAGGCAAGGCGCGCGAAGAATCGACGAGCGAAGGCGTACCTCTGCAGTACGTTGGAGCGAGTCGATCGACCGCAACGAAGGATATGAGTCTTTTTCAGTAGCCTGTCGTTGCGATTGTTATCTTACAGCTTTTTTATCTCTAAAGCCCGCGAGCGATCAAGCGGTGGGAAGTGCTCAAGACTCCATGTTCAAGTTGAAAACGAAGACGCGAACTTAAAGGAAGCCTGGTTGCTCGGTCCTTGCCAGCACAATGCCTGCGCTCCGACACTCCCCCTTCAAACAGCGGCTCCGGCTGACAGCAGGTGCTGGAGATTCACGCCCATTTGAATGATTTGCTTCGCTCACACGACGCGAGTACAACCCTGTGCAGATCATCGCGCGCGATTTTTGACTAGAGCAGTCATTGAGTTACATTTTGCGCCGCAAGACAGCGATGCAGTAAACGGGGCTCTCCCAACCGCTCCACACAGGCGGCGAATTCCTTCGTAGGGCCGCGCCAGCGAAGTTCGTCCACGTTGCGGAAGAGGCTCGCGTCGGTCCTGAGCGTTGCAAGATGCTTGAACAATAACGCAAGCTCGCGGCTGTCCCCCAATACCGCCGCTGGGAAGTCCACGATGATGCCGTGTTTATTCAGGAGCCGTGCCGCGGTGATCGGACCGATCCCCGGAATGCCCGGATATCCGTCGGCGGCGTCGCCGACGAGAGCAAGAAAGTCGGGAATCAGGACGGGCTCCACTCCGAACTTCTGGCGAACTCCTTCCGAATCGCGAATCTTCCGACTTCTGCGGTCAACCTGCACGACCCGGTCGCCTCGGACGCACTGCGCCAGGTCCTTGTCGGGCGTCCAGATGCAGACTCTCTGCACTTCATCGTTTCCGGAGGCGATCTGCGCCGCAGAGGCAAGCGCATCGTCAGCCTCGAGCTCGGTCATGGGCCATACAGCCACACCCATGGCGGTGAGCGCGTCTTCGAGCGGGTGAAATTGGGCGAGCAGTGCGCGGTCAATGCCAGCGCCGGTCTTGTAGCCCGGCCAGACGGCATTGCGGAAAGACTCGATGACGTGATCGGTTGCCACACCGACGTGAGTCGCTCCAGTCTCGATCATCTGCAAAACTGTATTGAGGACGCCGATCACCGCACCGAAAGGCCGATCCTCGCCCTTGTTGAAGCGACGAAGTCCGTAGAAGTGCCGGAACAACTCGTAAGTGCCGTCGATAAGATGAACAATGACGTCGTCGCTCGGTGTGTCGTTACTTGGGGGAGGTCTGAAGTCTGGCATAACGATCTTTACCGAATTTTACGGCAGGAGCCGCCGATGCAAAGATTGTTCAGATCCAGGCACGACCCCGAGTACGACCTGCACTTAAATGCCGGAGGCGCCGCATCGCCTCAGTCATGGAAACGACGCGCGCCGCTTCCGGTTAAAGACTTTGATGCACCCTTTTAACTTCTCGGCGGCGGGAGTGGAGCACGGGTTCGGTGTAGCCGTTGGATGCGTGACGGCCGTTTAAGACAAGCTCCAACGCCGCTTGAAAAGCGATGCTTCCGTCATAGTCCGGTGCCATGTTGCGGTAGTTCGGATCGCCGCGATTTTGCCGGTCGACCACCTGCGCCATCCGCCGAAACGTCTCGACGACCTGATTCTGCGCGACGATGCCATACTTGAGCCAGTTGGCGATATGCTGGCTGGATATTCTGAGCGTTGCCCGATCCTCCATCAGCGCGACGTCGTTGATACTGGGAACTTTCGAACAGCCGATTCCCTGATCGACCCAGCGAACGACGTAGCCCAGGATGCCCTGCGCATTGTTATCCAGCTCGCGTTGAATCTCCTCTGACGTCAACTTCCGCTCCAACAACAGCGGCGGTGTGAGAATATGCTCGAGGTTCGCGCGGCCTCGTTTCGCCAGTTCGCGCTGCCGCTTGGCGACGTCGACGGTGTGATAGTGCAGCGCGTGAAGCGTCGCGGCGGTCGGCGACGGCACCCAGGCGGTGTTTGCGCCGGCTTGCGGATGGGCGATCTTCGTCCTGACCATCTCGCGCATCTCGTCCGGCATGGTCCACATGCCCTTGCCGATCTGTGCTTTGCCGCGAAATCCCGTCTCAATGCCGATGTCGACGTTCCAATCTTCGTACGCTTTGATCCATGGCTGTGTTTTTATCTCTTCCTTCGGCAGCATCGCTCCAAGCTCCATGCTGGTATGGATCTCGTCGCCGGTGCGATCCAAAAAGCCCGTGTTGATGAACACCACCCGATCTTTCGCGGCCCGGATGCATTCCTTCAGATTGACCGTGGTGCGCCGCTCTTCGTCCATGATGCCGATCTTGAGAGTTTTCCGCTTCAATCCGAGAGCGTCCTCGGTTCTTTGGAACAGCTCGACACTGGCCGCAACTTCCTCCGGCCCATGCTGCTTCGGTTTGACAATGTAAATGCACCCCGTCTTGCTGTTGCGATATTTTCCCCTGCTCTTGAGATCGTGAATGGCGGCAAGCGCCGTGATCATAGCGTCGAGAAAACCCTCGGGAATATCCTCGCCGCTCTTGGTCATTACGGCGTCGGTGTACATGTGCATGCCGACATTGCGCACCAGCAGCAGGCTTCTTCCGGGCAAAGTGAGCTTTCTTCCGGCCGGCGTCGAAAAGACTTTGTCCGGATTCAGCCTTCGGGTCAGCGGGCGGCCGTTCTTTTCGAATGTGGTTTCGAGCGTTCCTTTCATCAGGCCACACCAATGTCGATAGACCGCGATCTTGTCGGCGGCGTCCACCGCCGCGACCGCGTCCTCGCAATCTTCGATGGTGGTGATCGCCGCCTCAAGGACCACATCTTTCACACCTGCCGGGTGGGCCTTGCCGATGGGATGATTGCGATCGATATCAATCAAGATGCGCGAACCGTTGTTGCTGAGCGCGATCTCAGTCAACTCGCCGCCATTTTCCTGGTAGCCGAGGAATTGCCGTCCACTCGCCAGACCGACGGTTTTGCCGTCCTTGAGCATTGCCGCCAGTTGTTTTCTGCGGCCGGCGCGCTTGAGAAAAAATCGGGTGACATCGGCGAAACCGCCGCGCTTAAGCGGAACGGCCTCATTTAAAAATTTCTCTGTGTAAGCGATGACCTTGGCGCCGCGCCTTGGATTGTAGTGCTCGCCTTTTTCCGCGCCGTCCTCTTCCGCGATCACATTGGTGCCGTAAAGCGCGTCGTAGAGACTTCCCCAGCGGGCATTGGCGGCGTTCAAAGCATAGCGGGCGTTGTCGAGCGGGACGACGAGCTGCGGCCCGGCGATCGAGGCGATCTCGGGATCGACGTTGGCCGTGGTGATTTTGAAATTTTTTCCCGCGGGGACGAGATAACCGATCTCTTGCAGAAAGGCCGCGTAAACTTGCAGGTCAAACGGCTGACCGGAGCGGGCCAGCTGCCATTGGTCGATCTGCTTTTGCAGCCGGTCGCGCTTGGCCAGGAGCGCGCGATTCTTCGGCCCCAGATCTCTCACGATCGCGCCGAGAGATTTCCAAAAGCCGTCACCCTTCACCCCGGTTCCCGGCGCTATCTCGTCGCGCACCAGACGATAGAGCCTTTCATCGATCCTAAGACCGCCGACCTCGACTCTGCTGGCCATGGTCATCTCCGTTTCGTGTGCATCCGAGGCGGGCACAGAAGCTCATGGCGAGACGCAAAAACCTTTAGCGCGCTTCGGATAGGTTTACTCTTGAGATCTATCCCTTACTTACCAACTCCGCCGGTCCTTAAAAACACCCATACCGCCCCCCCTTCTTGCTCTCCAATCCCATACAGCATAGCGTCTCGTATCGCCACACATTTTGGTCCGCTCCTTCGTTGCGCTTCGCAAACGACGCGCGAATTTCATCGACCGGGGCTGGTCCTGGTCTGGCAGAACAATCTTTGCCGAATTCCACGGCAGGGGCCAGCGGTGCAAAAATTGTGTTTAGATACCAGCAAGGCCAGGGAACTCTCTCGCCTCCCATTCTCTAAGACAATAATCCCTACGCGATAACCGCGCTTCATCATGTGGCAATATGCCGAGCGAATTTGCTTGCCAAAATCTCTTCGGTTGTTATAGATACCTACGACACAGGAGTAGTTCGTCATGACGTTAAGGTTGGTGATGAAACGCGCGCGCAAGATCGCCGTCTTTTTTCCGATTCTTCTGTTCGACGTCGTCCTGGGCTCCCGTGCAATGGGGCAGACGCCCGGCCGGGTGGAAGCAAAGACGATTACTTTAGGAATCGTCGCGGAAACGAATCAGAAGGAGGTCGAGGAGCATTTTCGGGATTTTGTGCGCTACGTGGCAAGAAACCTTTCCTCCGCGTCGGCGATCGAGGGAAGGATCGTTGTAGCTCTGACGCAACCTCGGCTCGCCAGGCTTCTGACCGAGAAGAAGGCCGATTTTTACATGGAGAGTCCCTATCCCACGTATTTAATCAACAATGTATACGGAGCCGGGAAGTTGCTCCTCAGGCGTTGGAAAGGAGGCATGTCCGAATACGAATCCCTGATTTTCACGAAAAGAAACAGCGAAACGAAGCGCCTGGAAGACCTTCGGGGAAGGATCATCGCCTTTGAAGATCCCGGATCGACTTCGGGCCATTTTCTCCCGAAATTCTTCCTTTCCAGGAGGGGCTTCAAACTTTCGCCGAAGACCCGAATTGAACCCAATCTTTCGCCCGGGGAAGTCGGTTACATTTTTGCCTATTCTCAGGACAAACTCGTCGACTTGGTTCTCACAGAGCAGGTGGCGGCGGGAGCCTTTAGCAACGACGACTATGCCGCTCTTGATGCCAGCAAAAAGTCGGAGATAACCATCCTGACGCGAACGGATAGGCTGCCACGCCATCTGCTGTCCATCAGAAGAGATTTGGCTCCGGTGTTGGCTGAACGCCTGGAGAAGCTGCTTCTGTCGATGCATCAAGACGCCGAAGGGCGGCTGATTTTGCAGAGAACCGACGGAACGACAAAGTTCGACGCCCTACCGGGAGGGGAGTTGCGGATGCGCAGACAGCTGCTCGATACCTTTTACTCTCCTGAGAAAAAGTAGCATCAGGCTTGATAGTCGAGAATAATCTGAAGTTTTCCGAAAAGACGGTTCACGAGAGAACGAGCAGGGCCCTATACCGCTCTGATAGCACCTGTCGTTCTCGCAGACCAATTATAGATACCTAAGCCCTTCGAGTGATGTGCGGTCCCAAACTTGGTTCGTGACCGAGGAAAATTAAAGGGGACAGGCTACTTTTCCACGACGAAGTGAATACGAAGTGAGGGACGGTTTCTTTACCTTTGCTGTTTCAGATTGAACTTTAAAAATCGGCTGAAGCGCAATCGCTCGTCGCGGTGCTGCTCGTTAAAGAAGTAGCATCGCCACATCGCCTAAACAGCGCGGGCGACCGCGTCGGACACGCTTTGTTATTGCGACGGGCTTTAAAGCAGGTTTTCTAACCGCTCTGGCGGACTTTCACGTTTCCGGAATTCCGGAACCATAGGGCATAGCCTTTGTCTGTTACTTGCCGCTAATCTAAAAAGCGACTCGACCGCTATTTTAAATTTGCGTAATACGCTGCCAGGGCGTCGAAATCCGCAGGATTGAGTCCTTTGAACATGTTCTTCTTGATCTTGTCCTCTTCGGCGTCGTCCAGCTTGCGCTTGTCGCCGCCGAAGAGCGCCATCTGACCTTTGAGATACGCCGCGGGCTGTCCCTGGAGCGCCGGAACCGCGCGAAAAGCGTCGCCGTCGCCTTGAGCGCCATGGCAAGCGGCGCATTGGGTCGCGAGCGTCGAGTCGCGGCTGAGCATCTTGGCGACGGGTTTAACTGTGACCGGCAGATTCTTTCGCTGGACGGCGAAATAATCGGCGATATCGTCGAGACCGAATTGCAACACGTACTTCGAGTAAGGTTCCATTTCAGGAGACTGGCGTTTACCCGTTGCATAGTCATTAATTGCTTTTTTGAAGTAGCTCGGCGCCATACCGGCGAGGACCGGCACAGTGTTGCCAGGGCTGTTGCCGGCGAAACCGTGACAGGCGCTGCAAACCATCGCCTTCTGAGCGCCGGGAGAATCGAGCGGGCCGGCGGCAGCGGCCGACGCGAGCAGTGAAACAAGTACGCCGAGAGGCAGTGAAGCAAGCAAATATTTGCGCATGGGGGATTCTCCTTGATCATCCTAAGATGTCGTTCCAGATGCTGGTGCGCCAGGCGAGCGAGTTTTGCGCCACGGCGACACTCTTACCCGGCGTGAGCTTCTGCTCGATCTGCACAACTTTGCCCTTTTCAACCTTATAAGCGTTGACGACGGCGATCGCTTCCTTGTCGTTGACCCAGCTGTAACAGGTATTGCCCGGCGCGATCACCGGCGGCTCTTTGCCGTTGAGCAGGCTTGCTACCGCCGTGGCGCAAATCTTTCCCATGGAGTTGGCGATGTTGCCGGACTTGGGCACCGGCAAGCCGATGGTCGCGTCGCCGATGACGTGGATGTTCTGGTGCTTCAGCGATTCGTACGTCACGTGATCGACTTCGCACCAACGTTTGTCGCCGCCGACCAAGCCGGCCTCGACAGCAATTGCGCCGGCGCGCTGCGGCGGGATCACGTTGATCACGTCGTATTTCACCTTGTCGCCGATTTCCGTTGTGACTTCTTTGGCGCCGACGTCGATCTTCTCGAGCTTTTGCGACGGGCGATAATCAAGATTGGGATAATCTTTGAACACCGCTTTGAACAAACCGGTCTTGGAGACGATGTCTTTGTTGGCGTCGAGCACGATCAACTTCGACTTCGGTTTCTTGGTTTGCAAAAACCAGGCGATCATCGAGGCGCGTTCGTAGGGCCCGGGCGGGCAGCGATACGCCACCGGCGGCACCGTCATCACGGCTACGCCCCCGTCGCGCATCGATTGCAGCTGCTTGGCGAGCTGGACGGTCTGGGGTCCGGCTTTCCAGGCGTGTAACACGGTGTCCTTGGCTTGCGCCAACCCGTCGACCTGCTCCCAAAGAAAATCGATGCCAGGCGAAACGATCAGCCGGTCGTAGGCGAGCGAGTCTTTGCCGACGCGCACGCGCTTTTTGTCGGGCTCGATCGCCGCGGCGGCTTCGTGGCGAATGCGCACGCCGTGTTTTCTTAGCCTGTTGTAATTCATGGTCAGATTCTTAATCGGCTCGACGCCGGCCAGGACGAGATTGCTGAACGGGCAGGAGATGAATTCTTTATTCGGCTCGAGCAGAGTCACTTCGATAGAGGGATCGTTGAGGCGCAGATACTTCGCCGCGGTCGCGCCGCCCCAGCCGCCGCCGATGACGATGACGGGGCGCTTGGCTTCAGCAGCGAAGCCGGGAACGTTGCCGATGCCCAGCGCGGCGACGCTGAGTCCTGAAGCTTTGAGAAATTCTCTACGGCTTATGTCGTTCATGACCTGTTCCTTTCATTTAGCCCCTGCCTGCTCCATTTACACACTGCAATAAAAAGTCTCCCCTGCCCCTCTTTTCCAAGACGGTTCAGATTTTCCCCCTTTCAAAAAAAGGGGGATCAAAGGGGGATTTAAGCGCGACTTTGGGCGTGACCATTTCTTGCACTTCCGAAGAGAGCTCATTCGGACACCGACTCCAGCTCACATGCGCTGCACCAAGTTCAGTGCCGAACCTGCGCGAAACCATTCAAGCTGCGCCGCGCTATACGAGTGATCGAGCCACAGCGTCTCGGTTTTTTCGTTTGGAGTTTTCACAACACACCTGACCGGTTTACCGGGGGCCATCTCCGTCAATCCGCACAAACTGATGCGGCTATCCTCGTGAATCCGCTAATAGTCCACGGGTTCGCAAAACCGCAGAGGCCAGAAGTTCCTGTTTTTTTAAGTTCGATTCATGGATGCAGGCGAAACCTCGGGCAATGACGGCGCAACCCCCCAACAGGCGCAGCGAAAGCGCGGCGTGCTCGCGGCTGCTGCCTTCGCCGTAGTTGTGGTCCCCGATGACTATCCAGCTGACGCCTTGCGCCTTGTAGTACCTAGCGATCGTAGAGAATGCAACTGCTTTTTCGCCGGTCACGACGTTCTTGCCTTTGCCGGTATCACCGGTGAAAGCGTTGGTCGCGCCCATGAGCATATTATCGCTGCTCTCGCGTGTCAGAAGCGACTGTATAGCTCCGAAACAACCCAGTGATCAAGCCGTTACATCCGCCGACAATGCCCTGTTGAATGCAAAGCTGGGTTTAATTAGATTGGTGCTACGTTACGGAGCCTGAGTACATGGCCCAGAAACAGACTTTCAGCGCGATCACCTGCGTAAGCAGGCGCGGATTCCTGCAAACACTTGCGGCAGTTGCTGCATTTTCCGTGACGGCAAAGGACATTCTCTCTGGCGCGAGCGCATTGGCGCAAGCGCCGGTACCTGGCGTGCCATTACCCGACGAGCCAGTGGAAGCGACCTTGAAGCGGTTGTTTGGTAACCGGCCGCTAAATTCGGGCGATGGCAGAATTAAGTTAGAACTGCCTCTGATCGCCGAAGACGGCGGCAACGTGGCGGTGGCGGTGGACACGAATCTCCCGGTCGGCGGCGCGACGCGGGCAAGCCATATCTATATTATCTCGGACAAGAACCGCCGGCCCATGCTGGCAAAATTCTCCCTGACTCCCGAATCCGGCAAGGCGTCGATTACAACCAGCATTCGGCTGGCGACGACGACGGACGTGCGCGCGATTGTCGAAATGAACGACGGCACACTTTATTCGGTGAGCAAGCATGTGCGCGTGACCATCAGCGGCTGCGATTTGCCGCCGGCGGGGTAGCGCGCTGCGCGCGGTTTAAACGTTCCAATGGTTCCAGTTGTTCCAATCGTTACAGAGGTTCAAGGGGCTAATGTCAGAGCCGAGGATGTTCAAGTGTTCAAAGGTTCAAGGCGTTCGGGATGTCAAAGTGTGTAAGCGGTTTCAGACGTTCCAATCGTTCCAGGGGTTTCAATTGTTCAAGATGTGGGATTGAAGGATGGCGGAAGTAGGCGGAGTCAGCATTCGGCTGCCATCGAGCATTAAGCAGGGCGACGTCATTCGCGTGCGTACGCTGGTGATTCACCCGATGGAAATCGTGCAGCGGGACAAACAGGGAAAGATCATCGGCAAGAATTACCGCTTTATTCACACCATGAAGGTGGCGTTTAACGGTAAGGAAATCATGCGCACGGAGTTGACCCAAGGCGTCAGTCAAAATCCTAGTTTTACTTTTCCGCTCAAGGTGGACCGTCCGGGAAAATTGACGGTAACCTTCTCGGATACCACGGGCAAGGAATACACGGGACAGGCCGAGATTAGGTTCTCCTAGGCAAGGGGCCTAATCGTCGAGTATGGAGGATGGAGGATCGAAAAACGATCCTCTATACTCGATTCTCTATCATCGTTTGTTCTTTGGAGAACCGCGCGCTCCCTCCTTTATGACATCCGTGTCACTATCGTTTGGTTCCTTTCTCCACGATCAATACGGCAAAGTGTTCGGCCGGCCGTGGCCGGTGATTCCATCGGCTTTGGTGATCGCCGCGCTGAGCGTTTTTCTTTTTGCCTTCGACCGGCCGTGGACGGCGTCGGATGGTCTGCGTAACTGGGGCGATTGGTTATTGCAGTCGCTCGGCATCGCGATTCAAGCCGATTTGTTGTCGCCGCATCTGTATTCCGGTTCGGTGTTGAATCTGGGCTTGCTCGTCGGCAGCTCGGCGACTGCATTACTGAGCCGGGAGTTTTGCGTGCGCCCCGCGCCTTTTGATGAAATAATCAAAGGCGTGGCCGGCGGCTTGCTGATGGGCTGGGGCGCCATGCTGGCGTTCGGCTGCAACATCGGCGGTTTTTTTAGCGCGCTTGCGGCGCTGTCGGCGAGCGGCGCCGGCATGATGGCCGGCTTGCTCGTCGGCGGGTTTATCGGCACGCGTTATCTTATCCGGCAAAACACGCAACTGATCAGCTCCGGTCAACTGCCGTTTCAGTCAGCGTGCCAAGCGGCGCCGCGGCCGGCGCCCGCAGCAGCTGCGTTTAAATTGCAGCCGCTCGCGGGCGTATTCGTGTTCCTGGCTATTTTGGCACTTGGAGTTTTCTATCATCGCCTCGGTCACGGCCGGCTGGCAGTGTTCTTATCTTTTGGTGTCGCTTTCGGCATCATTTTCCAGCGCTCGCGCTTTTGCCTGGTCAACGCTTTCCGCGAACCCTTTATGAGCGGCGCCAGCGAGCACGCGCGCGCCGCCGCGTTGGCGCTTGTGCTCGGCACCATCGGTTTCACGATTCTCAAGGCGGCTGATTTAAAGGACGCCTCGGAATGGGTCTTCCCGTCGTTTTGGCTGGGTGCAATGTTAGGAGGCGTTCTCTTCGGCCTTGGCATGGTATTAGCCGGCGGCTGCGGCGCCGGGTCGATCTGGCGCGCGGGCGAGGGACAGGTAAAACTCTGGGTTGCGCTGTTCTGCTTTGCCGTCGGCGCATCAATGATGCGGCTGGCGCTGGTTCGCAGTGATTTGATTCGCCAACTGGGCGATGCGGTGTTTTTGCCCAACGTCGTCGGTTGGGCCGGCGCGGTCTGGGGAGTGGTTGCGTTGTTGATTATCTGGTATTTGCTAGCGAGTTGGACCGAACAAAGAAAGCGGGCCGAAATTCTCCAGTTTTAGATCGCACTGGGACATCAACATGGGCACAACCGCAGGCAAAGAAATTCAATTCGGCGTCAATGAGAAAGCGGGCGCTGTCTCCGGCCTGTTACTCAAGCCCGATAACGCGTCGGCGCTGCTTGTCCTGGCGCACGGCGCGGGCGCGGGAATGCGCCACAGGTTCATCGAACAAGTGGCCGTGAAACTCGCCACTGTCAATGTAGCGACGGTGCGCTATCAGTTTCCTTACATGGAGAAGCGTACCAAAAGGCCGGATTCGGAAACGGTGCTGACGGATACGGTCCGCGCGGCTGTTGCCGCGGCCAAGAAAGCCGGCGGCAACCTGCCGCTTTTTGCCGGCGGCAAGTCGATGGGCGGGCGCATGACGTCGCTGGCGGCCGCGCGCCAGCCGCTCGAAAGCGTGCGCGGCTTGATTTTTTTCGGCTTCCCGTTGCACGCGGCGGGCAGACCCGGCGCCGAGCGCGGCGCGCATCTTGCCGATGTCGATGTGCCGATGCTTTTCCTCCAAGGCTCGCGCGACGCGCTGGCGGAGCTCAAGCTGCTCAAGCCGCTGTGCGCGAAATTCGGAAAACGCGCCGAGTTGTTCGTCCTCCAAGGCGGCGATCACTCGTTTCACATGCTTAAAAGTGCACGGAAGTCGGATGAAGACGTAATGGATGAGATAGTGACAAAAGCCGCGGATTGGATGGGAAAAAATGCCTGAATCGTTCAAAGTTCCAGGTTCGCATCAAAAATCCGCCATTGAACTTTGAACTTTGAACCTTGAACTGCTTTTCTTGATCTATGTATCCGACGACTGAAAAGGAAGCGCTCGAAGCTCTCAAGGGCGACGATCCCGAGCTTGCCGCTACGGCGGAAGCGATTCTCTGGCGAACCTGGTGCCGCGCGGGCGATTCCGAAACCAACGGGATTTTTCGCGCTGGGGTCGAGGCGATGCAGCGGCGCAAACTCGCCGAAGCGGAGACTTTGTTCAGCCGGGTCATCGAGCGGGCTCCAGAATTTGCCGAAGGTTGGAATAAGCGCGCTACCGTACGCTACGTGATGAATCAGTTCGCCGACTCGATCGCCGATTGCCAGGAAACTTTAGCGCGCAATCCCAATCACTTCGGCGCTGCTTCCGGGCAGGGTCTCTGCCATATGTCGATCGGCCAGTTCCGCGAGGCTGCGATCTGCTTTCGCCGAGCGCTGGAAATTCATCCGCATCTGGACGCGGTCCGCCATAATCTCGCGCTCGCGCAAGCCGAGGGCGGCGGCAGCGGCTATTTAAATTAAATCTAATCGTTGCAAACGTTACGGAATTAGATTCGTTCAAAGGTGCATCGTTCGAAACTCCACAGGAATTCGGGCCTACTTGAACTCACGGCCGCCGGTGCTTTAGATTGTCGATCAAGTTCATTGGAGGATCCATGGCTATTCGCGTTGCAGGAGTTGCTGGGAGTTTGCGAGAGGGGTCGTTGAACAAAGGTCTACTGCGCGCCGCGGTGGAACTGGCGCCTGCGGGAATGGAAATCCAGGTTTACCCCCGCCTCGGCGATATCCCGCCGTACAACGATGATGTTTTCCAGAAAGGCGATCCTGAAGCGGTGGCGGATCTCAAAACCTTCATCGGCAATGCGGATGCTCTGTTAATTTCCACTCCGGAGTATAATTATGGTGTTCCCGGCGTGCTCAAAAACGCCATCGATTGGGCCTCGCGCCCGGCCGGCACGTCGGTGCTCAACCGCAAGCCTGCGGCGCTCATGGGCTGCTCGCCGGGGCTTGGCGGCACCATCCGCGCCCAGCATGCGCTGCGCCAGTCGTTTGTCTTTACCGAAACGCACGTCATGCTTCAGCCCGAGATCAAGATTCCTTCAGCCGCGCCGCTCTTCGATTCATCGGGCAAGCTCACCGACGAAAACACACGCCAGCACGTAAAAAAACTCCTCGAAGCATTCTCCAAGTGGATTGCGCGCTTCAAAGACTAACCGGCCATTCCGTAAAATACTCCTTTAGTCTAAATGCCGACTGGTGTCGGCTGCCACCTGTCACGGCTGGTGCTGACCGATGGAACACGGTCGGTGGAGCTCTATCAGATCGTCGGTAATACGCATCATGATGGCTTGATCATGGCCTATCTACGCAAGGAAAGACTTCTTATCGAGGCGGATGCCTACACTCCAGGCGCCGCAGCTCCGAAAACGCCTAATCCTTTCAGCGTCAATCTAGAGGCGAATGTCCGCCGACTGCGGATTGACGTCGATCAGATTTTGCCGCTGCATGGCAGAATCGTCCCCTACGGCGAGCTGCTTAACGCAATCGGTAAAAAGCCGGCACCGAAGAAGTAGTCTCTGCCTGTCAGGCGCGAGCGCCGTCTTCCGGCGCTCGCCGCCCGGTTTCAGTCCCTGCCGCTGCAGGCTCGGAATCCCGCGGCCTCTCCTTTTACTCCATTTTCGCTACGCCCACCGTATTCCTCTTGCCGCTTGCGGCTGGTCCGATCTAAAATAGCGCCTATTCGGTTAAGTCAGCAAAAGGAGTTTTTTCATGTCCTACGACAATTATTCCGTCATTGATTGCGATGGTCATATCGTCGAGTCGGTGCCCGAGATGGCGGAGTTCATGAGCAGCCGGATCAGGCAACACGCGCTCAAACCCTCGCGCAATCGCCAGGGCGTGTTTCCTTCGCTTGACGGCATGCACTTCGCGTTGCATGAAGGGAACGCGCAGACCAAGCAAAGAGTTACGGCAAGCGAGTACCGCCCCGGCTCCGGCGAAGACTGGCTTGCTTTTCTCGACCGGGTGAAGATCGAGCGGACCGTGCTGTTTACCTCGGAAGGGCTCTCGGTCGGATTTATTCAGGTCCCCAATTACGCCGTCGAAGTTTGCCGAGCCTACAACGACTACGTTTACAATCGCTTTGCCAAGCTGAGCGACCGGCTGCGGCCGATGGCGCTGATTCCCATGCAGGACGTGCCCGCCGCGGTCAAAGAGCTGCGACGCGCGGTCAAAGACTTGGGGCTGCCGGGCGCCATGCTGCCGTCGTGCGGCTTGCCCGTCCATATCGCCCATGAACACTACTGGCCGGTTTACAAGGAAGCCGAAAACCTTAACGTGCCGCTGGCGCTTCATGGCGGCGCCAATTGCCAGGGCGCCGGGCTTGAAACATTTAGCAATTTTACCGCGTCGCATATTCTCCATCATCCGATTCCGCTCATGGTCGGGATCATCGGGCTGGTTTATCACCGCGTGCTCGACCGTTTTCCCAGCTTGAAAGTCGCTTTCATGGAAGGCGGCGTCGGCTGGCTGGCTTCGCTGCTCGACCGGGCCGAGCGCGACGAGAACTATTTCGACCCGAGCGATCAACCGGCGCAGCGGCTGCGCGAATATCTCGAGAGCGGCCGAATCTTGCTCGGCTGCGAAGGCAGCGAGCACACGATTGCCTATCTATCGAAGCGCATCGGCGTGCGTTGCTTCGCCTACGCTTCGGACTATCCGCACGAGGTCGACTTGCCGGCGGCGCAGCATGAAATCGAAGAAGTGGCTGAGCGCGACGATCTTTCGGTCGAGGATCGCCAAGCGATTTTGGCAGACAACGCCAGGATGTTTTTCAATCTATGATAAGCACCGCGATTTAGGAGGAGGCGTCAGGCGAGAGACGTGAGTCGGAATGAATAACGGAGCATCAGATTCCTGTGATGAGAGCCGCTTAACGCATGCGGGAATGACGGAATTCGGATAGGCAATTTTTCTTAACGCAGCAGGCTGCGGGGAATCGACCCACATTCAAGAGAAGAGGTTTGGCATGAGAAAGTTGCTGTTGAATTTGACGATCGTGCTTTTTTGGGTCGTCGGCGCGCATGCGCAGGCGCCTTTTTTCCAGGGCAGGACCATCACAATCATTGTCGGTTACCAGAACGGCGACGGCTACGACATCTGGGCGCGCTTATTGGCGGCGCACATGAACAAGCACATCCCGGGGCATCCCGGGTTCCTCGTGCAGAACATGCCGGGCGCGGGATCGAGGATCGCGGCAAACCATATCTTCAACGTCGCCAAGCCGGACGGTCTCACCATGGGCGCGATCGGCGGGTCGCTTTATCTCGATCAGGTCATTGGAAAAAAGGAGGTCCAGTTCGACTGGGCGAAGTTCGGCTGGGTTGGTTCGATGGAGAACACGCCGTGGCTTTTTTACATGAACAGTAACACGCCGTACAAAAGCATCAGCGACGTTCGGAAAGCCAAGGAAGCGCCGAAATGCTCGGCGACGAGCAGCGGCACCAGCGGGCACTTCATTCCCAAGCTGCTCGAAGAGGCGCTCGGCGCCAAGTTTAACGTCGTCATGGGTTATCGCGGCGGCGCTGAGCAGGACCTGGCGTTCGAGCGCGGCGAAGTGGTCTGCCGCGCTTTGAGCATTCCAACCTTTTTTGCGCGCGAACCGTTTACAACCTGGCGCCGGGAAAATCGGGTGCGCATTCTATTGCAGACCGGGCGCAAGCGCGACGAGAAAATGCCGAACGTGCCGACCATTCACGAGTTGATGGAGGAGTACAAGACACCGGGGAGCACCCGCGCTCTGGTGACGGCCATTTTGGCATCGGGCGACCTGGGGCGGCCGTTTATCACGCCGCCGAGCGTGCCGGCGGACAGGCTGGCGATTTTGCGCGATGCGTTCAGAAAAACGATCGCCGACCCGGCGTTTCAGGTCGACGTCAACGCAAGAAAGTTCGCGACCAATGCCGATTACGGCGAGGAGTTGGAGAAGCTCGCCAAGGAAATCGTCTCACAGCCGCCTGAGATTGCCGAGCGCATGAAAAAAGTGCTTACCGAGTGACGGTTTTTAAACTTGAGCAAGGTCTGAACAGCGAAAAACCTTTTGGCGGCTACAGAAGAGTGCGATGAACGGAACACCTTCCCCAGTTCGCTTGTAGTGAATTCACCCGCTTTACGGCTCGGTTGCGAGCTTGTCGGAAGTGCGGTGTTACGTTTGTCGGAAGGTGTTTTTGCGAACCGGTGGATCCGAAGTGAAAGAGATTCTATGGCAAGCTTAAAATGTCCGCGCTGCGGGCGCGATTTTGTCCGGCGAATAGCGAGAGCGGGTTGGCTGGAGAAATTTTTGAGCATGTTTTACGTGTATCCATTCAAATGCCAACTCTGCGGCCATCGTTTCCGCTCTCTGCGGTGGGGGGTTCGCTATAGCCGCGTCCGAGAGGATCGCCGCGAATACCAGCGCATGGAAAGGAGCCTTCCGATCACCTTCAGCGGCGAGGGACTTGCGGGCGACGGAACGCTGCTCAACATTTCGATGGGTGGATGCAGCTTTGCGACCAGCGCCGGTCTCGCCATCGGAAAAGTCGTGCGGCTGGTGTTGGAGATCTCCAGTGAAGTTTCGCCGGTGATCGTCGATGCCGCCCTCGTGCGTCACGCGCGCAAAGGCGGCGCCGGCGTCGAGTTTATTCGGTGGCAGGACCCGGAGCGCGAGCGCTTGCAGCTTTTCGTCAGAGGCATGCTGATCGAACGCGGGACCGTAGATCGCGTGTAGCTTGGTGCGCCGCCTTTGGGTTCACGCGCGTCGATAATACTGGCTCAACGCTGCCGCCGCGAACAGCGCCGCGCCAATGACATCCTGCCATAGACTCGGATAGACCAGGACCAGACCGGCCGCGATCAAAAGGCCGCGCTCGACTCTCGAAGTGCTTTTCAATAGCCAGCCGGTTAGCCCCGCGGCCAAAGCGCCGAGGCCTAGGGCCGCGCTGATCGACGTCCAAACAATATTTTCCCAATGACCTCTAAGCAGCAGGCCCGTACCGTCGGGATGCAGCGTAAACATGAACGGCACCAGAAACGCCGGGAGCGTGTATTTCCATGCCATCATGGTCGTCTTATAAGGATTGCCGCCGGTGATGGCCGCGGCTGCGAAGGGCGACAGCGCAGTCGGCGGCGAGACCTCGGAGAGCACGGCGTAATAGAAAATAAACATATGCGCGGCATATTCCGGAACGCCGAGTTTGATCATCGCCGGAGCGGTGATGACCGCGGCGATGATATAGGACGCCGTCACCGGCACGGCGAGGCCGAGGATCCAGAGCGCCAGCGCGGTGTACAGCACGGTGAGGAACAGGCTGTTGCCGGCGAGAGCGAGTATGATCAGAGAAAATTTCAAGCCCAAGCCGGTGAGCGTGACGACGCCAACAATGATGCCGGCGGCGGCGCACGTCGATGCAACGGACAGCACGTCGGTGCTGCCTCGCTCCAGCATGCGCCACAGGCGGGCCGGCGTGAGCGCGGTGTCGCGCCGGAGATAGCTCAGCAGCACGCTCAGAACGATCGCATAGGCGACCGCTAAAATGGCCGTATAACCCCACAGCATGAAAATCACGATGGCGATGAGCGAGATGAAATGAAAGCCGTGCTTGCGGGTGAGGCTCCAGGTATTTTCGCCTTCGACTTGGATCGGTTTGGCGCCGAACTTGCGCGCGTCCAGTTCGACCATGGTGAAGATCGACCAGTAGTAAAGAATCGTCGGGATCGCCGCCATGGCGAGCACGTCCAAATAGGAAATCCTGAGAAATTCCGCGATCAAAAAAGCCGCGGCGCCGAGCACCGGCGGCGAGATGATCGCGCCGATACCGCCGGCGGAGAGCAGCCCGCCGGCGGATTCCTTATCGTAGCCGGCCTTGGCCAGAAGCGGCCACGCCACCGAGCCGAGCGTCACGGTGGTGGCGACGCCGGAACCCGACGGGCCGCCGAGCAAAAACGACGCTAGCGTCACCGTGCGCCCCGCCGCGGCCGGCTTGCCGCCGGTCGCCGCCAGGGAAAAATCCACATAGAACTTGCCCGCTCCGGAGAATTCCAGCGCGGCGCCGTAAATCGTGAACAGAATGATGAACGTCGCCGCCACGTCGAGGGGCACGCCGAAGATGCCTTCGAGGGTGACGTACATGTGGCCGACCAGACGGTCGATATCGTAGCCCTGGTGCGTCCAGGGCGGTGGCAGGTAGGCGCCGAAAAGCGCGTAAGCCAGGAAAGCGACGGCGACCAGCGGCAGGATCCAGCCGCTGGTGCGACGGGTGGCTTCAAGCACGAGCAGAATGGTCAGGACGCCGAAGATCTGATCCGTGGTGTTCGGCAGGGCGGCGCGGTAGATGAATTCCTCAAAGTCCCATAGCGGGTAGGCGACCACGGCGATGCTCGCCGCAACCAAGAGCCAATCGTATACGGGGATGCCATGATGCCGCGCGCCGCGCCGCGCCGGGTAGACCAACAGCGAGAGAATCAGGGAGAAGCCGAGAAATACCAGCCGTAGCACCTGCGCCGTCACCGTCGCCCAAGCCCAGTAGAGAAAAAAGAGGGACATGCAGACGCTGAGCGCCGCAGTGAATTTGGCAACCGGACCTGTGAGTGGACGGCGCGCGCCCACTTGTTCCTGGACGAATTGCTGCGCGGCGTCGAGGCGCGCTTGATCGACGGCGTCTTCAGCCATCGCCGCGGTCTCTGCAGGGCGCGACCGTGACGCGCAGGGCGGCGCCGGGTTGGATCGGGATTTCGAGCGGATGCTCTCGCGCGTCGACGATGACCGACATGGCGGCTTGCGCGCTCACATGGAGGTCGAGGTAACGAAAGAGGATCGGCGCCGGCCTGACGATCCACGCGCCGCCAATCTGTTCGGCGCTCTCGTGACCGTAGAATTCCGCCAGGCGCGCTTCAGCGTAGCGGAGCTCGACCAGCCGCAGGCCGTCAGATTGGATTTGAAACGCTTCCTGGATCGCGCTGCCGTAGATCGAGTGGCGGAAGCGCAGACGAAGCGCTCCGCCGGATATGGCCTGGATGCTTTGATGGACTTCTCCATCGCGCGCCAAGCGCACGCAGAGATCTGCGGCGCTCGTCGAGGGGACGGTTGAGAGCCAGGCAGCGCCGCCGGCGACTAGCCCCAAAAAAATACGCCGCCACCCGCCGCCGGCGGCGCGCAACGGTTGAAATAATCTCATTTGCTCGCCGCCGGCAGTTTAACTCCCTTCTCCTTGTAATAACGCAGGGCGCCTGGATGGAATGGGATCGGCGAGCCGAGTACGGCATTCTTGAGACTGATTTCACTTGCCGCTTTGTGAACCGCCACGAGATCCGCGGTGTGTTCCAGCAGCAGCTTGGTGATCTGGTAGGCCTGGTTTTGATCCATTTTGTCGTTGACGACGAGAAGATTGGTCACCGCCGCCACGGGAACGTCCTCGTCGACGCCTTTATACACGCCTTTGGGAACATTGCCGACAAAGTACAAGGGGCCATATTTCGCAACCATTTTCGCTACCGCGTCGCCGTGGGGAATCAAGCCGATGTTGAGGCCCGGTGTGGCGGCGAGATCGAGCACCGCGCCGGTGGGCAACCCCCCGTCCCAAAAAAAAGCATCGAGCTTGCGGTCCTTGAGCGCGCCCGCGGATTCCCCGGCGCCCAAGCGCTCCTGTGCTCTTAGATCCTTCGGCGTCAGCCCATAGGCTTCCATGACTCTCAGTCCCTTCACCTCGGTTCCGGAACCCGGCGCGCCGGTGGAGACTCGTTTGCCCTTCAAGTCGGCGACGCTCTTGATGCCGCTGCCGTCGAGGGCGACGATATGCATGTAGTTCGAGTAAAGCGCCATCAGGGCTCGTACTGCCACTTTTTCTTTGAGACCTTTGAGCTGCCCGTTGTAAGCGTCCCACGCGGTGTCCGGCAGGGTCAACGCCAAAGCCACTCTACCGCCGTGAATCAGCTTCATGTTATCGACCGATGCCGTGGTCACTTCGGCGGTCGCTTCGGTATTGGGAATGTGTTTCGAGATCAGCGCCGCCATGCCGCCGCCCAGCGGATAATAAACGCCGCCGGTACCTCCCGTGGCGATCGACAGCCGGTTTTGGACTTGCGCTTCGGTGACTCCGGGGTCGAGCAGCAATAGCGCCATGAGGACGCCCCCCGAAAGTGAAAATCGCGGCTTTATTGGGTAGATCATAGAAAGTTCCTCCCGCATGTGAGTGGCCGTAACATACGTTTGACGGCACGTGCGGTCAACCACCGCGGACAGAGTTTTAGAATCGCGTTGAGTTGGAACGCGAGTTGGCGTTGTGCCGCTAAGCTGGTGGGCAGGTCTAAAATCGTGACGAGACGCTTACCGCGTCCAGAGTTTTTGCCACCATTTGGCGGTGCCGTCGCTTGGCTCGGCGCCGAGGTTCATCTGAGCTCGGATCTGGTGGATATCCCAACCGGTGAGGTTGGCGAGCTGGCCAGCTTCGTTCGCTTGGCGACGCCACAGTTGCCGGCGGTATTCTTTCGTTACCGGGCAAGACGAGTCCTCGCCCTTCAAGGGATGGCGCAGCACGTAGCGCGCCTGGAAATTGTTCCGGTCGGCGGTTTCCTGCAGCACCAGATCTTCGGGAAAATGTTCGGCGTCGTAGCGCACGTGCATGCGCGTGACGAAAACGTCGCGGGCGCCGCCCATGGGAGGCATGGCAGAACGGCGCCCGCGGCCTGGGACGAATTCCGGCCGGGGCTCGCCCAGCCAGAAAACGCCAAGACTGCGAAGCTCTTCGTGAGACAGCGGATCGGCGGCGCAAGGATCGCACCAATTCATGTCCCACGCGTACTCGGTGAAAACCGCGCGCATATCGGCTTTTCTCACCTGGTGATCAAACATGTCGCGGTAGAAATCCTTGAAGCGAGTCTTGATATAGACCCGCAAGTCCATGCCGGTTGGAAGTTTGATCGAGCGGTAATTGGTGGGCTCGACGCGGCCTTTTTGCGTCACCGTGTAGATGAACAGCTCCTGGTAACCGTCGGCATTCAAGGTGCCGTGTCGGCATTGGCCACCCTCCGTTTGGAACCGCTGATGCTTAACTGGCTGGATTAGACGGCGCTCGGCCAAAAATGTTCCTGAAGGGGTCCGGAGCCGTTCGGACCGTTCAGCGGATTGTCGGCAACCAATGGAATTGGTATTGGTTCAGTTCCGTGGAATTTTGTAGCGGCAACCCTGTGTGGTTGCCCGTCCGAGAGGTTAGACACCGGGGTCTGCCCCTACGAGAGATTATTGACGGTCGAACAGAACCACTACCGGGGTCGGCTGTCTTGACGAGACGGCAAGACCTTAAGTACAGTGAGGCATCTGAATTGAGTCAACCAACAAAAACACTCGGGTAACCAGGAAAGGAGGACGCCATGTTTGTATGTTTGTCACCTGGAGGTCAGTCGCTCACCCAGGGCGAGACGGCAAAGGACAGTTTACTGGTCGGCACCGTCGAAGGCATCTTCGCGTTCCAGAAACGCAACGGCTCCTGGGAGGGCCAGGACACGATGGTTCCGGGCAAGCACTTTAGCTCGATCATCTTCGAGCCCACGACCCAAACGCTCTTCGGCGGAACTTATAGTGGTGAGATTTACGCCAGCTCGGATCTGGGCAAGACGTGGGAGCGGCGCGATAGCGGCATCGGCGATAAAGAGATCTATTCCCTCGCCACCCAAGTGGTCGACGGCAAGCCGCGGGTTTATGCCGGCACCCAGCCGGCGCATTTGTACTACAGCGACGATCTCGGCAAGAGCTGGACGGAGTTGCCGGGCTTGCGCCAAGTGCCGGGCGTCGAGAAATGGACTTTTCCCGGCCCGCCACACCAGGCTCATGCAAAAAGCATCACCTTCCACCCGAAGGATCCGAACCTCATCCACGTTGCCGTCGAAGTCGGCGGCTTTCTGCGCAGTACCGACGGCGGCCAGTCCTGGACGACCATCGACAGCATCAATCCCGACGCGCATCGTGTGCTGATTCCGACCAGCGATCCGAGCAAGCTTTACGGCACCGCGCCGACGACCAATTGCGGGCCCGAAACGCCCGCGGGCTTTTGCGTCAGCGGCGACGGCGGCACGACCTGGAAGAGCATGACGCCGAGAGATTTCCGCATCGGCTACGTCGATCCGTTCTTCGTCCATCCCGGCGATCCGAATTTGCTGTTTGTCGCCGGCGCCAAGACCGGCCCCGGCACCTGGAGAAAACTGCACACTGCCGACGCGCGTATCGCGCGCAGCCGTGACGGCGGCAAGACTTGGGATATTCTAACCGGCGGGTTACCGGAGCACATCCGCGCCAATATCGAAGGTATGGCGATGGATGTGTGGAACGGCGGCTATGCGTTATTCGCCGGCACTACGGACGGCGATGTGTTCTACAGCGAAGATGAGGGAAACCACTGGCAGACCATCATCAAAGGCATCGGCCCGGTTTCCAAGTCGCACCACCACATCAATCTTTCGTTGGACGAACAAGCCGCGCATCATTAACTCGGTTGTGTGAATGGTTGATTTATCTAGGGGCACGGCTGCTGCCCCTAGATTTTCCCTTCTCTCCCCCTGGCGATCGTTGTTCGGTTTTGCGTAGGGGCGGCCGGCCGGTCGCCAGATGTCTCGACTTCATCGTCAACCGAAAAATATCGTGCGCCGGCGTCGTCTTCGGCACCGTCTGGTTACATCTTGCTCGTGAGCTCAGTCGAATGGCGTCACAAACAGCAAGGAATTGACTTTATGAGTCAATACTTGATCTCACAGTGGTTGGATTGGTCCTCATTATCAGGATTCCTCCCCTCACGCCGTGATCATCTTTTCTTTAGCCATCCAATCCATGTTTGCGTGGATTTTACATAGCACCATTTCCCTGGTGCGGTCGTTCCTCATTGCACAGCTTAAGCCACCCATTCAGAGCGTTTTGTAGCTCATCGAGGGTTTTGTAGATCTTCTTCCGAAACGCAACCCGATAAAACCCATTACGGCCGGTTTGTGAAAGCGTTCACAGATTTCACTGCGTGCCGCTTCGCTCCCGGTTTCGTGGAGTCCTTGGGAAGGAGCACATTTTCGCGCGATTTTACACGAATCCGTCTTCTTATCGCTGGACTCGTGTCATCTCTTGCCCTGTAAGACGCTCTTTTGTGTATTTTAGCCAGTCCTGTGAAGCGAGACCGCTAGAGGCATAATCATTGCTGTGAATGTTATTTGGTTGGCGACAATTCTAGCAAGTCTATTACCAGCGGGGGGCTACTGGTGAGGGCCTAACGGTTGGTCCATGTCGCGGCCGATAGAAGCAGCTCAGAGAATTCGTTTAAACAATTAGGTCGAGAAATTCATTTTTTGACGTGTAACTAAAGCGCGTTGAATAAATGTCATGCCGGCGAAAACCGGTGTCCAGAAATCTTTTGAAATTCCTGGATTCCGGGTCGCGCTACCCCCGACCGTGATCCGGGGTGCCCGGAATGACGATCGAATTATTCAACGGGTTGCGGATACACCCCGCTAGACTAGCAGGAGGCTGAAAAAAGTTCGGCATGCTTCGAGAGCCTCAGCATGAACGGAAAATCATGAATGATGTCAAATCTCCTCCGTTCGTTCCTTCGTCAAGCTCAGGACTGGCTCTGAGCTACGTCGAAGGACTCCGAGTGAGTTTCTCAGTAACCCGCACCTGATCGTCCAAAGATGCAAAGCAAAAGTTCCATCATGTCTCCTCTCAGTCACTAACTTGATTAATGTTCTGAAACGAACCGGAGAAGCGAAGATGATGTTAGGGATGGAAACAGGAATTGGCCCCGCGATACGAGTCTTCCGTCACTTCACGGAACGCAAACGTTTCCAGCAGATAAAATTCGCAAGCGGCGAACGAGCGGTTGTATTGATCGCAGGTATGCCAGCGCCCTCTATCGAGCTCGTACGCCTTGTTTTAGGCGGCTTTATGCCGTGGCAAACTGTTTGGGAATACAATCCAATGAGGGCTGGAGGCTACAGCGATTATATTCACAAGCTAAAGGCCATGTTTTCTCCGGCAACAGAAGAATCCGATGATTCCCTCCACCACATGCGCGACGCTTTGCTCCGATGTCGCTCCATCAACGAAGCCCGCACGTTGCTCCTGGAGCGTGAACGTCTAGCAAATAGCTCTACACCCGAGCTTGCTTGGGGCTTGACGAGACACAACCCGCGGAGATCAGCCACAAGTAACGATAGTTGGGAGCTAGGAATCAACGCCTCACAAAAAGGGCCGTCAGCCGAGTGGGTTAAGACGCTAGCAGTTCCTAATCGGTACCGCATCACTAACGGTGCCAAGGAAAAAATCCTTACATGTGTCGAAGCACCCACAGTCACGGTTCGCGACCAGCGCCGGGTGCAGATATCTGCCAAGCAGGCCCGCAACTACCCGCCGGGCAATATTTTTCTTGACGGCGCAGCGCAAGGCGAACCATTCGCGGACTTTGAGAAGGCACTCTACAACCTCGACCATCACCAGGGATGCATTCAATCCTTGGCCACTTGCGAACAGGCTACAGTATTAATTCGCAAGCTTCTCGACCTCCGCACGCGCGATTGGGTAGTGTTGGCAAATGATGGCGATCTCGACACCATTTTTGCCGTTTGGGTGCTCTTAAACCACCTTCGCCTCAGCGCTAACTCTGAAGTGCTTGCCAGGGTCATGCCCCTCTTGCGTCTCGAAGGCGTCATCGATGCTCACGGTCTCGACGCGACCTATTTATCCGCGCTTCCGCCGGACCTGCTCCGTTCAACCTCCACAATGTTGAAAGAATTACAGCAGCAGGAGCTAATATTTAAGCATTACGGACAGTGGGCCGAAATTGATCTTCTGGAGTACATCGCCGACCGACTCCGTGCCATTGACGAACTGATCTATTCACCGGAGGATTTTGACGGCCTGCCTGAAATTGATGAACTCGCACGAGCCGAAATCGCCAATGGATCCGTCGTCGTTGCCTGCCATTCTGCGGCTGGCATCAACGAAGTCGAACGGCAGCTTCGAAGAATTTACGGGGAGCGGTTGGGAGTATTGATATTTCAAAATGCTCCCTCCACCTATGACGTGCGTCAGGTCGATCGCGCGCTTTCAACAACGCTTGAGCGAGCGTATGAACACCTGAATCTCTTGGACCCGGCGGTGCGAGGTGGCTCGCAAAACCGCTGGGGCGGCTCAGCAGAGATTGGCGCTTCTCCGCGCGACACTGACACAGGCCTGATGCCGGGTCAGATCGTTGCGGCGGTGCGGGACGTTTTCCGGCACCCGACCATCATTGATGTCATTTCGGAAATCCCCCAAGCAGGGTTCCTTACTCTAGCCGCATTGTTGCCAGCACTGACGCTTATTGTCGTCGGCAACCTGCTCCGCGATCGTGGATATATAGCGCCAGAAACGGTGCTTTTATCCGCTGTGATTTTTCCCGTCACGGCAGGCATTCTATTCTGGTTGAAAGCGCGTCGGACTCCGGGACTTTATGGTTGGCGAGCACCTACGGGTTTTGGCTGGCTGATCGCGCTCCCCGCCGCATTTATCGCGGCCGTGACCGGCGGGGTCTGGACCCCTGGATCGCTCGGTTATGGGATAGAGCCTCAAAACCTGAACGGATTTACCGCTTTCCTTCTTCCGATAGGAGCCGAGCTGCTTTTTCGAGGTGTGATTCTCGGATCTCTTGCGTCACGCCTGCCGATACAAAGAAGCGGTGGCCACTGGTGGCGATCCTGGCCTACTTTAATTTCGAGCGCACTGTATGCCGCGGCCTCGGTGCTTCTGCTCCTCAGTTTGTCAAGCGGCGAGATCCAAATGAGTAGGTTGCTGGTCACTATCGAAGCTGCTCTCACTTTCGGAATCGCATCCGGGATAACACGAGAGCGTTCGGAGAGCATCTTTTCTTCGGTTCTGCTTCACTCCGTTTGCGCGGCGGCGCTAATCCTGTCCGGCGGTTTGCTCTTCTGATCGATCCAACTACCTGGCGCGGTCGATTAGGAAACTGATTTCCGCGCCAAGTCGGCCAGAGTTTGCACCGCTCTATCGACTTTCTCGGACCACGGCATACCGCAACTGAGCCGAATAAAGTTCTTATATTTCTGCTTGGCGGAAAAAATCGGGCCGGGCGCAATACCGATCTTTTCCTGCAAGGCTCGGCGATGTAACTCAAGCGAATCTACCGAGCACGGCAGTTCGACCCAGAGAACATATCCGCCTTGCGGTCTCGTAACTTTTGTTCCAGGCAGGAAATAGCGACCGACTGCATTGCTCATCTGCTGAACCTGAGTCATCAAGATGCGGCAAATCTTTCTCAGGTAACGATCATATCCGCCGCTCTGGAGAAAATCCGCGGTCACCATGGAGCTTGTAAACTTAAGGCTCTCGACTTGTGGCGGCATTATTGACGGGATGAGCTGGGAGTCCTCAGCGGAGTATTACCGGCTGATCAACGAAAACATCAAGGTTAGATTAGGATCGACGCATTCCGCGGAACTCGCCATGGACAGTGTGGATTTCCATCTAGCCGCACAACTCGAACTGGAGGAACATGGCCCGAACTGGCGATATTTCTGACACCGCAATCACGAGCCGATGCACGCGGGCCCGAACTGGCTAAGCACTCCGGGCAGGGCGCGGGAATCGATTGCCGCTCCAGACAGTTCCACTGCCACCTTTGCGGAACTCAAACGATCGACACACGCCTTTAGAAGCGCGTATGCGCTGCGCTATCTCCCGCCGATCTTCCGGTCGAGAAACTCGCGCCAATCGCTCGCGACTTTGTCTTTTAATTCGCGACTCGCGCCGCTGACTTTGGGAAATTTTTCGCGCCATTCATAGGGCCGCGTGGCGTCGATCACGGCGCGTGAGCTATGGCCGACTCGATCGCGCGGGATGCGCGGGTCGAGCGGCCCGCTCCAGGCGCGCCGGAGAATTTCGATCGACTCGGCGGGATCGGATCGGCTGCTCAGCGCCCACAAAAATTCTTCCGAGTTGGTGATATCGACGTCGTCGTCGACGACCACCACATAGCGGCCGAGATAGGCACCCGAGCGGCACTGGCTGGCGATCATTCCCGCCTGGCGCGCGTGGCCCGGATAGCGCTGCTTGATCGCGACGGCGGTAAGAAAACGCCCTCCCGCCGGGTGGCACCACACGCCTTTGACGTCCGGCACGCCGGTTTCATCGAGAGCGTTCCAGATCAGCGCTGAGCGCATCAAAGAGAAATGCAGGTTATCACCGCTGGACGGCTTCAATAGCGGGAAGCCGCACAGGATCGGATCGTTGCGGAAGTAGACAGCCTTGACTTGAATCACCGGCACCGCCGGCTGATTGCTTGCGTAGTAACCGGTCCACTCGCCGAACGGCCCTTCGGCCCTGACGTCTTCGACGGCGACTTCGCCTTCGATGGCGATCTCGGCGTCGGCGGGAATCGGAAAACCCGTCAGCGGACCCTTCACGACTTGCAGCGGGCGGCCGAGAATACCACCGGCGTAGTCATACTCATTGACGCGGTTGGGCACGTCGGTCGACGCCACCACGAAATTAATCGGATGATGGCCGAAGGAGACCGCCACCGGCAACGGTCTTCCCTGGGCGTGATATTTGTCCTTGTGCACCCGGCCATGCTTTCCTGGCGACATGTGAAGCGCCAGACGGTCCGGGCCGTGCACCATGACGCGATACGTGCCGACGTTCACCCAGCCTTCTTCCGGGTCGCGCGTGATCACCAAGTCGTCGGTGCCAATGTAACGCCCGCCGTCAAGCTCGTGCCAGCGCGGCACGGGAAACTTGAGCACGTCGATGTCTTTGCCCTTCTGGATGTTCTGGAAAAGCGGGCCGGTAGAAACGGTTTCAGCCGTGACAGGGGCAATTTTTTTCACTTGCTGGCGCCACGCTTGGATGAAGTCCATGTCACTCAAGCCGGCCTTCATGCCGAGGGTGAGCGCCAAACGCCCCGTCGAAGAAACCAGATTCGCCGCCACGCGATAACCTTGCGGATAATCTTTGATGCGGTCGAAAACGATCGCGGGCCGCGTCTTCGAGCGCTCGTTGATGATTTCCGTCAGCGTCGAGAGTTCCAAATCCCAGTGAACATTCTCGACAGTCATCAATTGGCCGAGCTTGTCGACTTCAGTAAGCCACGCACGTAGGTCTGGCATAGATATTTTTTCTTTCAGCTGAACAGTTCAAACCGTTCAAGCCGTTCAATCTCCCGGATCGAGCCCGGGATCCGTTCAAGCCGTTGGAACGATTAGCACGTCTTCCGGTACTCCATTCACCCAACCTAGAACCCCCTTGGACTCACTCCCAGCCCTTCGCCCTCCGGCACGCTGATGGTTCCCTTCTCCACCGACAAGCCGAAGAACGGATCGCCGGTAATCACTTCGAACTCACCGACCTCGCATAGAGGCGAAATCCCGCGGGTGCTCGCGGCCAGATGCACCGCGGCCGCGTCGCCGACCATGCTGCCCGCGGTATTCGAAAGCGCGCAGCGGATGCCGTTCATCTCGCACAGCTCGGCGATGCGGCGCACTTCACCGATGCTGCCGACCTTGGCAATGCCGGTGTTGATCGAGTCGATCATGCGGTTCTTGATCAGCATCTGCGCATCTGCCGCCGTGCGCACGGACTGGTCGGCCTCGATCTTGATCGGCGAATGTTTTTTTACTTCCCACAAAGCGTCGAGCTGGTCGCGCGGCACCGGCTGCTCGAAGACTTCTACGCCATGATCCGCCAAACCCTTGGCCAGGCGTATCGCGGTCTTGGCGTCATACGCTTCGTTGGCGTCGATCTTAATGAAAACATCGTCGCCCACCGCTTTGCGCACGGCGGCGACGCGCGGCAAATCCTTTTCGATCCTGCCGCTCACTTTGAGCTTCAGAGCCATGCCGTCGCGCGCCAGCTGCTTCGCCTCCTCGGCCATGGCATCGGGCGCGCCGACGCTGACCATTTTGATGACCTTGATCTCGCCGCGATACCGGCCGCCGAGCATCATGTAAAGCGGCACGTGATAACCGCGCGCCAGCGCGTCGTACATGGCCGTCTCCAAAGCTGCCTTGGCGCGCGGGTTGCCGGTCAATGCATGGTCGATGTCGGCGCGGATCCGCGCCAGGTCCTCCAGCTCTTTGCCGGCGACCTTCGCCTTCAAAACCGCTTCGATGACATGCTGTGCCGTCTGCGGCGTCTCGCCGGTGCGCGGGAAAAGATCCGAGTAGCCGTAGCCTTCGATGCCGCCGTCGGTGATGACCTTAACCAGCAGGCCGCGGGCGACGGTAAAATTATTGGTCGCCGTCACCAGCGGTTTTGTGTACGGCATTTCCAATATCGTCGTTTCGACGTTTGCGATTTTGCCGATTTTCATGGATTTGATTCCTTCTCAGCACCGTTGAATGGCTCGCCGCTAAGCTCGATGTTTAACACAAATGAACCGCGAGTCGCCAGCCGCCAAACTCGGCAAATGGGCACCACCAAGTCGCTGCGATTGAACGAAACCAGCGCTCAATGACGACTTGAGAACCGGCGTTAGTCTCCGCCTTATCGAGCGGATCGCAGAAGTAATTCTTCCGCCTGCCTTAGATCCGGCGTGCCAGTGACGCGCAGAATTGCCTCCCGGTACCTGTGGGTTAACGGCGTAATGACACCTTGCTCGATATTCTGCGCCAGATACCGGATAGCATTGCGCGCGGGATTGTTGCGCACGCTGTCGATGGCGAAGCGCGCCAGCGCATCAGCGTTCAAATCTATTTCGCCGAGGGTCGATTCGAGATCGCAATAAAGCACCTGGCGAAACCCGCTCCACTCCATTCGCTTGAGACCCGCGCGCGGCGGCTTGCCTTCTCGTTCCCAGAGCCACTCTTCGACCTGGTCGATGGCGTCGACCTGCGCATCCAAGATTAGAAGCTTCCCCCGCACGCTTGCCCCGGACTCGTGAATCACCAGGGTCGGACCATTGCCGCGCAGTTTCGCTCTGCGCGCGTACTCGATCGGCCACGGGCTCAAGCGCGGAATACCGGCGATGATTCGCGGCGCCAATTTCTCTCCCGGATCGCTCAACAACGACCCGTAAGCGTAGATCGCGAGGTTATCTTTCGAGTAGCTCAGCGTCATTTAATTTTAGCGGCGCGTTCAAAAAAGCCCGCTCATGGGGCCGCTCTATTGAAGTCTTGCTGACCGCCCGTGCTATATTCGATTTCGAGTAACCGGGGAAGCGCCCAACGAATCCATGAAAGTTCTTCTCATCCAACCGCCGGTCCAGGACTTTTACGATACCGAAGTGCGCTTGCAGCCCATCGGTCTGGCTTATCTCAAAGCCGCGGTCAGAAAACATCTACCCGAGGTCGAGATCCGCATCAAGGACTTTCACGGCGGCCATGGGCGAAGTACGACGCAAATTCCCAAAGAATTAGAATATCTGTCGGATTACTATTCAGCCGCCGACAAATCGCCGTTCTCGACCTTTTATCAGTACTACCACTTTGGCAAATCGTTTGACGAGATCGAGCGGGAAATCGCCGAGCTCAAGCCCGACGTTGTCGGCATCTCCTCGCTGTTCACGCCCTATTATCGCGAAGCCCTCGAAGTCGCCGCGCGCGTGAAGAAACACCTGAACGCCATCGTCGTCATGGGCGGTTCCCACGCATCGGCGGTGCCGGAGTCGCTGCTGGCATCGCCGCACGTGGATTATCTGATTCGCGGCGAGGGCGAAAAGCCGTTGGTTGAATTCTTGCGCGCTCTTCAGAATCAAACGCGCGTCGAAGACGTGCCAAATCTCGCCTACAAGCGTAACGGCGAATGCGCCTTCAACCCGATGCAGGGCAACTTCTCGATCGATGATCTGCCGATACCCGACCTCAGCGACTTGACTCCGGCGTCGTACACGCTTGCCGGCAAATCCCTGACCTTCATGATCACCTCGCGCAGCTGCCCGCACAAGTGCTCTTTCTGCTCGGTGCACACCACCTTCGGCACGAATTACCAGCGGCGCTCGCTGGAAGGCGTCCTCGCAGAAATCGAATTGCGCTACCGGCAAGGCTACCGCGTCATCGATTTTGAGGACGACAATCTGACTTATTACAAACAAACCTTCAAAGAGCTTTGCCGCCGGCTGATCGTTCGCTTTCCCAACCGTGAGATGGAATTCGTCGCCATGAACGGCATCAGTTACTTGAGCCTGGACGACGAATTACTCGAGCTGATGTATCGGGCCGGCTTCTCGCACCTGAACCTCGCGCTGGTGAGCTCCGACAAATCCGTGCGCGAAACCACCAAGCGGCCGCACACCCTCGAAGCTTATGTGAGAGTTGTGAATCGAGCCCATCAGCTCGGTTTCAAAATCGTCTCCTATCAAATCCTCGGCCTGCCCAACGAAAGCTTGGACAGCATGGTGCAAACTCTGGCGTTCAATGCGCGCCTGCCGGTCCTGCTCGGCGCCTCGCCGTTTTATCGCACGCCGAACTCGCCGATCGCCCGCGGCCTCGTGTTGAACGAAAACGATTTCATGAAAGCCCGCCTCACCGCGCTGGCGATCGAAACCGAGAATTTCACCCGCGACGACATCTACACGCTGTTCGTCACCACGCGGATCCTCAACTTCCTCAAGGGCCTGCCGGTCAGCGCGGACATGTCGCTCGAAGACTTGATGAATTACCCGGCCTCTGACCCGCGCGCGCACACCGGTTTGGAACTGCTCGATCTACTTGCGCGTACCGGCCGGTTATATTTTTCCGCTCGGTCATACCTGGTTGAGAACAAACGATTTCGCGCCGAACTCTTTCAGAAGGTTATGTCGTGCGCGGCAACGGTGGCTTGCCAAAACGGCCACGCAATCGACGTCAAGAGTGCTGGCCCCGTCAGGCGCGCTTATCCTAACTTCCTCGCGGAAAGCGTCGACGCCAACCTGAGCTGACAATTCTGGATGCAACTTCATCACGCAACGGAGTTCGCGCGACGATTTCGCAATCTCCTCCTTGCCGCTTATCGTGCCGCTGCCCGTTAAATTCCTGCGCCGAAATAAATAATCTCTTCGCGGGCTGCTCAAAAAGATCTCAGATGCGAGGCGCGCGAGAAATCGATCCTTCGGCAGGCTCAGGACAAGCTCAGCGCAGGCGTACTGAGCGAGTACGTTGTAGCGTTGCGCTCAATCGCCTCGAAGCAGATGAGGCTTTTTCAGCAGCCCGCTAAACCTTTTCCATGCCGATAGAAAACATCCGCTCCAGATCGTGGCGTGAGTAGACGCGGAACGCGATCAGAGTTTCTGAAGTCGTGATGCCGGGAACCGCGCGAATGTGTTCCGTCACAATTTTCGCCAACTGATCGTTATCGCTTGCCCGCACGATTGCGGCGAGATCGTAGCGACCCGCGACGGAGTAAACTTCACTGACGCCGTCCATGTCGGCGAGCGCTTCGGCGACTTGGTTGGTCTTGTCTCGTTCAGTGTTCAACAGGACGATGGCTGATAGCATGGCTTTTCTCCTTTGTGCTGAGAGTAAAGCACAACTGGCAGATTACTGAAAAAAGTTTCGGAATGCTTCGAGAGCCTCAGCATGAACGGAAAATCAACAATGATATCGAATCCCCTCCGTTCGTTCCTTCGTCAAGCTCAGGACTGGCTCTGAGCCCCGTCGAAGGACTCGAGAGAGTTTTTCAGCAACCCGCTAGTCTAGTTTCTGTCGCGAAACTCGTAAAAAATCTTACGGGTGCGACATGGGCCAAGTTGTTTCTGTGACATACTTCTATCATTTTGAGCTGAAAGTGGACAGCAAAGAGTCGTGTAGGGTGTT
>JBOHVN010000135.1:0-6144 GCA_050735675.1 Binatia bacterium | reverse complement strand
GACATAAAGCCGAGCAGGCCGACCACGATCAACGTCGGGGTGAGCAGCGGGACAAGCACGCGGCGGTAAGTCTGCAGCCAGGATCCGCCGGAGATCCTGGCTGCTTCTTCAAGCTCCGGCCCCAACTGCACTAGCACACTCTTAGAGATTTGCACTCCAAAAGGCATGCTCTTGATGAACAGCGCAATGATAAGAAGGTAAACCGAGCCGTAGAGAAACAGCAGAATTCTGGTTTCAAAAACAGTCCAGAGAAGCGCCAAGCCCATGAGAATTCCCGGCACCGCCCAGGGCAGCCACGAGATAAAGTCCAACACAGCTTTGCCCTTGAAATGCCGCCGCACGACCACGTAGGCAATGAGCGAATAAAATAGCGCGCCGGTCACCGCGGTACCGAGCCCGACGAAGACAGTGTTCCATAGCGAGCGTATGAGGCTAGAGTCAGCGAGCACCCGGTGCCAATTTTCCATCGTCCACGGATCCGGAATGTTGAAATAGCCGAAGGCTCTCATGAACGTGCCCATCAGGAGCATGGCCAAGGGCACTACGGTGACGGAAACAGCCGTCAGCGCGACCATCGCAAATATCGGCCAGCGCCATCGTCCCAGACTCGTCAGGTTGGTGCTAAAGCCGCGTCCCGTCACGGTGCGATAGTGGCGCTGGCCGAGGTAACTGCGCTGCAACGCAACCATCACGAGAAGCAGCAACAAGAAAATACTTCCCAGCGCGGTGGCGGAGGCGTAATCGGGCGGCTCATAGGCGACAAGATCGCGAATTTTGGTCGAGTAAACGAACAGTCCGATGGGAACCCCCAACAAGAGTTCGATCTCGAAGGCTTCCATCGATCGGATCAACCCCAAAACCGTGGAGACCAGGATTGCAGGCATCATAAGCGGCACCACGATGCGGATTAGCGTCATGACAGGAGTGGCACCGCAGCTGCGCGCACTTTCCTCCAGGCTTGCGTCGAGATTGCGAAACGCGGGCGCCAAGAGCAGCACCTTGACGCCAAGACTCGTCGTCATGTGGACCCAGACGATTCCCCAGTAGGAGTAAACGTTGAAAATCGGACCGGATACAAGCGATAGCGCCTGGAGCCACTGGTTGAGCAGCCGAAACTTACCGTCGAGAAGCAAAATCCAACCGAGAGCAACGGGCAAAGAGGGAAGAAAGAACGAAATCCAGAATATGAACTCAAGACCTTTTCTCCAGGGCAGATCGGTGCGCGCGATAAGCCATGAGAGAATAATGCCGATGGCCAATGCGATGGCCTGCCGCACAACCGCAAGCGACACCGTGTTCCACAACGCTTCCAGAATCGAGGGATCGCTGAAGGCCCGTTTCCATCCCGCCAGTCCGTACACCGGAGCTTCTCCCGGCCTAGCGAGTTGAAAACTGCCGACGAGCAGCAGGAACAGCGGCGTCAAAACTAGAAAAGCAACGATAAGGAACAGCAGACCGATCAGCAGGCTGGAGGGCTCCACCCTGAGAATACGGCGCTGCGGGATCGCCTCAGCGACAGTAACGTCTGCCATCGTCAAACATTCCTAACGCTCCGAATCTCAGATCGCGGAGCCTGCTCGGATCATCTGCTCCGCCCCGGTTTCTTCGGGCGCCGCGGCAGCGGTCCAAACGCGCAGATGTTCAGCCGGCAAGTGAAGTCCGATGGTTTGGCCGAGCTTTGAGGCGCTTTTGCGCGGGACCGTGATCGTGCAAAGCCGATCGGCAACGCGCAGCACAAGCTCGCATTCCCGACCCAGATGGAGAACGTTCTCCACAGCGCAGGGTATGACGTTCCCATGGCCGGTAAAGTGATCTCTTTCGACCCGAATGTCTTCGGGACGAATTGCAACCAGAACTTTCTTGCCCACTGCAGCCTGTTCCGCGCCGTCCGAGACACGCACAGGAACGTTCTTGACCCCGTCGAACTCGACGACCTGATAGCTCGGTTGCCGTTCGGTGACGGTTCCCCTAAACCTCAATATGCGCCCCAAAAAATCCTCCACGAAGGGTGTCTGGGGATGTTCATAGACTTCTTGAGGCGGGCCGAGCTGCTCAATGCGGCCCTGGTTCATCACGGCCAGACGCGTCGACAACGACATGGCCTCGATCTGGTCATGGGTCACGAAAAGCACCGTGAAGCCGAGTTGCTGCTGCAAGCGCTTGAGCTCTATGCGCATTTGTTCGCGCAGCTTCGCATCGAGGTTGCTCAATGGTTCATCCAACAAGAGTATGCTCGGCGAGTACACTAACGCCCGCGCCAGGGAAACCCGCTGCTGTTGGCCGCCGCTAAGCAAAATCGCGGAACGATCGGAAAATTTGGCCAGACCGACGAGATCCAGTGTCTTTTCCACTCGCTCTTTGATTTCCCGGCGGCCGGTGCCTCTGACCTTGAGGGGGAATGCCACGTTTTCAAATACCGTCATATGAGGCCAGATCGCGTAGGACTGAAAGACCATGCCGATGTCGCGCCGTTCCGGCGGGACTTGAATCCTTCGGCTCGTGGAAACCACCATGCGACCAGCGATTTCCACCTCTCCGGCGTTGGGCTTTTCGAACCCCGCAACCATCCGCAGAGTGGTGGTCTTGCCGCAGCCGCTTGGTCCAAGCAGGGTCACCACTTCTCCCTGTTCTACTTTGAAGGAAACGTTATCGACGGCGGTGAGCTTGCCGAAATTTTTGACCAGATTTCGGACTTCGAGAAAAGTTTGGTTCATGGGTTGCCGAATACCTCGTGTAACAAAGGCATCAACTTGTCTTTCACCTGCATCGCTGCCTTGGTATAGGTTTTGATCGCCCCCGGTTGCGGGATGCGCCAAGGCTCCGCATGGCCAGTGGGCACATCCACGCGGGCGCTGACGTAACCGCTGGCGCGCGCAAAGACGGTTTGCCCTTCTTTGCTCAAGAGCCAGTTGATATAAATCTTGGCAGCATTGGGATGTGGAGCTTTGTTGAACAATGCCAGCGCGCCGTTCGCCGGGCTGACATCGGTGCCTTCCTTTAATTGTCTGGGATCCACAATCGCGATCGGTACACCCTGTTTCGCCCGCGTGATCGCCACGAAGTCCGCGGTGCCGATCAGCACCGGATAACGGCCTTGGCCGACGGCGTCCACCTCCTGGGAAAAATCTTTCATGATGGTGATCTGTTGCTTGCCTAACGCGCGGATAAAATCCGGACCCAGATCCGGATGCAGGTAGAAGAAAGTAAAAGTCGCCTGGCCCGGTCCTGCCCGGCGCGGATCGTCCAGGACCAACTTTCCCTTCCATTTGGGATCGAGAAGATCTTTATGGGATTTAAACTCCTTTGCGAGCACGAGCTTGGGATTGAAAAAAATGGTGCCGCGCTGGAACGGAGTCATTGTCAGGAGCATCTTGTTCGGATCGAGAAACTCCATCCCGCCCCGCCAGGATTTCGGGTCTGTCACGTCGGGCGCGATGAGATCGGGTTCGAGAGCGTCGAATGCACCCATGGGAATCATCGATTCGAGTCCCGTGGTGGTTCCGTGAACGAATACATCCCAGAGATAACGGCCAGCCTTGCGTTCCGCTGCGATGCGGGGCGGGACTTCTCGGCCCAGGGCGCCAAACAAGTCCACCGTAATGCCGTATTTTTCTTGGAAGGAAATCGTGAGCGTATCGCGCATCGCCGCAGTCACGTCCGTGATCACGGCCACCTTGCCTTCCTTCTTCGCGGCGTTGAGCGTCTCATTCCAATCCGCCTGCGCGCAAATTGGGACGGCGAGCGAGATTAACATGGCGACAACTCTTGCCTTCACGGAGGTTCGGGCTCTCACAAACAGCATCTCCGACCGCGTTTTTTGATCGCTGATGAAGTTTGTTATCGTATAGCCTCGATAGACGGAATGTGTCAAGCAAACGCGCCCCGTTCTTGACCACTGCATTAATCCTAATGGTTGGTGATTCTCATCTTTACGACGTTGGCCCCATGCTCTGCTCTTTCGTCCGTTGCCTCACTCCCTCTTTCGCAGGTGCCCGGGCAGTGTTGAACCCGATGCCCAGGAGGCGCAGCTTGACAGGGGAAAACCCCGTTAGTAACGTTGGGCCGATCCTTATTAAAGGAGAATGTCAAAACAACCGTCCGCTCGAACTCACTGATGTTTTAAAAACTCAGAAGGGATATTGAATATGGCGAAACCCGTGCCCGCGCCGGAGCAGATCTCGACGAATGCATTTGGCGCGGACCTGCATGACTATTTCCGACGAAGTGCTGTCGCGCATCGTTCCGCTAAATATTATCGAAGAGAAAAGTGGGGGTAAATCCCCGTCGAGCCTTGGGGATAGGGGATGCAGCGCATGGCCGATTTTGAATACGTCGAGTGCTCGAAGTGCCATGATAAGTTTATGGCCGGCGAGGAATTTTTTCGTTTGCCGCAAGCTTACTGTCATTGCCCTAACTGCGGCAATGAATTTCCCGTGGGCGTGGCCGCCGGTGTAGCAAACCAAGCGGCGGGCAAACGCGCCGGTCGAACAGCTTCATGACGCCGGGAGAATCAGTCCCTGCCGGTAAGGAGACTAACGTCCCATGAGATATAACCACGCTGACAGAGTCGACACCTACGACGACTGGCAACGGGCGCAAAAGATCCCCATCAACCGGGGTTTTTTTATCGAAGACCTCGGAAAGGTCGAGGTCTCCCCATGGGAGCACAAAGGCGGCCTCGCCGCATTCGTCAATCTCGACGGCGCGGGCGGCACCAACGACGGCTACGTGTGCGAGATACCGCCGGGAAAACAGCTAAAAGAGCAAAAGCATCTTTATGAAGAGATGGTCTATATCCTCGATGGACATGGGGCCACTTCCATCTGGCAAAGAAACGGCAAGAAGCACACCTTCGAATGGCATCCGGGAAGTCTCTTTGCGATTCCGCTCAACGCCCACTACCAACACTTCAACGGCCAGGGAAACGCCTCGGCGAGATATTTTGCCGTGACCAACGCGCCCTTCATGATGAACCTGTTCCACAACCTGGATTTCATCTTTGGCGATGGCTTCACCTTCGCCGACCGTTTTCCGCCCGAAGAAGAGGAATATTTCACCGGCAAGGGAAAACTCTGGGGGCGGAAGCTGGAAGTCAACTTCGTGCCGAACGTGCGTGAGATTCAACTGTACGACTGGAAAGAGCGCGGCGCCGGCGGCAGAAATGTGAATTTCGAACTGGCCGGCAACGTGATGGGCTCGCATATCTCGGAGTTCCCGGTGGGCCGCTACAAAAAAGCGCATCGCCATGGCCCGGGTGCCCATGTCATCATTTTAGGCGGCCGAGGATATTCTTTGCTTTGGTGCAGTAACGGCGACATGGTCCGCGTCGACTGGAAACCGGGAAGTGTCGTTGTGCCGCCGAACCAGTGGTTTCACCAACATTTCAACTCCGGTGCCGACCCTGCACGTTATCTTGCCCTGAGGTGGAATAGCTGGCGCTTCCGATTTGTCGCGCTCACCGACGAAAAACCCATTGAAGTGGACGTCAAGCAGGGGGGAAATCAAATCGAATACGAAGACGAGGACCCAGAAATTCATCAGATCTTCGAGTCGGCTCTCGCAGAGGTAGGCGCTTCCTGCCGCATGGGCTCTATGGTTCCGTGGTGCACGCAGAAGGAAAGAGCAACCGCTTGAGACCTTTCGATATCGGCTGCTCCGTTCGAGTTCCGCGTTCAACCCCGGATTCGAGACCGAAGACCGAGCTGTTATGAAGGGCTGCTCAGAAAAGCTCGCCGATCGAATAGAAGCTAGGACACGAACATGCAGGGTACAATGAAGGCGGCGCGCTTGCATGGCTTCGAGCGCACCCACGGTTCGCGCAACCTTTTACGGGTCGAAGAAGTTCCGATTCCGGATGTCGGCGCCGGCGAGGCGCTGGTTCGCGTACTGCGGGCCGGTCTCAATCACGGCGATTTGCACATGCGCGAAGACGCCGTGCAGTACAGCCCGGAAGTGAAAACGGTTCCAGATCTTCCGATGACCATCGGCCACGATGGGCTGGGCGAGGTCGTCGAGATCGGCCCGGATGTCGATAATGTTCGCGTCGGTGACCGCGTCGTGGTGATCTGTTCGATCACCTGCGGATTTTGTAAATTCTGCAGGACCGAAAGGCAGCACCTCTGTCAAAGCATGAAGACCTTGGGG